>NZ_CP015193.1:1500000-1800000 GCF_002214605.1 Thermococcus chitonophagus | reverse complement strand
GAGCCTCTATAGGGGCGGCCTTGGCTCTAGTTTACAACACCAGGTATATTGAAGTTGCGGCTTTCCTTGGGGCCATCCTTGCTGTTTACTTGGTGTATTCAATATCCAAGGTCAACGGGCACATTCCTGTTGACATTCTCCTACTGGCTGGAATAGCTGTGGGATTCTTCTCTCATGCCGTAACTTCGTACATTCTTTATATGAACAAGGATAAAGTTCATCAGGGTTTGCTGTGGCTTTTTGGAACTTTTGCCCTCGCGACATGGAGGAAAGTAGGGATAATGCTTGGGGTTTCTGTATTAGGTGCAGTTCTGCTGTTCCTAAGCTGGAGGGAGCTAAACCTCCTCTTGTTGGGGGAAGAGAGCATAGCCCTGGGCTTGGATGTTAACCTGTACCGGAAGATGATAATATTTGCAGTTTCCATAATGACGGGCGTTGCCGTTGCTGAGAGTGGTATAATTGGCTTTGTGGGGCTTGTAAGCCCGCACGTAATGAGGCTTATAGTCGGGCCGAATCACAAGAGGCTACTTCCTACTGCTGCAATGTTCGGAGGGATATTGATGGTTCTCTCTGACCTAATATCCAGGACTGCAACACCGCCCGTTGAGATTCCAATAGGGATAGTCACTGCTCTTTTCGGGGCACCGTTCTTTGCATACCTCCTGATGAGGAAGAAGAGAGGTGAGCTGTATGCCTGATCTTAACGTTCACATATCATTTTCGTACGGAAAAAGAAAAATCTTAGATAACGTTTCTTTTACCGCTAAAAAGGGCAAGTTGCTGGCGATAATAGGGCCCAATGGATCCGGGAAATCCACCCTACTTAAGTGCATAGCTGGGATACTAAGGCCGGAGGGTGAGATAAAGTACGGGGACATAAACTTGATTGGTCTAAGACCTAAGGAAAGAGCGAAGATAGTTTCCTACGTTCCTCAGAGCTCTTTCCCTGAGTTCGCCTTTACGGTTGAAGAGTTCGTTGAGCTTGGAACGTACGCAAGTGGTGGAGATGTTGAAGAGGCCTTGAGAAGCGTTGGACTTTTGGAAAAGAAAAATGAGCTGATAACCAACCTGAGCGGTGGCGAGTATCAGCTGGCCTTAATAGCGAGGGCTCTAGCCCAGGGAAGTGATGTAATGTTACTGGATGAGCCAACTAGTCACCTTGACATAAACCACGCAAAAGAAGTTGTCGACCTCCTACTCAAGCTCAAGGAAGAAAAGGTCATAGTGGCTGTTCTCCACGATCTTAATATAGCCCTCAACTACGCGGATGAAATCCTTGTTCTCAAATACGGTAGGGTTCTCTGGCGTGGGACTCCTGAGGACATCTCAGAAAAGGTGATATGGGAGAGCTACAATGTAGTGCCCAAGGTCATCAGGGCCAACGGAATGAAGGCAGTGATACCTTAACGTTATTAAGCCTCACGACTACTTCTACCCATGAGGTTCTTCGTGAGCGGAATGCCCGGAGTTGGGAAGACAACATTAGCCAAGAGGATAGCGGATGAAATAAGACGAGAGGGCTACAAGGTCGGAGGGATAATAACTCAAGAGATAAGGAGCGGCCCGAAGAGGGTTGGCTTTAGGGTGATAGCGATCGACACGGGTGAAATTGGCAGGTTGGCTTACGTTGGCTACGGGCAACCTAGGCTGGGAAAGTATGTTATAGATATTGAGGGTTTTGAGAGGGTCGCAATTCCAGCGATATCAAGGGCCCTCAGGGAAGCTGACCTGATAATAATAGATGAGATAGGGCCAATGGAGTTCAAGAGCAACGAATTCTTAAAGGCTCTCGGCCTAGTTCTCAAGAGTGAAAAGCCCCTCCTAGCTACCGTTCACAGGAAACTAGTTGAGAGGTACAGGCCTTTGGGAGAGTACTATTGGCTGACTCCAGAGAACAGGAACGAAGTTTTCGCGGAGATCCTGGGGAAGGTTAAGAGGGGACTGAAAAATGAGAACCCAGGTGATAAAGCCAAAGATTAGGGAAATTCTCTCTAAGGAGCTTCCCCCCGAGTTAGTGAGCTTGCTCCCGAAGAGATGGGTTAAGATAGGAGATGTTTTGTTGCTTCCCCTCCGGCCAGAGCTTGAGCCCTACAAGCACAGAATAGCCCAAGTGTACGCTGAGGTCATTGGTGCAAAGGCCGTCTTGAGGAAGGGCCACATACACGGGGAAACGAGGAAGCCTGATTATGAATTGCTTTACGGAAAGGATACTGTAACGATTCATGTTGAAAACGGGATTAAGTACAAGCTTGACGTTGCCAAGATAATGTTCTCCCCCGCGAACGTCAAAGAGAGGGTTAGGATGGCGAGCATTGCTAGGCCCGATGAGCTCGTCGTTGACATGTTCGCTGGGGTAGGGCACTTAAGCCTCCCAATAGCCGTTCACTGTAAAGCTAGGGTGATAGCGATAGAGAAAGATCCCTACACCTTCAAATTCTTGGTAGAGAATATTCATCTAAACAAAGTCCAAGACAGGATGACGGCATACAATATGGACAATAGGGACTTCCCTGGGAAGGACATAGCCGATAGAATACTCATGGGCTACGTCGTTAAAACCCATGAATTCATCCCTAAAGCCCTCGAGATAGCCAAGAATGAAGCTATAATCCATTACCACAACACAGTTCCCGAAAAGTTAATGCCGAGGGAACCCCTTGAAACCTTCAAAAAGATTGCTAGGGAGCACGGATATGAGGTTGAAAAGCTGAACGAGCTCAAAATAAAGAGGTATGCCCCAGGGGTTTGGCACGTCGTCTTGGATCTGAGGGTGTACAAGACCTGAGGTGGTTAGCATGGTGACGTTCTTGGCCGTAGGCGAGAAGCCCAACAGGGATGGAGTAGTGTACGTGGCAAAGCTCCTTAAAAGGGAGGGCTTAGTTGACGACTATACGATAACGGAGAAACCCAGGGAGGACAAAATTTACGTTATTGGGGATCACTCCGGAACTTATAGTATCCTCCGGGCCCTAAAACCTCCTGCCGTCTTGAGCGTAGATGCTCATACTGACCTAATGCAGGATTACTTCGATCACGCCTCTTGGCTTGCCTACGCGCTTAAGGATAGGATAGTTGAGAGGGCAAGCGTCATAGGGGCTGTCCTGATGATACCCACTACCGAAAGGACGAAGCTGTGGACGAGGAACGTTAGAATATTCCCCGCCTTACCTAGGACTAGAAGAGTTAGGGGTAGGTGGAGGAGGTACATGAACCTAGAGCAACACGGACTTAAAGTTATAGACGAGGCTAGAAGATTCCTGGGGGATGAGATCTACCTTACAATAGATTTGGATGTGTTGAGGCCTGAATACAGGATAGCCAGATTCCAGCATGGAGAGTTAACTCTCAAGGATCTGCTTGAGATTCTTGAGAAGATTTTGAGGGACTTCACTATAGTTGCAGTTGACATTGCTGAAGTCAGCGACAGGGTTGCAAGGTCAAAGCTCGGTAGAAGAGCAGTAATAGAAGTGTTCTCCCTTATCAGGGAGGTGGTCTCATGATAACCGACGAAGAAATCAGAAAGGTAATAGCCCCTCTCCTTCTCTCAGGTGCAAAAATGCTTGACAAGCACTGTCCTAAATGTGGCTCCCCTCTCTTTGAAAAAGACGGGAGGGTCTTTTGTCCCGTTTGTGAGTACAGGGAAAAGAAGAGGGAGCGGGAGCTTAAAGGCGTAGAGGAAGTTTTAATGGAAAAGTTTAAAGAGCTAGCGAATTCAATGCCTACGGAAGTTGAAAAGCTTAGGGTTCATCTTGAGGTCATGGAAAAGCTACTTACAATAATCGAGAGGTATAAAAAGCTGGAGGGAGGAAAATGAAGCATCTGAAAATCCTAAAAGCCCTTGAGGCTGGGGAGAAGAGTGAAGAGGAAATATCAAGAGAGACGGGGCTTTCGAGGCTTGAAACAAGAAGGTTTCTCCTTAGGCTCGCGGAGCAGGGAAAAGTTGAGAGCTTTCAAAAGGACGGTAAGATATTCTGGAAGATAAGGGAGAAAAAGCCAGAAGAGGAAGAGTTTAAGTACCTTTAGGCGCTCTCTGCCTTCTCCCAGTACTCCTCAAACTTCTTCCTGAAGAGGTCAACGACCCTGTGATCCTTTATCCAAACTTGGGTCTCGTAGTTGAAGTACCTTGCTGCGAGGTCTTCGAGAGCAAAGAACACTTCCTCGTCACAGATAAGCATTGGCAGGTCAAACTTCTCGAGAACCTTAAGCTCGATCTTTCCATCGTTTGCATACTGAACTAGCTTTGAACCTTTGATCCTGGGTAGGAGGTTCTTGGTCAAGATTATCTTGGCCTTAACTCCTCTGTCAACGGCCTTGATTATATCGTCCTCAAGGTTAATCGCAATGAAGCCATCATCTGCAAGGAAGAGTTCGTTCTGAACTTCTTCGAGCATCTCTTTGGTCTTTAATGTTGAGTTTTTGATTCCTCTAACGACCCATACTCTCTCAACACCGTACTTTGGAACTTCTGTCTCTATGAGGGGAGCCATGAGCTCAAGTAGCTCCTCCTTAGCCTTCTTCTTAGCTTCGAGTTCTTCTTTCACTCTCTCCTGCCAGTCCTGAATGAACTTCTCGAGTATGTTAGCTGGGTGTACTGGTCTGTACTTGTTTGTCTTACCTGGTTGATTCATGGCAAAGCCCTTTTTCTCGAGGCTTCTCAGGACATCGTAAGTCCTTGGTGCAGGAACTTCAGAAACACTTGCCAACTCTGCAGGTGTAAGAACTCCAAACGCTACTAAGGCAACGTAAGCTCTAGCTTCGTATAAGTTTAGCTCAAAATGTTCTTGTAATAGCTCTACCATCCTATCCTTGCTCATTCTTACCACCACCACAAACTTGTCAATATTTTTGGGACTTAACTGTTATATAAAAGTTTTCCCATATTATGATAAAGCTTTAACTTTACACCATCGAAGAGGTAAATACTTATGATACTTATAGGAGGATTGCATGTTCATGCATATGATTTCTACCTAATAAGATTTTTGATGATACCATAATAATCAAATCCAGATTAATTGTTCCAAATACGGAACACTAACTCAACAAAGAAAAAGAGTATCAAGAGGAGGCAACGTACCTCTTTATTTCTTCATAAAGCTCGTTGAGAACGTCCTGATAATTGACCTTTGCTTCTTCAATTTCGTCCATAATCTTCTCCAACTGCCTTGTCCTTTCCTCGCTTACTAAGTCTCTATATTTGCTTACTAAATAATGATAGACCTTTATTCCCTTATCTGTGGGAACTAACTTCTTTTTACCTTTTGTCTCTATTACGTACCCTCTCTGTAACAGCGTCTGGACTATTTTTGCATAGGTGGAGGGCCTACCTATTCCCCTCTCCTTCATTAATGCAATAACGTCACCTTGGGTGTACAGGGAGACTTTTGGGGCTCTCCAGTGCTTTACTTCCTTAACTTTAAGTTTCTGACCCTTCTCGAGCTTGGGTATCTGCTTTAGGGGTAGTGGCTTTATCTTGGACCACCCATCGTATAGTACCTCGATGTAGCCCTCAACTTCAACTTCTCCAAACGGTGTCTCAAGAACTGCCTTTTCGTAGAGAACTTTAGCTGGTTTCATCTGACTAGCTATGAACCTTCTGAATATCATGTCATAGAGCCTGAAGTGATCCCTAGTTAGGTTCCTTGGTAAAGTTATTATCCCATCTCTGATTAGCTGAATAAGCCTCCCAGTGTCAATTGGCCTCGTTGGTCTTATCGCTTCATGGGCCCCCTCCTCTCCCCACTTCCTGGGGGCGAAGTATTCCTCTCCAATCTCCTGGGTTATGTACTCCTTGGCGATCTCTATTCCAGTATTGCTCACGTGAGTTGAGTCAGTTCTGTGATAACTTGTTAAACCCAACTCGAAAAGATCCTGGGCCAGTTGCATGGTCTTCGTGGCAGAAAAGCCCAGGAACCTTGAAGCATCCTGAAGCATTGCATCGGTAGTGTACGGTGGGAGTGGATTGATTTCCCTCTCCTCTATCGTTACCTCCTTGACCGTGACCTCTTCAACCTCCCCCTTAACGCCCTCGAGGGTCACGTTTATGCCGTTTTCAAGGGTTATCCCCAGGAAGTCCGTTTCACTCTCAGTGAACTCCTTGTACCTCTGCACTATCCACCCCAGGACTGGAGTTTGAACCCTCCCCGCGGAGAGGTTCCTATTCTCGAAGACCTGCCACAGTTTTTGGCTCAGCTCGAATCCTATCCATCTATCCTCTATCCTCCTGACGAGCTGGGCATTTACCCTATCTTCGTTTATGTCCCTTGCCTCCTTTATCGCCTTGAGAATTGCCGGCCTCGTTACCTCGTGGAACTCTATCCTCTTTATGTTTGGAGCGTACGGCGAGAGAACGTTCCTTATGTCCCACGCTATCTTTTCTCCCTCGGTATCTGGGTCTGTACCGATTAGTATCTCATCAACTTCCTGGGCAAGATCTCTCATTGCCTTGACGTTTTCAAGGGCATCATGAACGTTCCTGCTTCCACACTTGGGGCAAACTCCTTTCTGCTCCCAGTCCACAAACTGATGACCACAGTCCCTGCACCTCTTAATTGTATCGTAGACGGGAACAAAGTACCTCTTCCCCTCCCTCTCAAGCATTAGAACTCCATGATAGCCTTCCGTGGTAACGAGGTCGAACATATGGCCTCCACTAGCTAATATCGTGAGCATCTTATCTCCAATGCTGACTTCGTAAGCTACGAGGTCTCCAATTCTCCTCTTGCTTGGCTGACCAAAGAAGTTCGCTATTGTCCTTGCTTTGTTTGGGCTTTCAACAATCATTAAGGCAGATTTTACGAGATCCTTTACCTGCTCGCTTATCTTGCCCTCAATAACTAATCTTACCTTTTCTCTATCCCTATCGATCTCCTTGAGTATCTCCTCAAGGTTGATCTCGTCAAACCTCTTTATCTCGAACTCCACAAAGCGCCAGCGCATCTGCCTCACTAAACCGTTGAATACCTTCTGATCATCGACGATGATAACGCTAAGTCCCTTCGTAATTCCACCTGCAAAAAGTCTTGACGTTCTTCCACTTGCCTGAATATAGGTTCTCACATCTGGAATTTCAATGTACCATTTTTCTCCTTCTTTCTTTAGGCTCAGGAAGGGATTCTCGGCAATTTTATTCAGAACTTCCTTATCCTTGAGAGCAGACCTCAGGAATTCAACGGCCTGCCTAAATACCTCAAGAACGTGACTGTGAAATCCTTCAAGCTCTAGGCCTTCCGCTAGGGCTTCCTCTATCTTCATAAGCTCGAATTGGGGAATGTTCCTAATGAGCCTTCTAAGCCTTGCATATAATTTTTCTCCTTCACTCCTTTTCTCCTCGGGCAAGAACTCTAGGATTTCACTCATTAAGCCTAGAACTCTATAGATAGTCGGTTGTTCAAGGTCAAGGGAAAACCTAAATTTGGGAACTCCCGTGAAAATTGCGAATCTTATGAGGTGGGGCAGATCTAATCCCCTAACTATGGTTCCATAATAAGTTGCAACCCCCACTAGGTAGTCCACTTTCTCCTGCTCAAAGAGCTCTAAGCCCTTCTTGTTCTTAGCAGATACAAGCTCAACTTTAAAGCCTCTCTCCTTCAGATAGTTCGTTAACTGTTCAGCGTACTCTATCCCCTTATCTATTGGAACGAAAATTAGGCCCCCTTTACCAAGCTTTTCTAGTAGCTCCACAACGTGCTCTTCCATGCCTTTCTCTGGAAGTATATAAGTATCGACTATGTTCCTGAGAACGCTCCTTCCACTTCCAACCTCAAAGCCCAAAAGCTCACGGTAGAGCTTAATTCTATCACCCTTTGCACTTCCTGTAGCGGATGCAACTATTAGAATTCCTATTTCATGCTCCCTCTTATATCTCTCTATTCCCCTTTCAAGTCTCTCTATTTCCTTGTTTAGCTTTTCTACTTCCTCGCTAGAATTCTCTTTTGAGAGGAGTTTTGCCAGTTGCTTCTTTAACTTTATTATTTCCCAGGCCTTTCCTATAATTTCATTATTAAAGCCGAGCATTAAGAGTGACCTATCTATGTTCTTGCTGGCCTTAAGAAACGCATCAACATCATCGACGAATATCAAGTCAAAGTGCTTGTCCTTTAAAAGCTCATCGAACCTAGTAGCTAAGAATTGGCTTGATGTTACAAGGATATCAAAATCTCCTGATTTTATCTTTTCTAATGCCTCTTCTTTCTCCTTCTTCTTTAAATTGCCGTGATAATAGACAAGGTTTACAGAAACACCAGCTTTTTCAATCATCCCCTTAATCTTCTTGACCGTT
The DNA here is from genome assembly GCF_002214605.1 of Thermococcus chitonophagus. NCBI lineage: Archaea > Methanobacteriati > Methanobacteriota > Thermococci > Thermococcales > Thermococcaceae > Thermococcus > Thermococcus chitonophagus. Next base: position 1,791,719 of record NZ_CP015193.1, on the reverse strand, counting down.
TGGATCACTAGGGGTGTTGTAGGGACCACAATGTAGCTTTTCTTCCCCTTAATTGCGAAGTATATTGAGATAAATGCACCAAATGTACTCTTACCCATTCCCGTGGGAGCTATTATGGAAAAACTTTTCCCTTTAATTATCCTTTTGACCCATGTTCTCTGGGCGCTCCAAAACGTGAAACCTGTAGCTTTCTTAAAGAACTCTTCAACGTCCTTTACCTCTTTATTTAACCTGTATATTTTCTCCCACTCTTTTAGCGTTCCTCTCAGCTTTAGTGCATTCCTAATGGCAGTTATGAGCTCAAAGTAGTCCTCATGAACTTCGGGTTCATCAAGGCATGCATCACATGGGTTCTTGTTTGCAAGTCTATTGTCGGTTATGGCACCGTTACAGTTTGGGCACATCTCCCTATAGATTGCCTTCATAACTTCTCCCTCTTACTTTTACTTCGAGCTGTTTTTTCTTAAAAAGGTTTTCTAAGGGCTCAAATCAAAAAATTAATCTTATCTAATTCAGAAATAGTTATATCTCTCTTTAGATAACTATCCAAGGGATGAACGATGTTTGAAGGTAGCGAGTATGAGAGGTGGATAAAGCAGGCTGAGAGAACATTAAGGTCTGCGGAGAGGGATTTGGAGTACAAGGACTATGAGTGGGCGAGCTTTAAGGCTCAGCAGGCGGCAGAATTAGCAATGAAAGCAATAACAAGGGCTTTAGGAATCACACTTCCTGGGCATTCCATAACAAAACTTCTAAAGGCTTTAGAAGAGCATGGAGTTAAAGTACCAGATGAAATGTATAATATGGCAATGGAGCTTGATAGGAACTACATAACATCAAGGTATCCACTAGCGTACTCTGAGGGTTCCCCTTACGAGTACTACTCTGAGGATATAGCTAGGAAGCTGATAAACTATGCAAAAGAACTGGTAGAGTTTGCAAAAAGAATAGCAATTCAAAAGGTAGAAGATGGAGAGTGAACCATTTCCTCTGCAACATTTTTCCTTGGTTTTCTGAACACTATAACATCGGAAACCCCCTGCACTCCGTGCTGGAACCTCTCAAAAAGCTTGTACTCTCTGAAGAATATCGACCCAATTGCAAGTTGAGAGGCTAGATCCCAGAGCCTGTGGTACTCTTCAGTGACCTTCTCGAATCCTGGGAGCTTATAATAAGTCCTCTTAAACGCCCCTCTCCCTTTATCGTAGCCTGAATGCACTGAGGCCAGCTGATAGCCTTCACCCTCGCTCTCAACGAGGAAGTCCTTGTAACCCACCATGTACATTATTCCATAAACTCTGTCGGTCTCTTCGATTATGAAGTACCCCTCCTTTGAAAGGGTTAGGGCAACTGAGGCGAACAGCTTTACAGCATCGAATGCGTCGAAGTGGGGCATCGTTAATCCCCAAAGCACCGCAATATCATGTTCTCCAACGAGCTCGTGAACACTCCTAGCGTCTCCAACGACTTTATCTACTGGGACATCTCTCCCCGAAATTTTAATCCACTCGTTGACCTTCTCCAAATCATCCCCTCTTGCGTCAAGAACTGTAAGCTTTGATGCGTTGGTAGCTAAAGCAAAGGCAACGCCCGCTATTCCCGTTCCAGCACATATATCTAAAATTCTCTCATTTTCTGGGAGAGCAAGCTTTTTTGCTACCTCAACTATCCTCTGGAATCGCTTTCTTGCTCCCTCATCTTTAGGATCCATCCTCCATCTTAGATACTTGTATAGTTCCTCAAGTGACATGAGTTTAATAAATGCGAATTATTTTAAATACCTTACCACTTCTTGCAGTTCATATCGAGACAGATTACCCTCTTTTCCTTCCCATCCTTAACTATGACCACGGGCGCTCCGTTGCAGCACGTTCTCCCTGTGGGGATTATCTCTCCTCTCTGAAGAATCGGGTAAGTAACGTCACATTTAGGCCAGTTTGAGCAACCGATGAACCTCTTACCAGTCTTCTTGTTGTACTTGACGATTAGGTCTCCCCCACACTTTGGGCACTTTCCAACGACGAGGGGCTTTTCCACATTATCCTCCCCAACGACTATCTTAGCTAACTCAAGGCCGATTTCAAGTTCCTTCTTTTTGAACTCCTCAAGTATCTTGATTAGTTTCTGCTTTGCTTCTTCAATGACCTCTTCCTTTGTGAGTTTTCCTTGCATTATTAGCTCCATCTTCTTCTCGAACTCTCTCGTTAGCTCGACGCTAATTATCTCGGGAACGTACTTCTCGAGGGTTTCAATTACTTTCATCCCCAGGGGAGTTACCTTTATGCTCTTTTTCCCTTCTATGTAGCCCCTCTGATATAGGGTTTCGAGTATTTGAGCTCTCGTTGCCTTTGTTCCTAACCCCAAGTCCTCCATCTTCTTTATTACTGCTGCAGGAGAGTATCTTGCAGGAGGCTTTGTCTTCTTTTTCTCTCTCTTTATCTGCAGAACTCTGATCTTCTCCCCAACCAAGAACGTTGGGAGGGTTACCTCCTCGAACTTAACGTACTTTCCGTAAACGGCGAGCCATCCTTCCTTGACTGTCCTGCCTCCAGAAAGAATGAACTTATGCGGGCCAGCTTTAATAGTAACCTTTACACTCTCCCTCACGGCCGGCTCCATGAATAACGCGAGGAACCTCCTAACTATCATGTCGTAAAGCTTCTCCTCATCCTTCGTTAGGTCGCCGGGCTTGGGGACTTCTCCAGTCGGATATATTGCCGGATGTGCTGGATCTTCCTTTTTGCCTTCCACTGGCTTAAGTTCTGGCATGCCTAGGAGGATGTGAGCGTAGGGCCTGTACTGGGGCATCTTTGCCAGGCTTTGAATTATGTACCTAAAGTTCAAGTTCTTTGGCAACTTTTGACTTTCAGTCCTGGGATAAGAGGAGAATCCTTTCTCATATAGACTCTGAGCCAAATCTAAGGTTTTCTTGGGACTGAAACCGAAGGAAGAATAAGCTTCTCTCTGCAGGGTTCCAAGGTCAAAGGGAACAGGTGGATTTCTCTTCTGTCTCTTCACATCTACCCCTGCTACCCTTACGGGTCCTTTCTTTGCCTCGAGGACTATCTTCTTTGCCTCCTTTTCATCCCAGACTTTGTCTTTCTCATAATTAGCGACGAATTTTTGTCCGTTCTTCTCAAAAATAAGCTTTATAACCCAGTAGGGCTTTGGAACAAAGTTTTGAATCTCTCTTTCTCTTTCAACGAGGAACTTCAAGGTAGGGCCTTGAACCCTACCTGTGCTCAGAACTATCCACTTTCCACTAGCCCTCTTTATGGCATGGGTTAGTGCTCTGGATAAGTTTACTCCCCAGTACCAGTCAAGTACATGCCTCGCGATTCCCGCGTTTGCCATTCCGAAATTTATCGTTGGCTCAAGATTATACCATGCTTTTACTAGATCCCTCTTGGTTAGCGCGGAAAACTTCATTCTCTTAGCTACCCCAGGATCCACACCACAGGCATACTTTAGTGCAGTATACCCTATAACCTCACCTTCAGTATCATAGTCACATGCAACCACGAATTCCTTTACCCTCTTGGCAAGAACGGAAAGAAGCTTAATGTAGTCCTTTGCGTACTCTTTTCCTTTCTCCGCGACGTACACCGGAACCCACTCTATGTCGAATATAGGATAGCCAAAGAAATCCTGCCTAGGAGCTAGACCGTAGAGATGCCCCACGGCGGGAGCAACGATCAGCTTTTTACCATCTCTGAAGAGCTCATAATATGGAACCCCAAAGAGACTCTTCTTTGCTGGTCTTCCTTCGGCTAAGGCTCCCGCTATTTTCCTCGCTACATTGGGCTTTTCGGCAATGACTAGTATCATTGCCTTTCCTCCTCAGCCTTCCTGATGAGTTCCTTAACCCTCTCTATCCTGTACTCCTCTATCACCCTAAGGACGCTCTCTAGTTCTTCCCTCTTTTCTTCTTCATCCCACTCCTTAATTTTCTTTCTAATTATATCTTCAAGCTCCTCCCTTTTGACAACGGCAAAGTCGTCGAGTCTTATTACCTTGATATCCTCCCCCTCAAGCAAGACCGGGATTCTCTCTTCTCTGAATACTTCATAAACTGCTACTGGCAACTCCTTTTGAGAAACTATAGCTTTTATTTTTTTCTTTGCAAGGTGTTCTGCTATCTTCCTTCCCGCTCCAGCTGGATTAATAACGTATACTATATCTCCCCTCTTTATCCCAATATCTTTCTCGAGTTCCTCTAAGTCCTTCCAAGTTAAGTTCTCAAGAACCTTCATTGGGTATACCTTCCCGCTGAGCTCGAGTCTGTGCATCTTCCTGGTTTGAGCAAGCTTTCTTGCTAAGATTTCAACTTTTTCTTTTTCCTTCTTTAACTTCTTCTCCAGAATAGCTATTCTCTCATCTCTCGCCCTTATTTCTCTCTCCTTAAGTACTTTAAATCTGACTCCTTCATCAAATTCCGCGAGCTTTCTCTCCAGCCTTTCAATTATCTTCCTCTGTTCTTCGATTATAGCTCTAAGTTCTGCGTTTTCCCTTTCGAGTTCTGCTATTGCCTTCTCGAGAGCCTTTATTTTTTCAATATAAGATGCCACATCTACTTCTGGCTTGACCTCTTCGTGGTGTTCCTCCTTTGGTCTTTCAGCAAGCTTGACCTTCATTATGGCTTCTCCAAGGCTATATCCAGTCAAAACAAGGGCCTTTATCTCGTTTCTCTTCTTCCACAGGCCAACTTCCCTTAATCTTGCTTCAATATGCTCAAACTTTGGCTTGTACCTTAGGTATGCTTTGTAGGCAGCAGCCAGAGCATCTCTCTGGTGGTCATCTTCCACTGATATTCCTAGGTTCCTGAGCAACTCGTTCTTTTCCTCTACCTTGAGACTTTCCCTGGGGACGAAGAGTTGTGCTTTAAACGATCTTGCTATCTTTTCAACTAATCCTGGGGCAGGATTAACGTCTGTTGCAACTATTACAGGATGTCCAATCTCGCTTATAAAGCGAACTATCTCGCTTAGTGCCATGTTCTTCTCGCTGTATATAGCAAGTATCTTGCCGTCTAAATCAATCGCGGCAATTCCCACAGTTATCCCAGGATCCAGTCCTACTATTATGCTCTTCCTTTCTTCTATCGCAGTTTCCGCCTTTAGGGGGACGAACTCAAGGACTTTCCTTTCAACCGGTTTTATCCTAATTTCAACGTCTCCGCCTCGCATTGGTTTTACTAACCCGGCAAGCTCCTCTCTACTGGCATAAACCTTAAACTCTCCCCTTGAGACACCGTAATCCCTTTCTTCTATCTCCAAATCAAAGGGTATATCGGCCCTTCTAAGGGCCTCCTCAATCTGCCTGACCTTCGCTTGGACTAGGCTGTGAACTCTTCTCCTGTACCTGTCTTGACTCCATCCCCCCTTTCCTTGACTTCTCCCCCTTGTTACTGTGATTAGAACTTCATCTTCAAACGCCAAGACTTCATAGCCGACGCCTTTGGAGGCGAGAAGTGCTGCGACTTTTGCTTCCTCGTAAGGATCAAATTTATCCGTAATCCTGATTCCATGCTCCTTAGCAAGACTCCAAAGGGATTTCTGCTCCCCTGGTCTCCCGGTTACTTGTACTAATTTAGTTCCTTCTGGAAGTGCTCGAAGAAACTTCCTTAAGTCTTCTCCAAGCTCGGTAACACTATCCATTGCAATTATATCGGGTCTTTTTGCCCTGATATATCTGATAAGTCTATATAGGTTAAACTCACCTTTCCTCTCAATCTTACCATTAAACCAAGTTACGACGGCAAATCTTTTTGGATTTTCGCTGATTATATCAATCCCTATAATTAGGATAACTCATCACCTCTTGATCTTGATATTTTATTATCTAAATGATCTTGAGGGGTTATAAAATCAACACATAGCCTGCTGGGGCAGAAAATGTGTTTTAGGTTTCTTAGCAGAAGGAACTATGGTGTCAATAGGAGGACGCCTAAAATAAATAAGGATAGGTTTGGCGGGCCGGGCGGGATTTGAACCCGCGACCACCGGGTTAAAAGCCCGGTGCTCTAACCAGGCTGAGCTACCGGCCCACCCGATGACTAACTCGGCAGAAGTTTTATAAGCTTTTTTGTGGACAGTTAGGTTGATAAATCCCAAAGGGGCCAGCAACTTCAGAGATGTGGGGGTGACATAGTTGGAAGTAATCATCGAGAAGTTCAAGCCAAAGGTTACCAGGCCGTTTAAGAGGAAGAATGAATGGTGGGTGAAGCTTATTACTGAAGATGGAGAGTATATAATGAAGTTCAAGAGTCCAATAGAAGCAGAGGACGTTGTCTATGGTCTTTTAGATCTCCAAGTCTATGGTGGTAAAGTTAAATTGAAGCTAAGAGAGGGGAATGTAATAGAGGACATTGAGGTTCTTGAGATATATAAACCCTCCGCTAAAGAGCTTGTCGATGAGTACTTAACTAAATAACGTTTTCCCGCCCTTCTTGAATATCTTCCTTAAAGTATATATAGGGTTATGTCCATATTAATTCATTGGGGAAAGTGGTTAAAATTGGGAGGTTAAGAGAATGGCCAGAAGGAACAAGGCCCTTCTTGAGATAGCAAGGGACATAGGGGGAGATGAAGCTGTAGAAGTAATAAAGGCTCTTGAAAAGAAAGGAGAAGCCACAGATGAAGAGTTAGCTGAAATCACGGGGATTAGAGTTAATACCGTTAGGAAGATTCTTTACGCTCTCTATGATGCAAAGTTAGCCGATTTTAAAAGAATAAGGGATGACGAGACGGGATGGTATTATTATTACTGGCATATTGAGACCAAGAGGTTACCTGAAATCATTAAGGCAAGAAAAATGCAAGAGCTCGAAAAGTTGAAGAAAATGCTCCAAGAGGAAACAAATGAAGTGTATTACCACTGTGGCACCCCAGGGCATCCAAAACTGACTTTTGATGAAGCCTTTGAGTATGGCTTTACATGTCCTATATGTGGTGAAATACTCCATGAATACGATAACTCGGCTATTATAGAAGAATTAAAAAAGAGAATTGAGGAGCTTGAAATAGAGCTGGGCCTGAGAAAAGCTCCAAAATCCAAGTCAAAGAAAAGCAGGAGAAAGTGACGCCCTATGGAAGTTATAATACCTCAGAAGATTTATGGGGATAGGAGTGGTTTTAGTAAGATCAACAAGAAGTTGAAATCCTTAATTGGAGACCTTGATGTAAAGTGGAGAGTTTCAATAACAATAAGGCAGTGGGTTAAAATAACGCTTGAGGGCGAAGATAGTGAGATATCTGCAAACCTCATTAGGGAAGAATGGGGTGAAATTCCTTATTCTCTGGCAAGTGTAAATGAGGGCGATGTACTCTTAGGGAGGCTTGTTGACCTTGGGAAAGTAGGCTACGGTGTTTACGTCGACATTGGGATTCTGAAACCGCGGCCAAAGGATGCTTTAGTTCCTCTCTACTGGCTCAAACGGACTTTTGGAGAAAAACCGGTAAGGCAGATGAGAAGGGAATTTGGGTGGGTTGACTATCTACCAGTTGAAATAAGGATAGAGAGAGTTGAAAAGTTGGCCCAGGAAATAGAGGCCTACCTTACTGACCGCTGGGTAAGGAAGATAAAGGGATGGACAAGTGATAAGTACGATAAGCTTTTCATAGTTGGCACGATAAGCGAAAATGTGGAAAGGGCTTTGGTCGAGACAGGGCATAGTAGGGATGTAAGGAGGATAGAGGAGCTAGGGCTTATGGAAACAATGCTAATCCTGAAGAAAGGTACTCACGCCCCAGGTATAATAAAGGAAATCGGTCCATACATAAAGCCTGCTAAAATTGGTGCTATAAAGTTTCCTCAGGATGGGGAAGAGAAGTAATTAACCTGATACTAACAGCTGACATTAAAAGAACAAACTCTAACTTTGCTAAATTTAGAAAAGGAATTAATAGAAGTGCAAATATCAGGAGCATTATTGTTTGTCTTTTCATCATTATATTCTTCCTTTCAATATAAATAGAATACCCTATCAGAATGGCTGGAAGTATTATTGCTGGAAGTACGTTGGAATTCGGTGTTCCTGGGGAGGGAAAAGAATAAAGACCCACTTCGTGCAATAAGAGTGAAACAGCAATTGTAACAAATGCATACGCATAGCTTGTCAACGTTATTGGAAAAGCCAATAGGTAAGAGATTGCTATAAGCGGAAAAGGCTTTATCATTATCCCTAGTAGACCTGATAGTATCCCTAATACTGTTATATAAAAAATTCTCTTGGCTTTTCCTCTGGGAAGGGGAGAAATTATAACAGAAAGCAATAGGGTAAATGCACTTAGGGAAAGTGTTTTCATGGGTGTGAGGTCTGCCCTCACATTTGGATCAATAAGGAACATTCCAAGAATTAGAAATCCTAGCTCTCTTGCAAACTTAGGTGCTAGGCCGAATATCGTGGGGATAAGGAGTATCATTGGAAAGTACTTTTGAGGAGCTAAAAGGACGTATAGGAGGGAGGCTATAATTAGGTATTGGCTCTCCTTTGACTCCCATGCAATCAGGATAAGCAATAGCGGGGCTAAAACCAGTATTAGAGTTGCCAGTGATATCAAAAGCAACACCTCGATGTAGCCCGGTCCAGCGCGGCCCCATCGCTTCGGCCCCAGCCGGTCTGAGCCGCGCAAGAGATAATGAGAAATGAAAGGTTAAAAATTTTAGTACACAAGCTTGACGTTAACCTGAACGATTTCGGGACTTATTGTGTTACCCCTTACAGTCTTCTTTCTCCTCTCTCCCTTCTCCCTGGGTCTGAATCCCGGTCCCTTGGATAGGAGGATCCTAACTCTCCTTGGTCCATGGACATCTGGTCTCATTGGGAAACCATCCTTATCTGTTCCACCCCTGATCTCTATCTTAACGTCCTCTGGAAACTCCTTGCCAAACAGTGCGTTTAGATCTATCCCAAGCTCCTTTACTGGTATTTGGTCTCCTATCTTCTTTCCAATGAGCTTCTCTGCGGCGTCTCCAGTAATCTCGATCTGCTTTGCTATTCCGCTCTTTGGATCGGAAATTACAAGCTTGAACGTTGCCATTTCCTCCCACCTCCACTTTCATCAGCGGGATTCATCGGGTTCCCCCTTAGCCCGATGCATGAAAATTTAAATAGTTTAAAAACCTTGGGGTTAGAGAGGAGGGGGTTTAAATGAAGAAAGTTTTGATTTCGCTAGTATTCCTATCACTCTTCATTACTTCCGTTTATGCTTCATATCCTCAGTATGATCTCATAATTGTGAGGAATGATGATATAATTGACTACCTAATAGCTCTCCCTTACTCTCACCTTATAAATGTCCCCATACTGCCAGTAAATCCAAAAAAATTGGATAAAGTGACAAAGGCTCAGCTATACTCTTACATTCAGCTTGGACGAAACAGGGTTCTTATAGTCGGCAGTGCAAATGCGATAAGTTTGGAAGTTGAAAATGAGCTTAAGGAGATGGGTTTCAGCGTCACAAGGATTGGGGGAGCTGACAGGACTGAAACTGCAGAAAAACTTGCTCTTCATTTTTATCCTAATGGGAGTAGGGTCGTTGTTCTGGCAAGTGCCTGGGACTACGGGTCAACTCTAGCTGCAGCAAAATTTGCAATGGAATACAAATATCCTCTCCTCCTCACGTGGGAAAACCAGCTTTCACCTGCGGCCTTAGAAGGAATAAAAGCATTGCATCCAACAATGGTGATCTTAGTTGGACTAGGGCTTAATGAAACAATCGAGAAAACCCTGGAAAAGATGGGGTATGAAACCTACTGGATAGGGAGAGATATTGAGCCCCCTCCAATCGAGACCAATACAACAACGGCGGTTCCACCTTCCACTAAGAGCTCAAAGCTCTCATTTCTACTTGGAATGATCGTCGCGTTTTTGGTCATGAGTCCCCTCTTAGTGTATCTAAGCAAAAAAAGATCAGAAAAGAGGCAGGAAATACTTGACCAATTAAACGAAAAAGAAGTAGCAGTTTTGAAAGCAATAATAGAGAATGGTGGAGAAATAAAGCAGGAAGAACTTCCGGAAATAGTTGGTTATTCGAGACCAACAATAAGCAGGGCAATTCAGAACCTAGAGAAGAAAGGCCTCGTAGTTAGGGAAAAAAGCGGGAAAACCTTCCTTGTTAAAGTCGTGAAAAAGATAAAACTTGATTAGGACGTGAGTAGCCATATTCCCGAAACCACCAGGCCAAGACTCACCCATATCTTCCAGTTTGGAGGCTCCTTAAGGAAGGTTATTGCAAGTAAAGTTGAAATTATCGGGTTTATTGCGGTAATTGGTGTGGCAATCTGAGAGCCAAGCATTGACACTGAGGAAACAAAGGTGTACTGGGCAACTACAAGGCCCAGCATCCCTGCAGTTGCTATAACCATTACTTCTCTCTTGGTTATGTGTTTCAATTCAGGTACAACTTTCAAGGAGCTTATTGTAATCCCCACCGTAGCGTACATTATCCTCAGGCCTGCAAGTGTTAAAGGGGATATTTTGTTTGAAAGCCAGTCCATTAGAATTATTGCCATGCTCCAGGATATTGGTGTTAGAAATGCGTATAAGAGTCCTTTTGGGTTTACGTGTTCCTCAACTTCAACCTGCCTAACTACAATTATCCCAAGAACTATCATTAAAGCTCCAATAGCTATTCTTATCGTTATTTCTCTGCCTAAGAATAAATAAGCCCAGACAAGGGTCCAAAGTGGATACGTAGATGTTATTGGGACTGTTCTTGAAACTCCGAGAGATTTGAGGGCCGAAAAATATAGGTAATCACCGATGACGAAGCCAAATTGTGCTGATACGAATGCTATAATGTGGTATTCTAGGGACATTCTAAATATCTCGTTGAAGTTCCCTCCAATTAGGAAAATTGTGGCATACATTAGTGATGAGAAAATAAGCCTAACTAGATTTGCTATTAAAGGAGATCTGTTTTTAAGCCCAACTTTTATTAAGACAGATGAGGTTCCCCAGCAAATGGCGGAAATTAACGCAAAAGCCACTCCAACTATCATGGTTGCCACTTGCTCGATTAGCTTAAAAATTTAGCGTTTCGATAAAAACTTCAACGAGAGAAAAATTATAAGTTTCTGAAAGTAGAGATTACAGGGGTTTTTGATATGACGACGAGAATAATCTCAATAGTTTCGGGCAAAGGGGGAACTGGGAAGACAACTGTAACTGCCAATCTTTCAGTTGCCCTTGGTGAGAGAGGAAAGAAAGTTCTAGCTGTGGATGGTGACTTAACGATGGCAAATCTCAGCTTAGTTCTGGGTGTTGACGATGCCGACGTTACGCTCCATGATGTATTGGCGGGAGAGGCAAAGATAGAGGATGCAATTTACATGACGCAATTTGAAAATGTCTACGTTCTTCCTGGGGCCGTTGACTGGGAGCATGTGATAAAAGCAGATCCAAGAAAGTTGCCAGATGTAATAAAATCCCTTAAGGGGCAGTACGATTTTATCCTAATAGACTGCCCTGCTGGGCTACAGTTGGATGCAATGAGCGCAATGCTGAGCGGTGAAGAGGCGTTGCTCGTCACGAATCCTGAGATATCATGCCTTACCGACACGATGAAAGTTGGGATAGTACTGAAAAAAGCCGGGCTTGCAATCTTGGGGTTCGTTCTTAACAGGTACGGGAGGACTGAGAAAGATATCCCTCCAGAGGCCGCGGAAGAAGTTATGGAGGTTCCTCTGCTGGCCGTTATTCCGGAAGATCCTGCCATTAGGGAGGGAACCCTGGAAGGAATTCCAGCTGTGAAGTACAAACCCGAAAGTGAGGGAGCTAAAGCATTCGTTAAGCTCGCAGAGGAAGTTGACAAGCTGGCTGGAATAAAGGCCAAGATAATGTACTAAAACTTTTTAGGTTCACCTAATTTTAACTAGCCTGGGAGGAGCCATGATAATAGCGTTTGTGGGAACGGCGGGAAGCGGAAAAACTGCGCTAACAGGTGCTTTCGGCAAGTACCTCGAAGAGAACCACAAGGTCGCCTACGTTAACTTAGACACAGGAGTAAGGACACTTCCATACAAACCGGATCTTGACGTTAGAAAGTCTGTTACCGTAGAGGAGATAATGAAGGAGGGATACGGGCCAAACGGCGCAATAGTGGAGAGCTATGACAGACTAATGGATGAATTTGACCATTACTTAAACTCGATACTGGAGCTTGAGGAGAAGAACGACTACGTTTTAATAGACACCCCAGGTCAAATGGAAACCTTCCTATTCCACGAGTTCGGCGTTAAGCTAATGGAGAACCTACCCTATCCCTTGGTGGTTTATCTCTCCGATCCCGAGATATTGAAGAAGCCCCACGATTACTGCTTTGTAAGGTTTTTCGCCCTTCTGATAGACCTAAGACTTGGGGCGACAACAATTCCAGCCCTCAATAAGGTTGATCTCCTAGGTAGGGAAGAGCTGGAAAGGCACAAGAGGATGTTTGAGGACATAGAGTACCTAACAGCGAGGCTCAAGCTTGACCCCTCAACCCAGGGATTGTTGGCCTATAAAATGTGCTCAATGCTCCCAGAGGTTTCACCTCCCGTTAGGGTGATATACCTCTCGGCAAAAACTGGGGAGGGCTTTGATGAGCTTGAAACGCTCGCATATGAACACTACTGTACATGTGGAGACCTGACGTAAGGGCTTTAAGACCAAAAGGGGAAGTTTGAGTGCGCTGGGTGGAGGATTAATGCTGACAGGAAAAGCCTTAATTCCCGTTAGGGTACTCAGATCATTCGGAAACTGGAAAGAGGGGGATATGATCCTCCTAGAGGATTGGAAGGCCAGAGAGCTTTGGGAGATCGGGGTAGTTGAGGTTATTGATGAGGCCGACAAAGTTATTGGCGAGATAGATAGGGTTCTAACTGAAGAGAGGAAAAATCCTCCCCTTTCTCCAATCCCCGAAGGCCTGTACGAGAGAGCTGAATTCTATATCTACTACCTTGAGAAGTTCGTGCAGATAAGTGGCGGGAACATAGATGTTATACAAACCAAGCTGACGAAGCTTCAGAATTTAAAGAAAAAGTACAAGATGCTCAAGGAGATAAGGTTCAAGAAAATCCTTGAGGCAGTTAGGCTAAGACCAAATAGCATGGAAATCCTTGCGAGACTTTCTCCAGAGGAGAAGAGAATCTACCTCCAGATTTCTAAGATAAGGAACGAGTGGATCGGTGAGTGAGAATGGAAAGGGAGGAGATGATAGAGAGATTTGTCAAGTTCTTTAGGGAGTACACCGAAGAGGAAGAGCCCCTTTACCTAGGTAAAATAAAGGATCTGCTTACTGTAACTCCCAAGAGGTCGGTTACAATAAACTGGATGCATCTGAACTCTTACGATCCTGAATTAGCCAACGAGGTTCTTGAACATCCAGAAGAGGGAATTGGGGCGGCGGAAGATGCCATTCAGATAGTTCTTAGGGAAGACTTTCTTAGGGAGGATCTCCCCAGGATACACGCGAGATTCTACAACCTTCCGGAAACCCTGTTGGTAAAGGACATTGGGGCAGAGCACATAAATAAGCTGGTTCAGGTAGAAGGCGTAATAACAAGGGTAACTGAGATAAAGCCTTTCGTTTCAAGGGCCGTATTCGTGTGTAAGGACTGCGGCAACGAGATGGTTGTGACTCAGAGGCCCTATGAAGGATTTACGGTTGTAAAAAAGTGTGAAGTGTGTGGGAGCAAGAATGTTGCCCTAGATGTTGATAAGAGCTCGTTCGTTAACTTCCAGATGTTCAGGATTCAGGACAGGCCGGAGACCCTAAAAGGTGGGCAGATGCCCAGGTTCATCGATGGGATACTGTTAGATGATATAGTTGATACGGCAATGCCCGGTGATAGGGTTCTCGTGACTGGAATACTGAGGGTAGTGCAGGAGAGAAGGGAGAAGACCCCAGTGTTCAGGAAGGTTCTTGAGGTCAACCACATAGAGCCCGTGAGCAAGGAAATAGAGGAACTCGAAATAACGCCGGAAGATGAGCAGAAGATTAGAGAGTTGGCAAAAAGGAAAGACATAGTGGAGGCCATAGTTGATTCTATTGCTCCAGCAATTTACGGTTACAGGGAGGTAAAGAAGGGTATAGCTTTGGCTTTATTCGGTGGGGTTCCCAGGACTTTACCCGATGGAACTAGGCTTAGGGGGGACATCCATGTTTTGCTCGTGGGTGATCCTGGGGTTGCGAAAAGTCAGATTCTGAGGTACGTTTCTAACCTTGCCCCCAGGGCCATCTATACCTCCGGAAAGAGCAGTTCGGCCGCAGGATTAACGGCCGCTGCCGTAAGGGACGAGTTTACTGGTGGATGGGTTCTTGAAGCTGGAGCCTTAGTTTTGGCAGATGGAGGTTACGCGCTGATAGATGAGCTAGATAAGATGAGCGACAGGGACAGGAGTGTTATACACGAAGCACTTGAGCAACAAAGCTATCACCACGACTTTGAGATATTATTGGCAGATGGGAGGAAGGTCAAGATTGGAGAGCTTGTTGATTCGCTAATTGAGAAGAATAGGGATAGGGTGATTGTTGGTAAAGATACCGAAATTCTACCCGTTGATGATATCTATGTCTTGGCATACGATCTTAAAAACAAGAGGATAGTGAAAGTAAAAGCGGACCGTGTAAGTAGGCATAAAGCTCCTGAGCACTTTATAGGGCTGAAGTTCTCCAACGGAAGGGAGATAGTAGTTACTCCTGAGCACCCAATTATGATATGGGAGAACGGGGAGATTAAGGAGAAACCAGCTGAAGAGGTTAAAGAGGGCGAGATGGTACTTGGCGTTAGGAGGTACGAACACTTAGACTCTAAAGATGTTGATGAAAGGAAAGCAAAGCTTATTGCGCTCTTACTGTCTAAGCTATCTTCATCCAATGGACAGTATTTTGAGATCAAGCTACATAACAAAGGACTTAAGTCAGTGTTGGATGAGATTGGAGTAAGGTACGAACTGGCAGATGATAGGGCAATTTTGCCTGTAAATGAGCTCATAAAGTTTGGTATCCCAATTGACCTCCGGAGAGTCCCTCCTGAAATAATGTGTGGGAGTAGGGAGGTTAAGTTAACGTTCCTCAAGATCCTGCTTGTAGCTGATGGGTCAATAAGCGGTGGCATGGCTAAGCTCGATCTCATTTCAAGGGAATTAGCCGAGGATGTTCAAGATTTATTGCTTAGTCTTGGCATCTCATCCGAGATTTCAGGAAATGTGCTTGTGATTTTCGATGCTGAAGTAATATTAAAGGGTGAGGAAACTAGCGAAGATAAGGGAGGAGAGAACGCTAGGGGTATTAGGGTAGTAGAAGTTGAGAAGATACCTAACAAAGATTGGAAGTGGGTATACGATGTAACAGTCGAACCTTATCACCTCTTCGTATCTCATGGATTAGTGCTTCATAACACTATTAGTATCTCAAAAGCAGGTATAACGGCTACTCTAAATGCCAGAACAACTGTTATAGCAGCTGCAAATCCAAAGCACGGCAGATTCAATAGGATGAAGCCTCTCTTCGAGCAGATAGACCTCCCTCCCACACTACTAAGCAGGTTTGACTTGATCTTCGTTCTAGTAGATGAGCCCGATGAAAAGCTGGACAGCGAGATAGCGAGGCATATCCTGAGGGTAAGGAGGGGAGAGAGCGAGGTAGTAACACCTAAGATATCTCACGAACTGTTAAGGAAGTACATAGCCTACGCCAAGAAGAACGTTCATCCCGTGATAAGCGAGGAGGCTATGGAGGAGATCGAGAAGTACTACGTGAGGATGAGGAGGAGCGCCAAGAAGGGTAGTGAGAATGAGGGGATAAGGCCAATCCCAATCACCGCGAGGCAGCTTGAGGCCCTGATAAGACTGAGCGAAGCCCACGCTAGGATGAGGCTAAGCCCCATAGTCACCAGGGAAGATGCGAGGGAGGCAATAAAGCTTATGGAGTACACCCTTAGGCAGATAGCCACGGATGAGACCGGCCAGATAGATGTAACGATCCTTGAAGTTGGACAGAGTGCAAGGAAGCTCAGCAAGGTTGAGAGGATCCTCGATATAATTGAGAAGCTACAGAAGACGAGCGAGAAGGGCGCTCATATAGATGACATACTCGAAGAGGCAAAGAAGTTTGGAATAGAGAAGCAGGAGGCAAGGGAGATAATAGAAAAGTTGCTCCAGCAGGGCCAGATATACATGCCCGAAACCGGCTATTACAAGTTGCTCTGAGACCGTCTGATTTATATACGAGGACAAATACTCAGGAATGGGGGTGAGATATAATGGAGATTGACTATTACGATTATGAAAAATTGCTTGAGAAGGCATACGAAGAGCTTCCGGAGAACGTTAAGCACCACAAGTCACGTTTCGAGGTTCCTGGGGCCCTTGTAACTATTGAGGGTAACAAGACGATAATTGAGAACTTTAAGGATATAGCAGAAGCCCTAAACAGGGATCCACAGCACCTCCTCAAGTTCCTGCTCAGGGAGATAGCTACCGCCGGAACGCTTGAGGGCAAGAGGGTGATCCTCCAGGGTAGGTTTACTCCCTACCTTATAGCAAACAAGCTGAAGAAGTACATTAAGGAGTACGTTATCTGTCCCGTCTGTGGTAGTCCCGATACGAAGATCATCAAGAGAGACAGGTTCTACTTCCTCAAGTGCGAGGCGTGTGGTGCTGAAACTCCAATTCAGCACCTGTAACCCAGGGATGATGACTTTGCCGAGTGCTGAGGCATGATGAATAAACAGTCGTCTGACCCGGCCCTTTGTCCTTTTTTCTCGTTTCCTATTGTTTTAGTCATGGTTTTAGTTTCTAGGTTCAAGTCAATCCCAGGCCTCCGTACGGAGGAGATCTATACTTCCATACGGGCATTGTGCAGGCGATAATATTTGGGAACCCCCCGTTTAGGGATCCAACAAACGTTGGGGAGTATGCGTTCTATCCTTGGCTGTACCACCTTACAGTTGCCTTCCTGGGCAAGATCCTCGGGATATTTTTCGTAGTCACAAAGGTAGCTCCGATCCTTATTTTGGCACTCTCAATGTTCGTTCTCTATAAAATAGCAGGAGAGAACTTTAATCACAGAGTCGCAATGGTTTCGGTTTTAATACCACTTGCCCTTAAGTTTCCTGAAGCACATCCAGGGGCTCTGCTTTCAATGGTCATGATCCCCCTGTTCTACCTTGCTCTGTTTAGGTTCTCCAGAGATAGGGACATCAAAAATTCTATATTCCTGGGGATATCCTGGGGCTTGGCAGGTTTGACGCATGTGCTTGGAACTTTTGGTGCAGGAGCGATTTTATTAACCAAAACAGTGATGGATAAAATAAAGCGGATGAAGATCGAGTACAACACTGTGGCAATAGCTATTGGGGTCGCGATACTCCTCCTCTTTTGGGGCCCTCTATTAGTCATGTATCATGCAGAAACACCCAACCCATATCAGGAGCTAGTAATGAGGCACTTCACGCTTCCCGAGTTTATAATATCCTTCCTCACATTTTCCCTCTCCTTTTCCGGATTAAAAATTCTATTGGGGATGCTGACAATTCCTGGGATTATACTCGGCTTAATTAGGGATAGGGATGTATTCTTGCCTTCACTTTTGGGAATACTTGGAGCGGGAGTTCTGTTCATTGTGTTGGGTGACAACTTAGTAGCGTACAAGCTGTCCTCATACTATTTCACATTAAATGCCCTCGCAATCCTTGAATCGCTGAACTGGCTCTCTGAGAACTTGAAGTGGAGCAAAATAATGCCTTCAGTGGTTATTATCCTTATGGGGACTTCAGCCATAACTGTAGGTGACTATGCAAACTCTCCATGGACTGTCATTGGGTTTAAAGATCCGTGGTATAATGACCTCAGATACTGGATACTTGACAACTCTGACGTAAACACGGTGTTCTTGAGTAGCTATGAGAGCTCATTCTTTCTGTTTTCCATCTCTGGAAGAAAAACGGTATTGTTTAGGAGAACTCATGCATCTCCATTCGTGGATTATGATAAAAGAAGCCTCGATATAGCCATTGCACTTGCGGGCAATGACACCAAAGAATCACTAAGAATTCTCAGAAAGTACAACGTGACCTATATCTATATTGACAGCTTCACAAAGAGGGATCCAATCTGGGTGCCCTATAAGTACTCCAACATCCTCATGGAGAAGGGGATTGAGTGCAGGGTTGGATACGCCATGTATGACCCTGCAGACCCTAAGAGCGTGAAGATAAAGGCGTGTCTAATTGAGTTTAAAATTAATCCTAGGCTAAAAAGGATGCTAAAGCTTGTATACTCTAACGGAGAAACGAAGATATACAAGCTTATTAATGGACAAGACAATTAAGGTACGGGGGAAAGATAATGTACCTGACCAAAGAGGAAGAACTGGCTCTTTCAGGAGAATATGGTCCTGCAGTTCAGAAGGCCATGGAGATTTTGGTTGCCCTTGGTGATATCTACAATGCTGACAGGTTAATCCCAATAAAAAGCGCTCAAATAGCTGGAGTTAGCTATAAGAATCTTGGAGAGTACGGAATGCAGTTCCTAAGGGACTTCGTCGAGATGGGGGCCAAGGTTTCCGTGTACACAACCCTAAACCCGGCGGGGATAGGAGATGAGGAGTTCACCGAAAAACAGCAGGAAATCCTTGACTTATACCGGGCAATGGGAGTTGAAATAACCTCCACGTGCACACCTTACTATGGCCCAAACCTTCCAAAGTTTGGTGATCACCTTGCCTGGAGCGAAAGCTCGGCAGTAAGTTTCGCCAACTCCGTTTTAGGTGCAAGAACGAACAGAGAAGGCGGTCCTTCAAGCTTGGCCGCCGCGATAGTTGGGAAGACGCCGAAGTACGGCCTCCACTTGGAGGAGAACAGGAAGGCTACTCACGTGATAAAGGTTGAGGCGGAAGTGAAAGAGAGGACTGAGTACTCGATCTTGGGCTACAGGATAGGGGAGATCGTTAAGGATGGTGTGCCCTATATAAAAGGGATAAGGCCAGATGTCGATGATCTGAAGGCAATGGGGGCCAGCATGGCTGCGAGCGGTAGCGTTGCCCTCTACCATGTTGAAGGAGAAACCCCAGAGTGGAGAGTTGCTTTAACTGATGATGTGGAGAAGATAGCAGTTGATAAGAAGGATCTCCAAGATGTTAGAGATAGGTTCTCGGCCGAGTGGGGGGCAGTTGACTTTATACTATTGGGATGCCCACACGCTTCCCTTAGGGAGATCAAAGAGATAGCGGAACTGTTGAGGATGAGGAACAGGCCCCTAAAGGTTCCGCTCTTCGTAACCGTTAGTAAGTCTGTGAAAGCATTAGCTGACTACCTTGGCTACACCGAGATAATTGAGAGGTACAACGGTAAATTGTTGAGCGACGTCTGCCTAGTTGTATCCCCAGTGAACGAGTGGTATTCAGGCGTGGCAACCAACAGCGGAAAGGCGGCGTTCTACTTCAAGTCATTTGGCTTGAACGTTAGATTAGATAGCCTCGAAAAAATAATTATGGAGGCACCATGATGAAGCTGAAGGGTAGGGGAATAGGAAGGGGCATAGTTGAGGGAGAGATAGTAGTTTCAAGGGTGCCACTCTCATTTTTGGGCGGCGTTGACCCCGAAACTGGAATTATTACGGATGCCGAGAGCGACATAAAGGGCGAGAGCATAAAGGGAAAAATATTGGCCTTCCCCAGGGGCAAAGGATCGACCGTTGGCTCTTATGTAATATACGCCCTAGCGAAGAGCGGTAATGGCCCTAAGGCATTAATCGTCGAGGACGCAGAGACAATAGTAACGGTTGGCGCGATAATCTCCGGGATACCTCTCGTAACTGGAATAGACATTAAAAAGCTGAAGACGGGGATGAGGGTCAGGGTGAATGCCGAGACTGGGGAGGTGGAGATAATTGGCGAAAGGGATCTATGAGTGCATACAGTGCGGTCACAGGGAGGTTAGGGATACAACTCGGCCATTACTTCCCGGCGCGTGTCCTGTGTGTGGGGGAGACATGATACTCGTGGGCTATGAGGTTGAGATAGAAGGGGAGGAGAAGCCCAGCATAGAGGAGGAGTTATTAAAGTACTATGAGCTAGGCCCCCTCCTTGAGAGGAGGGGAGAAGTTCTGGTGTATGAGGTTCTCTCAATAAAAGAGGAGAATTTTGAGAAGGTTCTAAGGGAAGTCGAAAAGCTTGGCTACTGGATAGCCTTAAAAAGGGGAAATGGGAAAGTTTTGCTTTACGTCTTCCCAGCTCAGAGAGTAGAGACAAAAGAAAATCCACTGATCGGTGTCATGCTTTTTATCTTAACCTTACTTAGCACATTTTTTGCAGGCTACATTCTATCCCTGAACTACATACAGACGCTTGAAGAGCTCGGTATTCCTGGGGTCAAGAACGTTTATCTGAATGCTTTAGCTTTTTCAGTGGGGATAATGGCAATCCTTGGCACTCATGAGATGGGACACAAAATTGCGGCAACCATTCACGGCGTTAAGTCAACGTTTCCCTACTTCATTCCGTTCCCCTCTTTCATAGGAACCCTTGGGGCCGTGATAAGGGTAAAATCCCCCATTCCAACTAGGAATGCGGCCATAGATTTGGGAGTCAGTGGGCCGATTGCTGGGCTTATTGTTGCGATTCCGGTAACGATAATCGGTCTCAAACTGTCCGCAATAGTCCCCCAGAGCTACCTCCAGCCCGGAGAAACAATATACTTTGGAACCAGCATCCTGTTCTACGTCCTGACTAAGCTTGTCTTGGGGGACCTCGGAGACAACGTCGGGATAATTCTTCACCCCCTGGCGATCGCAGGGTGGGTTGGGATACTTGTGACCTTCCTAAACCTAATACCAGCGGCCCAGCTTGACGGGGGCCACGTTGCAAGGGCACTCCTTCCGGAGAGGGTTCACAGGGTTTTAACTTATGCTTTGGGATTTCTGGCAATTGGACTAAGTTATTTCTGGCCAGGATGGCTCCTGTGGGGACTACTAATCCTTTTGATGGGAAGAATAGGCAATCCTGGGGCACTGGATGAAGTTACACCCTTAACCCTGGGGAGAAAAGTGCTTGCGGTGATTGCCGTTGTCATCTTCATAGTGTCGGCAGTTCCAATACCGTTCTCGAGCTGACGAAGTCTTTTTATTTTTACCCATCCTATTCCAATAAAAAAGTCCGATGCAAATAAGGAGGGGTATAGATGAGAATTGAGATAAAACTGCTTCCTCTTAAAGATAATGCAATTCTGCCTTTCAATTACAATTACGAGGTATATACTCAGATTTTAGAAAAGGTGAATTCTATAGAGCCGGGTTTGACAAAAATGCTTTCTTCTCCCCATGGATATTGGACATTTTCTCGGATTATCGTCAGGAAGAGAAGGATACTGCCCGAGAAAGGCATCGAAATACTCTCGGATGATGTCTCCCTCTACGTTTCATCGTCCAACGAGGAGATAATCAGGGCAATAGCAGAGGCCGTCGAGAAAAGTCCCGAGTTTAAAATTGGGGATGTAACGTTTCTCGTTGGAGACATAAAGGCGATAAAAGTCAAGAGCATAGGGAGGGAAAATATGTTTTCCACGCTGAGCCCCGTAGTCGTTAGGACCGTTAAGTTTGAGAACGGGAAGCTCAGGCATTGGGATCTTTACCCACACGATGATCTATTCATGGACAGGCTGAGAAAGGTCATGTTCCTCCGCTATAATGAAATTATGGGATACCTCCCAGAGGATAAGGATTTTAAGATAGAGGTGCTAAAGTTCAAGCCAACAAGGTTAATGGTTGGAGATTCTTACATCAGGGGCTCACTGATGGTCTTTAGGTATGTTGGCTCGGAAGAAATTGCAAAGTTTGGATACGAGAATGGATTTGGAGAAAAAACAAGATTTGGCTTTGGAATGGTTAAGCTGATAGACTAAATGCGACAACCCCGAGCAGGGCCTCAATGATCCACACGTAGATCACAAGTTCCCACTCTTTAACCCTTTTTATTCTCATGATTAGCCCCAGGAATGATAGGTAGGGCGGGGGAGATAGTGTACCGTCCTCCCTGAGCTTTGCCCCCCCAATCTTTTTTCCCCTAAACTTAACCCTCATCTTCAGAAGGAAGTCTATGGCGTGGGGAAGTAACATTATAGCGAGGGGAAGCTCAAGCCCGTTATCTATGGCTATCATGGCCATTAGCGCGCCTAGAGACAGCGTTCCAGTGTCCCCCGGGAAAACCCTTGCCGGATACCTGTTCCATACCAAGAACCCCAAGGAGGCAAGGAGCGCGACTAGGGCCAGCCTATCACCTGAGAGCAGGTAGAGGAAAAAGAATATCACCGCTGAAGTGCCAACCTCCAGGCCGTTAAATCCCGCAAGCATGTTAACTAAGTTCGCAGATGCAATTGTGTATAACCAGAACACCACCGGAGCAATGAATGACAACTGTAGCTGTAGGTGCCCCAATATAATGTACTCCCTATTAAAGTACGTTAGAAGAGGTAGCGTTGCTAAGGCTGAAAGCAACACCTTGTGGGACTGACGAAGGTTAGTAAGATCATCGACAATGCCAACTAATCCCATAAGTAGGAAGATAGTCAAGATTTGCTGCGGAGCTTTAATGACGGCCCCAAAAAGGGCTATCGAAAAGACAAGAGAAATCCCACCCATCTCTGCCACGTAAATATCATACGGTTTGTGAACGTCTCTCCCAACTATCCCTGCTTTTTTCATAATATCTGCAATGTAATAGGTAAGGACTAAAGATAAGACAAAAGCCAGTCCCTCAATCAAGATTTAAGCCTCCTGAGCTCGCTTAAAAGATCCGCAAAATACTTGGCTATTTCCATTCTTTCAAGATCCTCTAGGGATTTCCAAAACTCTCCCAAGTTTCTGTTCCCAGAGAGCTCGTACATGTGGGCTTGAACTAACATCTCCACCTTATCTGCGAACTTGACGAGCTGAGCTTCAAGTGATGATCCTTCCCTGTACTCATTGAATATACTATAGAACTCGGGCAATAAATCATTAAAGGCGCTAAGCTCAGCTGATTCTTTCTCAAGGTACCTTTGAGCTGGGAGGGGTAAATCCGTTACCACTGCTTCCGCAACATCGTGGAGTATCGCCATTTTAAGGGCCTTCTCTACATCGATCCTAACTCCCTTTTTCTTTAGGTCCTCCGCCAATAAAAGTGTGATGAAGGCAACCATATATGAGTGATCGGCTATACTCTCGGGATTCGGCACTCCTTTAAGTAGCCATCCCATCCTGGGGAGAACCTTTAGCCTCATGACCATTTTTATTTTCTCAAGCATGTTCTCACTCCTCAGTGAGGTATATTGCACCTTCGGTCTCAATGGCCCTCGCTATTATTCCGTCCCCCACGAACACCCCATAAACTTTTATCTTCTCTCCAGACTTAACGTAAGGGGTTCCCGAAAACTCGATTTTTAGGCCTGCCATAGTAAAGATCGTCCTGTAACTTGGAAGCTCCATTGGCAGAAATTCGATTACAGGTTTGCTCTCAATCTCCCCCTCTATCACAACATTTTTGCCCTTATACTTCCCGTTTTTGAGCTCTTCAGGTGTTACTATGTAATAATAGTGATGGCCAAGCTTAACCCTCTTCCTCATCTCCCTCAACCCCTTAAAGCCAGTGAGACTATCATAATGTTGGTGAGAACATGATAAAGGTTGCGATCATAGGGGCCGAGAACGTGGGCAAATCAACGTTAATGAACGCACTACTTGGGGGCAAAGTCTCAGAGGTCTCTGAGGTCCCCGGAACTACCAAGGGAACTGTGAAGAGGTACTTTGGAAAGGTTAAGCTACCAAAGACAATGAAGAATCCCTTTGGAGGTGCAGATGAGCTCGTCCTTATAGACACCGCCGGCCTTTTTGATCCCGAAAAGGAAATGAGGGGAAAAGTTCTAAGTGAAGAGAAGTTCAAAGAGCTCATAAGGGAGATTACAAATGCCGACGTCATAATTCACATGATCGATGCAACAAAAGGGCTTCACAGAGGAATGGAGAAGTTGCACTACATGCTTAAGTTCAGATACGAAAAACCAATAATAGTCGTGATAAACAAGATAGATCTGGTTCCCAGGGAAAAAGTCGAGGAACTGGCGAATATAGTTGAAAAGAGGCTTGAACAAAAACCAATTCTGCTCTCCCTAGTAACCTATGAAGGATTCAACGAGCTTTTGAATGCGCTGGCTTATTATGCTCAGTACGCCACTCGATAATTTTACTCTTCTAAAATTTCCACAAATTCACGGAAAGATTTGCAGTTATTCTTGAGTTTCCCAAAATCGAGGTTATGGACATAGTCGGGTAGCTTGTGCTTGGCATACCGTTTCCTCCCGCACCTACTGTCGTTTCAATGAGTGATCACTATCAGCGGATTCCCTGTGGTGCGGGGGGTTGGCTTCAAGTGTTGGGTTCATTGGAACCACTGGTTCCTCACCCCACAGTTCATCAGCCTTCGGGCTGAACGGAGGCAGCCCCCAAATACTGTTTAGTCTTCAAGACCCTCCGACGCAGGGCGTCGTCACCAAGCTTAACCACCACACCTCACTGAGCTTAGTATTTAAAATGTTACGATTGTAATGACCCAGAGAACAGCCTTCTCGTAGTTTTAATTCTTCTGAAGTCTGAAGGCATTATTAAAAGCATTTCCCACTACCAAGGCACGCTCTTCCACCCCATCTTGTAAGCGAATACGTTCGTGCCCCAGTGGATTAGTGGTGTTACAACGAGCAGGAACAGGACTTCCCCCGTAGGAATGGTTTTTACTGGATAGGCGAAGCACAAGGCTGAAATTAGAAATCCCCACTGGTCTAAGCCAACCGCTGGATATCCCCTGGGCAAATCTAGCCTTCTCTTTATGAAACTGCCAATTAAATCACCAACAAGGGCCCCTAGGGCTAGGAGAAAGGCCAGCTTAAGTGCCAGTCCCAGGGAACCATAATAACTGGGCATTAAATAGTACTGAATGACGCCGATGAGCGTCCCCACCGTTAGACCCCCAAAGAATCCCCTCCAGGTTTTTCCATCTCCTAGAATCCTCCTCCCATCCTTCCACTTCTTGCCGAAGTCCATTGGAGTTCCTCCACCCAAGACAACTGGGGAGGAATTGGCGAAGTAGGCGGGAAGGATGTACCAGAAAGCTTCAAACACTGGATTCATTTCATGCACCAGCCTTCAGCTTGAGTATCTCCTTTGCGAAGGCCTCAAGGACTTCCTTCCTCTTGCCTTCGAAGAACTTTATCGAGCCGGCGTAGCTGTGGCCTCCCCCTTCAACCCCTGCATCTGGGAGCTTCTCCTCGAGGGTCTTGACGATCTTGTTTAGATCGAAGTTGTACTTGGCCATCCCGTCGCTTGCCCTGACCACGGCAAAGTCTGGGCCGTACGCTAGAGTTATTATTGGTGAATCCTCCCCATACTTCTCCTTGAAGTGGTCGTGGATTATCCCTGAGAGCTTTCCTGGGCTTGGGTACTCGAACTTTGGAGCGTACATTTCAACGTCAATCGTGTTGAACCTTATACCATTGGGCAGGACAACGCTCTTAACGTGAGGAAGAACAGCCTTGAGTACTTTCTCCTGCTTCGCCTTAACCTCTGGGTAGATTGATTCAACTAGCATCCTGTGCCTCTGCAGGTTTCCGGTGACGAGTAAAATCTCCTCGATGATCCCTCTGCCATCCATGAACTTCCAGTAGAACGCCTCGTGGTCGATTACCTCCGCAATCTTCTTCAGGTCTTCTTCAGTCAATCCCTTCTCCTTAGCGTACTCAAGGTACTGGTAGAACTCAGGAGCTTTACTCCTGTCGCCCGTTCCGGCTATGGCCGGGAGGTGCTTTATCCTGTCCTCGACCTCTGGGTTTATGAATCTTGCAACCTCCGTGGCAAGCATTCCCGCCGTTAATTCGTAGTAACCGCGCTTAACGTGGTGCGGATTGACGTGAACGTCAACGTACTCGTCAACGGCAGCTTTACCCTCACTTACCCAGTCCCTGGGGTCGTGGTGGTCAATCACCACTATCTTAACTCCGTAGGCTTTGAGCCTCTTGTAGGCTGGAATGTCCTCGCTCGTTCCTCCGTTGTCGACTATGACTATGAGGGGTAGCTCATCCCCGAACCTCATGTGGTCTTCCATCATGAAGATTATGTCCTTTAGGACGTCTTCAAGCTCGTAGAATGGAGCCCTTGAAGGCCTTCTCTTGAAGAGGTGCCATCTTGCATCTGGATCGGGAGCGACCTTCTCTATCAGGGGAACTATTGCAGTTTCAAGTGCCACTCCAGCAGTATAACCGTCAGTGTCGGCGTGGTGCCTTAGTATTATTGGCCTGCCCTCGAAGATGGCCCTCCTTATCATGAAGGCGGCCTGCATTATTTTGGGCTTTAACGCCTCGAGAACCTCGCTCTTAACTAGGAATCCCACGTCTTCAGGCTTGGCCTTCCTGTCAAGCTCCTCCTCTATCTTCTTCTTGACTTCAGCTGCCTCTGGACCCCAGAGTCTGTACATGTCGATGATTTCGACTTGGATCTTTCCAGCGTGGAATGAAACCTTTCCAATTACCTCCACTATATCCCCAACGTTTATGTTTGGATAGGCTCTAACTCCCGGGGCCTCGAACGCTGCGGCCCACGTGATCCCGGTTCCGTCGGTTAGCGTGAACACCGTTGGGCCGCCAGTAACTTGAACCTGCGTGACCTTACCCCTGATCTTCACTGTCTTACCGGCAAGCTCCTCTCTAAGCTCGCCGATTGGCGTTACTGGGAGCTCTTTTTTCACCTGAACCTCCCTGTACTTAGTCAGGGGAGCCTCAAGGAAGTCTATCTCCCTTTTATCTGGTCTAACATCCAATACTTGCACTATGATTTCCTGCCCAGGAACATATTGCCTCTTGCCCAGGAGATCTTTCTTCTTTATTAAGCCGAGAACGTGCTTGTTTAACCTCACGAAGACTCCAAACCTCTCAACCCTATCGATTATTCCCTTGTAGTAGCTGCCTATTTCAACGTCCTCATAATCGCAGGCATTGTCCAGAACGTACACAACCTTAAACTTCCTCTCGCACTCGGGGCAGACCCAAGTTGTCTCCATTCCGGGCTCCCAGGGCCCTTTAACTCTGCCGCAGA
This sequence comes from Thermococcus chitonophagus, assembly GCF_002214605.1. NCBI lineage: Archaea > Methanobacteriati > Methanobacteriota > Thermococci > Thermococcales > Thermococcaceae > Thermococcus > Thermococcus chitonophagus. The sequence goes on along the minus strand of NZ_CP015193.1, from coordinate 1,764,622 downwards.
TGTCGCAGACTAGAACTTTCCCAGTCCCACCGCAGGTTGGGCAGGTATCGTAGACAGGAACTACACCTTTGCCGTGGCACTCTGGGCATGGAATCTCATCTACCTCCTCATCAACTCCAATATTCTGGAGGTTCCTATAGCCTTTTAGGTGCTCGCTCAGGTTAAAGTCGGCAGGAACGTAACCCCACCCCCCGCAGACGGGACATTCCTTCTCGCCTACCTTTACCTTACCGGTACCGTGGCACTCGGGACAATCTCTGACGGCCATGAGCATCACCTCCTAAGAATCCCTCACGCTACAACTGATGGGATTGGGAGAATATTTTAAGTTTTCCTGAAAAAAGATAAATGTGGAAATCCTAAAGAGCAAGCTAAATCCTCTAAAGTCTTGGCTATGAATCTATCTCCTGACTAGGCGATCTCTTCTCATAGTTTTCTTGGCAAGCAATAATGTTATCCCAAAGATTAGTGCAGTTATGGGAGGGACGTAAATGGCGATCTTGGGTATGTAAAGGGGGAAGAGGGTGGCAATGACAAAGAGCAATATTGGGGGCAGAGAAGCAAAGAGTACCACTGGATTGTTGGAAGAGGGAGCGGAGAGATCTATTGAAGCGAGTGAAGGTCTGATAACAGGAATTAAAACCGCGAGGCTTGAAGATAGAAGGATGATAAGCGGATTCAGTACGAACATTAGTAGATAGAACACCGTTGGTAATGAAAATTTAACTCCATATAGGGCTTTATACAACACAATCGCCAATAGTCCAACCGAGGAATACAGTATATATGCTACAAGGGATACCCCTATGGTAGACACAAGGGTTGCCTTTATGAACTCATTAATGTCCCTATAGTAGGAAAGAATTATTTCAATATTCCCAGTGACCTTTTCGTAAATCAGGGTTCTCATAGGTACTGTTACAGTCGTTGTCGTTGCAAGGAGGCCCACTAGGAGAGGGAGTTCCATAGTAAAGAATGCAAAATCCAATGATTCTGGGGTTATGGGCATGTTAAAGTAGTTCTCCACTAGTGTAACTAGCGATTTTTCGGTAAGCGGTGTATACGGAAGGTAGCGCGAGAGTAATGAGATAATCATTATTACCGCCCACATGAGGCCCATATCTAGGATACTTTTTCTATTTAGCATAAGCTTAACAGCCCTCTTAGTATACACCTTTATTAACGTCATTCGGTAATACCTCCCGAAACTTTCATATATACCTCGTAAAGATCCATCCCCTCAACATCATCCCTCGTGTAGTTGGCAACTATCTTCCCATTCTTTATGAACAGTAGTCTATCGAAAACATGTTCTACCTCCCTGAGGAGGTGGGTTGAATATATTATTGGAATCTCCCTGCCCATGCGGGCTATCAACTTCATGAGGTTATAGGAAACTTCCGGATCTAGGTTTGCCGTAGGCTCGTCAAGAACAAGTAGTTTTGGTTTAATAAGGAATATTCTGGCCAACATGACCCTTCGTTTTTGTCCTTGACTCAAAGCTGAGCAAAGCTTGTCTTTTATTTTCACGAGGTCGAACATTTCCAGAACTCTCTTGACAGAAGACATTGAGGTTCCATAAAATTCGGCCCAGTATTTCAGATACTCTATTACGGTCATGTCTGGGTATGGAGAAGAGTTCTCTGGTAATAGGCCTATTTTTGGTCGAATGTTATCTGCCTCTGGGGAAAATAAATCATAACCATAAACCTTAATCTTGCCCTTTATAGGCTTTAATATCCCTGAAACTCCTCGAAGGAATGTTGTTTTTCCTGAACCATTTGGGCCAATTAAGCACGTTATGCCTTCTTCAATGTCAAGGGATTTAACCTTAAGTACGGGTCTTCCATTATAACCCAATTCAACGCCCTCGAACTCTATAATTGCCATTGGGACTTCCTCCTTTTCTCTTTGACAAATTTTACTATCTCCTGGGCTCTAGTATTAAGGAGAACATCATTTACTAATATTTCATCTCTGTGACCTCTGAGATACTCTATAAGGATATCTTTATAATCAACCATTAACATTTTGCAAGCATCACAGAGGTGAGTTGTCTTTTCATGTATCTTCAATTTCTTTAGGATTTTCTTTGGTCCCTGAGTATAAAGCCACCAGTAGATAAGGTTCCTTGAAGCGTTATCTATTGCTTCTCTCAGTGTTGTTCCATTCTCTTTCCAGTTCCCGACGTCATAAAAGTCGCTCTCGAAGATTGCATGCCCACAACAGACTGTAATTCTTCCGTCGGGGTGAATACCATATGTCATCCCAATGTCCTCGCATCCAGACACTAGAGGTTCGCGTTCGGGGATAATGTCTGTAGGGAGATGTTTTCCCCTACCAATCCGAGCTGGTACATCTTTAATAATTACAACATTTTCTTTTATCGCTTCATAAGGTCTGCCTAAGTGTTGTGAAAGTAAGTTTATAACAAATCTTTCATTTATTGTGGAATTTGCATCTTCTATAATGGCGATCCCCAGGCGAATATCTAAATCTAATGAGGCTTTGGCTACATGAACAATGTATAATGGTTCTATGTTCCAAAGTTGCCTGAAGAACGTGACGTGATAATCATCAAAGCTGATATTAATTTCATCTAGCCCATGTTCTTTCATTTGAGATAATATATTATATGCACTCTCCTCAGAAAATGCCCACCATCCATTGCTAACTACTCTGGTTGCATATCCTAACTCCTTTGCGAACTGAATACTTTCTAATAAACTGTCTAGTCTTAATGTAGGTTCCCCTCCTGTAAAAATAGCCACTCTGAATCCTAGCTGTTTTCCTTCTTTCAAGAACTTTTTGATAACTGCGATTGGTAGCCATAGATCTTTTTTTGAATCTGCATTCAGGGAGCAATGAGGACAGTTATAATTACACTTATATGTTACAAAAAAAGATAAGTTTAGAGGATACATTGTCGTTCACCCTTTATAATGTCCTAGGTTAGACATAAACTTTGACTTTGACAGCAACTACAGCTACTGCTATTGCTGTTACGAAAACTACAGCAAGTCTGTTGCTGGCAAAGTCGAGAACCTCGGGAGGTAAGTTGCCATTGAGATCTTTGGTAACTAATTCCTTTAGTAATTCAATGTCTTCTTTACTTAGTGGAGAGTAATCTCTCCTTATAGTAATATTATCTTGTATCTCAATGCCTAACTTTTCTTTTATTCTTTCCTTAGGAGAATTCACGAGTCTCCTGTATTCTTCTTCATTTGTAGCAAGTTCCCCCATGTAGCTAAGTATTTTTTTAGGTTCTACATGTATAACGGCCTCTTCTGGTATCATTTTATATCACCTTACTAAATTTTCCTTCGTGATATTTTCCTGAAGTATAGTCTATAAATTTTTTTTCTATTATTATCTACTACTTTTTTCCATATAAAATAATAAGTATAGGAAACTCCCTATCTCTTATTAATGCATTAGAATAGTAAAATAATTACTAGGAGAGAGCTCATGAGCTAGAAGGATACATAGATCACAACACACTTTAGGACGATAATCTGCAGTGTCTAGTAGATAACGACGATTAGCCCTTATGAAGGCGTCTACCGCGCTTTACGGGACGAACATTCTAATAGAGGCTCTTTTTGGAAGGCAGTATACCTGTTATAAACCTTGTCAAGGAAGTTATGCTGGAGCTGAAACTTAAGCTCGTTGATTAGGTCTTCATCACGTAGAAATACCTCGAGAGGGAGGAGTGAACTCTCTGGTAAAACCTGTCAAGAACTTTAAAACCTATTGATTCGGCAACATCAATAGCATCAAAGTCTGCCGGAAACGCTATGCTCAGGTAGCCTTCAAGAACTTCGTACATGCTCTCCAGGGCCCTCCTGTATAGCTCGTCCCTGTCCATCGGCAGGGTTGTTGAAGTTCCATACGGGGGATCGGTAGCTATGGCCTCGAAGGTCTTTCCTGGGAACACTTCCTTTATTCTTGTCGCGTCTCCCACCTTAACCACGTAGTCTTTAACCCCGTAGTGCTCAAGGTTTATCTTGGCACCTTCCACCATGTCCTCTCTTATGTCTATTCCGTAAACTTTAAGGCCCATCAAGCCGGCCTCTATCAGCATTCCTCCAGTACCCATGAAGGGGTCAAGTAGCTCCCTGGTTGCCCTCGTCAGGTTTACCATGGCCCTGGCTATCCTAGGGGGAAGGGCTATTGGCCTCGAGAATGGCCTTCTGTCCGCCTTCCTAGCATCAAACTCCTTTCCTCTAAACTCCCTAATCCTGACTCCAAGCCAGAGCCTCTCCCCGCAGTATATCCTCACCACAGTATCTGGCCGGGACAGGCTGACTTTGAATCCCTGGGCGTGGATTATTGCCCCAAGCTTTTTGTCTAATCCTTCAACATTATGGGAGCAGTTAATCATCCGCTCTCTTCTCACGGCAAAAGTTCCCTTTATAAGCTTGTTCCACTCGAGGGAACTTGAATACTCGAGAAGATCCTGGGCTGAGTCAAAAGACCCTAAGAGGATGCCGTACTCATGTGCAAGTCCCAGCCTCCTTAACACGCTAACATCTTCAACATTGCCATACACTAGCAAATAATCTGACCCTACAACCTCTCCTCCGCCGAGCTCCGATAAAGCCCTGACTTCAGCCTTTGCCATCTCAGGTAGCATTCCCAGGATTTCAACGTAGAACATCAAAGAAAGGGAGGGGAGAGAAGTTAAAAATCATTGGGTTGCCACAATCTTTAACATAACCTCTGTGCTGTCTGTCATGCATTCGTTACCTGCGTTGCTGTCGAATGACAGCAGGAGTGTAACCTTAATGGATTCTTTTTTAGCTAATCCGCCAGTAAAGAGCTTTATCTCTTTGCCTGCTAGCTCAGATAGCTTCTTTGGAGAATCAAGAATGTTCTTTGAATTGACCAAGATCTTATTGACGATTATGCATGAGCTCAGTTCTCCCTTGTCGGGAGTCAGGTCATAAGGTTTTTCTGCGGATGACAGTTTGTCTTCAACGTCTTTGACGAAAATATACATGGAGATATTGCTGGCGGGAATCTCGCCATAGTTCTTTATGAAGAACGTTACATTTTTAGTGTCTCCAGGTTTTAAGTCTTCCAGTTTAAAAATCCGCGTGTTATCGTAAAATCGTGAATTATCCCTGCTTATCCTTATGTCAAACTCTCCGCTCGATATTACGTTGTCCTCAGATCTGGACACATCCCTGAATGCTCCCAGGGCTTTCCCCAGGGTAAGCGTTGCTATAACAACTCCTACTATCGCTACTAATACAATTTTCTTTTTCATTATACAGCACCTCCAAGTAGTATCATTAATGACGAAACTTATATGTTGAATTAGAGTATTATCATTGTAAATTGGAATATATGATAACATCGACAAAGTTTTAAGCAAGGTTTTTTGACAGTTTTAGGGTGACACGACAGTTGAAGGCCCTAATAATGGCGGGAGGTTATGCAACCCGGTTATGGCCCATCACAAAGAGCAAGCCCAAACCTCTTCTTCCGCTTGGGGAAAAAACGATAATTGAATACATTTTAGAGAAGGTAAAGGAAACAGGCCTGCCCACGTATATCTCAACGAATAAGTTCTTCGAGAGTCACTTTAGGCCTCTTTCCGATAAATATAACATCGAATTGATTGTTGAGAACACATACAAAGAAGAAGAAAAGTTAGGAACTATTGGGGCAATAAAAAATGCAATAGATGTATTGGGGGAGGATGATTACCTTATTGTCGCTGGGGATAACGTGTTTTCTCTTTCCCTGTTGGATTTTGTTAGGAGGTTCAATGAGCTAAAAAAGACCCTCATCGCAGTTTACGACGTCGGTGATCTTGAGCTGGCAAAGAGGTATGGAATTGTAATCCTTGAGGGTGATAGGGTAATATACTTTGAAGAAAAACCCTCAAGCCCCAAAACAAGCCTGATAAGCACAGGAATCTATGCGTTTCCAAAGAATGTAATAACGCGAGTGGAGGAGTACCTGAAGAAAGGGAATAAGGATGCTCCGGGGTATTTCATCCAGTGGCTCTTAGAGAGTAAGACGGAGATATATGGTTATAAATTTGGAGGCTACTGGTACGACATAGGATCTGCAGACAGCTATCTTGAGGCATTTAAGATATTCCTGAAGGAAAGCTACATTGAGGAGATTCAGATAAGCCCCTATGCTAAGATAATTCCGCCCGTAGTCATTAGAAGGGGGGCAAGGATATTAGGGAGGTCAATAATTGGGCCCTATGCCTATATCGATGAGGAATGCATCATAGAAAACTCTGACATAAGTGATTCTATAATATTTAGGGACACAATAATAAGAAACTCAACGATCTGGAGATCGATAATAGATGAAAAATGTGAAATAAGGAATCTAGAACTCAGAAAAAGCTTAGTTGGAGGTCATGCAAAAATCCAAAGGGGAGACTAATGTTCCAGCTTTACTCTCAGCTCCTCGGCAAACCAGTTGACTCTCTGTGGGAATGGTATCTCTATTCCCTTCTCATCAAGGGCCTCTTTTATTCTCTGCAGAATCTGAGTTCTCACATCAAACCATTTTTCACTTGGAGCCCAAGCCCTTACGGCTATATTCACGCTACTGTCTCCCAGTTCATCCACGAAAATTGAGGGTTCGGGCTCGGCAAGCACGTAGGGCATGTCATCTAATATCTCCCTTATAATCCTAATTACTCTCTCGATGTCTTCTCTGTACGCTATCCCAACTATTACATCTACCCTCCTCGCGGGATACTTTGCTAAGTTTTTTATTTCACTGTTAAACACCTTTTCATTTGGTATCCTGACTAGTAATCCGTCCCACGTTCTTATCCTTGTTGACAAAATCCTAATGTCGTGGACTATTCCGGAGTATCCCCCAACTTCTACTGGATCTCCTATTTTTAGGGGCTTATCAAAATACATGAATATGCCTGAGATGAAATTTGCGATGACCGTTTGAGCTGAAAAACCGAGTACTATACCTGTTATCCCGGCTGCGGCAATTACAGTTGTTAATCTTCCGCTGAATCCTGCAATATTTAAGGCTAGGAAAAATGCGAGAGTCACCAGGGTGTAGTAAAATATCTTTGCCTTTATTTGCGCTTCTGCTCCCTCTCTGATTAGCCAGTAGTCCTGTACCTTTTTTCCAATAAGATAGGATATGTAAAAGAGAAGGAATCCAGCTATTATCTTGCTGAGGGTGCTCCCGAAGACTGTTATACTCAACAACCCAAGGGTGTCAAATGCGGAAAGCAAGGATCCTATTATGATGAAATTTCTGAGAAGCTTACCAGTATCTTCGTTGAATATCCATACGTATTTTGTACTTTTTGAGAGGGCGAGTATCCACCTATACACTACCTCCGCGAGAATGAGGCCTATTACTACACTCACCGCGGCCCCAACGAGTGAGTCCAGTTTTATTGAAGCACCACCAATTAGACTAATCGTTTGGTTTCCAAAAAACTCGACCATATTTATCACCATCTCATCTTAAATGAGAGCTTCTTCAACTCGTCGCCAACTGCGGAGAGGTTCTTTAGAGGGGGCTTCCCTGTATTTATGACCTCGATCCCCCTGTTTATTACAACTTCAATTAAAGGGTAGAACGCCCTCTCTTTCGTGTAGTACATGATGTCGAGGAGTGGAAAAACGATCCTCTCAATTTTCCCCCAGGATGGCCCTTTATTCACTATCTTAACCTTCATTACTCCAATACCTTCTGGCTTCTCCTTTATACGGGATCGTGAATACCTCACTATAACACCCCTTTCCAGTGTTCCGTAGAGTGCATATTTTTCTTTTCCAATAGAAAACCTGTCAACTTCGACGTCCCCTGCCTTGACTGAAACTTCTATTGGAACTGAAAAGAATCCCTCTACCCCAATATTTGGAGGGACTATCAGTTCCTCTTCTAGCCTCACCATCATCAGCTTAACCCCATATCCCTTCGCGGGTGCCGGATAAATTGCGATTTCATCCCCAGCTACTAGCTTTCTAACATCTCCCCTTACATACTCAAACCAAGTTCCCATCTTTCTAATACTTATCTTTTGAGCACCCACTGATATTTCTCCTTCAATGAGCTTGGTCTTTCCAAACATCAAAGAATTATTTGAGTTCTCCGTTAAAAATATAATGCAAGATATCGAAATTCAGCGATGGGGTCCAACATTGTTTGTAGAAATTGTAAGTTATCCCTCGACGAGCCCTCCCAAGTTTCCTAAATTTAGAAGGGCACGCTTTCGGCTAGAGGGGAAAAGGTTAATATTCCTACTTAGGCCTGCTGGGGAGCTGTCGTTTAACATTGAGGATATAAAGGAGGTTGAGGGCATAACTCTTTCAATGTTCAACCCTCCTAGAAAGGGAATAAAACTCGTACTATCCTGGGGCCAGGAGGTTATAGTTTCTGTTGGGAAAAATCCTCTCATTTATGATAAAAAGGAGCTCTTAAGGCTTGTATCTCTCATATTTGGTCCCTTTATAGATGGAGCCACTGTCAAGTTTAAGGAGGATACTGGAACTTTGAAGCTCGTAGGTAACAGACCAGTTTTAATGACAAATGGGGGTATAATTGAAATTGATCCTACCAAAATAGAAGGAGAAATTGGAGAGAAAGTAAGGAAATTCTTATCTCTTCTTGAGTTTCTTTCCCAGGACGATGAGAAGAAGGAGTAACCCTGGACCGCATATTGACCTGGGTAAAACTTCGCTTTCTTTTAGAACCATGAATATGTTACTGCCAGTACCAACCACTATAAGCCCATTTCCTACCGCTAGGCTTCTCACGTACCCTGTGGAAATCTTGTTGAGCACCTTTCCATTCCTTGGATCGATTACGTATAGGGTGCCTATGCTGTATACCGTTGAATTTTCCACCTTAAACTCTCCAGTTCCTGCCAGCAGTTTGCCCTTGTATAGTGCTAGAACCTTTACTCTGTACGGCATTTTTAACTCCCACAGAACCTTCCTATCCTTGAGATCGACTGCTGCGAGTTTCTTATAGCCGCCGATGTATGCTGTGTCCCCCTCAACTAAAATATCCTCGACGTAGAATAGCGTCTGATTCCAAAGAATGTCTCCCTTATCGTCGATTAGGAGTATATGCCCAGTCCCATTGTACCCCGTTCCAACGAGAGCGTATCCTCTCCAGATCTCCATGTCTCTAACCCATTCTCCAAGCTTGACTTCCCACAGTATTTTCCCAGTTGGACTTACTCCATACACGCTCCCAAACCTGAAGTTCCCTGCAAAGCCTGAGGGATACCCGCTACCGACGTATATTACCTTTCCCACTCTTACTCTGTCTAGTGTGTCCTGAAAGTTGAGACTCCACATTGGGCTTAAATTTCCAAGATAAAGCTTATATAATGCCCCTTTTCTCTCCTTACTGCTGAATACCTCCCCACTTACAACGTACACGTAGTTGCCGTTGAGTGTAAAGTCGTAAAGTTTGTACCTTGGTATGAACCTTCCAGTATAGTTTCCTGTTCTGTTGAGTCTTATCAGGCCGCCCATACTGCCTACTAACACTCCATCATCCGTTGGAACCAACTTCACAACAAATCCTGAGTTAACTTCCCATAGCTCGCTCCCATTTAGGGAATATGCCGCAGTGGTTCCTAAGTAGTATATTCCTATAAGGCCCCCAGGTGATCTGGCTATCTCTCTGTAGGAGCAGGATGCATATATTGTGGAATTGCTTATCGCTACAGCTTCGATACTTTTCTGATATTTTATATTAGAACACAACTCTCCGTTCCATCCCAAAACCGGGGAGAGTATTAGTGCCATGGCAAATATGGCGATTAGAATACTCCTCACTTTGAGCCCCTCCTAGATATCTTCTGTTTCTTCATTTGAATATAGAATCCACCTAACCCCGTTATCGTCAAAAGACTCAAGCACCTTTTTTATTCTTACCTCCCTTCCATCCTTTAAGAGCACAATTTCGTCGAAAACTCCTTTAAACTCAAGTACCTTTGTTCCAATGGGTCCTTTCTTTGGAATAACTATCAATTTTCTCCCCCTGGGTACTACTTCCATGATAATGTTCGTCTTTACTTTGACAACCGTTCTTATATCCCTCTCTCGTCCCTGGGATAGGACATATAATCCGAGTCCTAGCAGTGGCAGTAGAACTACGAGGCTCAAGCTGGGAAGCTTTGGATAGGTAAGGGTAGCTGAGAGAAAGTAATCCCCTAAAACCACGAGGGCTATAAATCCGAGACTTACCAGCCCTTCTTCCGTAGGTAGTCCTATTTTCTCGTATTTCGCGTGTATGTCAACAAAGTAAGCGAGAATCAGTAGTATCGTTATCAACAGTATCTCTCTCACAGATACTTGAGGGAAAAACGTCGAGAATATAGAAGAGAATATTGGGGATATTGCCCCTATGGTTCCTGAGCTCTGGCCAATCCAAACTAGAATGTATATCATAAATGTAATTGATACAGTGGAATATAATGTTTTTGAAAAGCTAAGACCAATAGCGATCATTCCCAATATCAAGGCTAAGAATGCTTCAGCGCTTAGGGGGATACCCAGGATGGATAGCCCTAGGGACAGCATTTTCATGAGCAACTGGATGTTTGAAAGCAACTTGTAGAGATAGTAAGAGGATACTAACGATATGATGATCTTTAGGTAGTTCATGAGACCACCCCCAAGAGCCTTAGAAGTACCACTCCGGGATCTTCTTTGTGGGCCACCCACCCAATTACTCTCTTTCTCGCTTTATTTCTAAGTGCTTTCTTCTTTAAGGATACTAGAGGTGTAAATTCTCCATAATCCGGAAGAACATCTACAACAATGACATCTCTCTTTATTGAAGAAATTTCGGGGATTATGGGATCATCTAGGGCGGTTATCAGGATTATCTGTGGTGAAAACCTTCTTAGAACATTTTCCAAGTTTTTAAAGGCATCGTCAATAGTCTCATCCCTTTCAAAGCTAGCTGACATTAGGGCTTTTATTATACTCCTTTTCTGGGCTTTTGAGGAAGTTGGTGTGACAAGCTTTCCCTGCCCTATTATGTATAAACCAACGTTGCTACCCATGGAGAGATAAAAATCTGCAAGTAGCATCGCCACCTTTACTCCATGGTCGAGGAGATTTTCCAAATATGATCCAAGTTTTTCAATCCTCGCATCTAGGAAAATCATGATTGTTTTCTTTCCCTCCTTTTCAAATTCATTAACAAGGAGCTTCCCGGTTCTCGCGGTAGCCTTCCAATTTATGGCCTTAAAAGGATCTCCTTCTCTATACTCTCTTATTTCTTTAAAATCTGTCGTTACAAAACCGAACCTGGAATACATGCTCGCCTGAGCTAGGCTACTCCTCACTATCCTGTGAGGGGCTACCCTAAGCGATTTAAACGGAGATATCACCGTTATCTTATCCTTATTGCCTGCAAGCATCCATTTCATTGGATGAACCCTGAATGGGTGAAAGGAGTATACCTCAGCTTTTGGAAGCTCGTATTGTCCCCTTTTCCTTGCCGTAAGATAGTATTTTATCTTTAGCCTCCTTCGACCAGGAAACGTAAAGAATGCCCCATAATGCCTGCCTTTGACTTCAAAAACTTGAGGGGGATTCTCCTTCACAAATACTATTCCTATTCCCCTTCTGACTTCTACCGCTACTTCGACTTTAATCTGCTTCCCCACCTCTACTTTCCTGCTTTCAAGTACTCTTTTCACGGTAATATCGGATGGTGGAGGAATTAAAACTGCGGTTATTAGGATGAGAAGGGGAAATATCCCGAGCTTCGGTACGTTGAAGATTAGGGCGGCAAATACAAACCAGAAGAATATTGAGAGGAAAAACTTTGCCCCCTTCATTAATACCTCAACCCCTTAGGAACTGGGACTGTCTCTAGAGCCTCCCTGACGATTTTTTCATCAACTCCCCTCTCGAGGGAATATTCGGGCTTTAAAACTATCCTGTGGGCGAGGGCTTCCACTGCAAACAGCTTGACGTCATCGGGAATAACGTAATCTCTGCCTTCTAGGAATGCATTGGCCTTTGCAAGTTTCATGAGGGCAAGTCCGCCTCTGGGGCTTGGACCCGCCTCTACCCTTTCATCCCCCCTAATCGTTCTGACTATCCTGGTTATGTAGAGTAGAATATCTTCATGTATTCTTATGTTCTGTTCTACTTCTCTCTGCATCTTTAAGAACTCGGACTTTGAAATTACCGGCTTCAAATCTACCGTGGGGTCGTCTTTCTGCCATTCTAATCTAGCCTTGAGGATTTTGACTTCTTCCTCCTCCGTTTTTGGGTAGCCTATGCTAAGCCTTAGGAGGAACCTGTCCAGCTGAGCTTCTGGGAGGGGATACGTTCCCTCGAATTCGAGCGGGTTTTGAGTTGCTATTACGAAAAATGGCTCTTCGAGCTTGAAGGTTTCTCCTTCTATAGTTACCTGCCTTTCTTCCATGGCTTCAAGAAGTGCGGACTGAGTTTTTGGAGGTGCTCTGTTTATCTCATCTGCAAGCAGGACGTTTGTGAAAATTGGACCCTTCATTACTTCAAAGATTCCTTTTTCTGGCCTCCATATTTTGGTTCCTATGATGTCTGAAGGTAGCAGGTCAGGTGTGAACTGAATTCTCCTATAACTTAACCCCAAAACTTTAGCGAAGGCCTTGGCTAAGAGGGTTTTTCCGAGCCCAGGATTGTCCTCGAAAAGCACGTTTCCGTTAACTAGGGCCGAAGCCAGTACTTTCTTCACTACGTCTTCATGTCCTATGAATGCCCTCCCAATTTCTTCCAGTATCATGTTCGTCGAATTCGTCATCTTTCGAGCCTCCTCAAGATACCTTTAATGAGCTCTTCCCTCCTCTTAACCTCACGCTTTTCCATCATGACTTTCCACCACTTGGGAGTTAAAATTGAGTATTCTCTCCTCCTGTAATTGAGTATTGGCCTAATTATTTCTTCAATTCTTTCTCTTGAAAGTCCAGCTTGAGCACCATAGAATGCTATGTACGTGATTATAGGAGCTTTATCTCCTTTAACTATGAATTCCTTAACGGCATCTTCGGCTTCCTTTAGCATTGGGTCTTCAAAAGACTTTTCAAAAAACTTAATGTCGAGATTCCCGACTATTACTTCTTCTTCACTCTTCTTGCTAATTCCTAAAAGTGCCAGCGAGGATATCAGGTAAAGAGACAAAATCAGGGAAAATAGCCTTAACAGGAAACCTACAACTCCCAAATTTGAAATATCAACGCTGTATGCTCCAAAAAGTAGTCCTGCTATTGGAAAGGCCTTTACATTCTCTCGAAACACGGATCCCTTTAGGATTCTAAATCCTTCAAGTGACGCGAGCGTATATCCGAGTACCGTAAGTATCGAGGCGTAGTGAAACATTGGTCTGAGAGGTTCAATAACATTTGAGAGAAGGTACATTGGTATTCCAAGTCCAAGCCCTTGGAGAAGAAAGGCTATGCCCTCGGGAAGATTTGGGGCAATGTAAAAGAGTGAAATTCCTATGGAGATAGCGGATATGACTTCACTGTATTGGAACTTTAAGTAGTATGCCGATGTTCCCATGCCGAGGCCACCGAAGAGCACTCTGAGGTAGCTTAGCCCTGACAGTACAACCACGACTTCACCGACCAGCATAAATAAAAGGAGGCCAGTGATAACATCGATGTAATCTTGACGGAGTTGTAGCTTATTTATCGTGAAAAGTGCGATTCCGTAGGCAATAAAGTACGGAATACTACTTCTTATCCTTTCTTTCATCAAATGTCCCTCCTGCATGCGGATTTAATGAATTCTAGGAATTCTTTTACTGAAGCGCTCTTCAATCCATACCTGACTTTTTCGAAGATGAGAACTATCTTATTAACTCCCAGGATTTCTCTCGCTGTTTTAGATGGCTCACCATCGGCACATTTTTCGAATGCTTCAATTATTGCCTCTTCTCTATTCTTGCAGACCTTGATCCTTAAAGGCTTGCTCCTAAATAACAGGAATTTACCCCAGATTTCGTGGTTTCCTGGTGATAGTTTCAGTGTGAACTCTTTCCCTTTAGCGTAAAATTTTCCATCAACATAGAGGGAGATTGGTACGTTCGATGTTACACTAATCTCCTCTCTGTTCACATAAATTGGAGGATCTCTAGTGGTGAATATTTTGAGAACTTCATGTGTGAGCAGTGCTCTAATGGAGAATGCCCCTAACGAGACTATTAAGGCCGCTAGTGCTATGTAGACATAGATTGGATATTTGTAAACGCGAACCTTTATTGGGGTAACTTCAAATCCGTTTGATGTAATAACCATCACATCGAGGGGATACGTGCCGGGGGAAGGAGGGGTAAGGACAAACTTTGATATTCCCATTTCGTCTGTAAAATTGACGAACGTTGAATTGAAGGCTGTGAGTACTATCCTTGCTCTTGACACGGGGGTTCCATTTGTGTACCTCACCCTTATAATGAGATCGTTTGGCTTCTTTGCCACCATTATTGTTCCCGAAGCCTCTACTATGATTTTTTGTCTGACGTATACATATTTTTCAGCAAGGAGAAGGTCTTCGTAGTAGACCGCGACCCTTTTATATCCTTCAAAATTCCTGGGAACTGGAATTTCTACTTTGAAATGCCCTTCGTTGTTTATACTAACTGAGTACTCTCCAAAGTCTCCTGTTATTTTCAATCTTCCGCTTTTAATGCCTTCTATTTGGCCTGTTATCTTGAGATAATCTCCTGCATCTGCTAGGGCGGGAATCGATATCGAAGCCTCAATTGCTCTGAATGTTATTGTTTCACTATCTCCTTCAACCCCTTCCTGACCACTGTAGAGGATCGTCAGGTTATGTAAACCTGGGGATGTTAAGACAAAGGAAAAGGAAAACTTGCCGTTTTTGTCAGTTCTTGCTACCCCTAGTAGCTTGCCATCCAGAATTATCTCTATGGGCTCCTCACTAAGAAAGGCTCCGCCTTCAGTTCCTAGGAACCCTTCAATTTTAATTGGCCCTACTTTTGTGTAGTTAAATTTGTTGACGTATATTTTTGCTTTATCTTTGATAACTATCTCAGGATCACTCACACTTGGGAAATAAACTTCCCCTCCTTCATAAATCGCGACTAGCTGGTACTTTCCTGCCACGCCAGCTGCTGAGCAGGTAACATTAAACTTGCCGTTTACAACTCTTCCCCTCCCTATAATTTTCCCTGGGGTTCTCTTATCTTTCCTTAATTCAATCCTAACGGAGCCTACTGGCACTGGAGCACCGGAAAGAGTTGTCACAATTCCCTTAACCGTGAAGTTTGCACCTGTCCTTACTTCATGCGGCCACTCAGTTATTCTAACAATAGTTTTGTATCCCACTATGACTGGAACCGTTATATTTTTAGTATCAGCAACTATTACGAGTTTGAACTTTCCTACTTTCGTTCCTGTTATGTTCAATATTACTTGATCCCCGTGGCGGTGTAATGTAACTGGTAGGGGAGAGTTTACGGATATGTTCTTCGATTTTACCTGCAGTGCAACCGTTCTACTTTCTCCAAGGGGTATTCTGACTTCCGGAATGGTTTCCTCTCTTGGCCTTTGTTGCTCTTTTTTGCCCTTGGATTGCCTTGGAGATCCTGTTGCATCAAATGTGACCCAGCCCAGCCCGTTAAAATATACCTCCGCCCATGCATGGGCCTGTTTTAATAGAACCTCTTGTTTCCCAGGTTTTGGCTCTACCCTAAATCCCGTTACAAGCCTAGCAGGCAAGCCGTTTATTCTCGCTAGGATAACAAATGCCGTATTAAAATCTAGACAAACTCCTCGCTTTGAGTAGAACAGGAACCATTCAACTGGATCTATCCCAGGGGGTGCTGGAGGTGCTGTTTCATCATAAATATAATTTTGCTTTAGAAACCTCTCTATGGCAAGTGCTTTTTCGTAAGGACTGCTTATTCCACGTGTTATGTTCTTTGCAAGTTCGTAGACTCTGGTGCTTAGCTTTGGGGTCTGGAGATATTTCTTAATCTCAGGAACGGAAGCATTTTTCAGAATATTTGGGGGAAACTCGTACTTTTCGACCTCAAATTCATAACTCTGGACGGGATATCTGCTTGGTCTAAAAATGATGTACTCCTCCGAGTATATCGCTGGAATTGATAGTCTTGCCGTATATAGAGCAGTATAGATGTTTCCTGAAATCAGGGGAGATCTCATTTCAACGGTAATCTTGTCCGTGAGTGTTTTGTGGGGGTTCGTTGGTTTGAATATTGGTACATAACCAAAAACGGAGACTCCCTTGAACTGCTGTTCCCCGGTCCATCTGCCGTTTTCATACCTATAATAGACGTTCTGCCTTAGGTATTCGACGATTCCCCTCTCCTCATACACAACCATAACAGGGGTGTTGTTCAAGAGTGCCGATCTAATTGCGTTCTCTCTAAGGTCTATATCATGCTCGTTTTCCTGAATGTTCTGTGCTAGATTTGGAACTAACCCTTGCGGTATAGAGGCGGATAATATGAGTAGTCCCGCTATTCCTATTATTAGTGCCGATAATACTTCTTTTACCCCTTTCATAGCCCCGAAACATTGAATATTGATTCCATTAGGTGGCCGAAGAGATAGCTTAGGAATGCCGCCCCTAATCCCGTGGCTACCATCTCAGCAATTTTCTTCCTGATTGAAATTCCAGAGATTAGAGCCACTGATGTTGCAACTATGCTCAGGGCCAGGCCTGCAAGTAGTACTGAGAAGGGGAGAGCTACTAAGGAGGAGGATGCCAGGAAGTACGGCGTAACAGGAAAAGCCACCCCCACGAGATATGCAATTCCTGTGTATAATGCAGCTCTAAACTCGCTCTCTTCTCCTTCTGGAACGAGCAGTTTTATGAGGGCCTCTTCACGACCCTTTAGCTTTTCTGAGACCTCCTTAGCAATTTCTGGAGGTAACCCTCCTTCAATTAGTTTTTCATATATTTCACCAACGGCTCTCTCAGGGGAGACCTTGAATAAGACTTTAGTCCTCTCCCTTATAGACTCACTCACTTGTCTCTGTGATCTAACAGAAATAAGTGCACCTATCGCCATTGATAGTGCTCCTGCAACTCCCACTATTAGACCACTTATACCAACGAGCCTGGGGGAGTATGGATAAACTGCGGAGAGACCTGTTACTGCTCCAAGGATTTCAACTAAGCCGTCGTTCATTCCAAGAACGAAGTCCCTTATATTCTCAACGTGGAACTTCTTTTTGCTCTCATAGAAGAACTTCTCGTGCTCCAGTTCATCAAGTATTATAGACTTAAGGGTTTCCATTTCTTCACTAGAGAACTCTGAGAAGTGTTCATTTAGGAATTTGAAGTACTTTTGAATTGCACTATTTTCTCCCATCTCAAGAAGGGATGCAACTACTCCGGGCCCGAGGAGTTTTCTCAGAATTTTCACGACAAAAATTGTGACTCTTCTAACTTTTGGCCTCCCAGGTTTGATGCCCCTCTTTACTAAAAAATCATGCCAGAATTTTGCGTGCTTAGCTTCTATCCTAGAAAGTCTGAGAAATTCCTGTTTTATTTTGGGATCTTTTTCGAACTTTGCAAGCTCAGCATACAATACAGAATCCGAGTACTCATCATCATAAAATCCAAGAGCAAGCTTCTCGACTTCTCCCACTATAACCCCCACGAGAAATTAAGATAGAAGAGTGGGATAAAAACGTTTAGGTAACTATCTTGTCAAGCTCGTCCAGCTCTATTGCCCTCTTTATCTCCAATGCAACCCTTCTTCCAGTGCTCATTGGCTTCCTCCACAGTGAATTCCCATATGGATGGCCCATGGCCATGTGTATGTTTGTTCCTCCACCGGTTCTCGGTGCGACATCATAGATGTAGAAGTTCAAGTCTTTGTCAACTGCCGTTTGAAGTGTAAAAGGTCCAATTATCCCTGGGGGATAGTACTTCTTAGTAGCCTCTACGTACTTCTCTGCCATCTTGAACACCTTCTCCAGCAGGCTCTCCCTTAAGGTCGAGGATGCATGCCCACAAACGGTGTATTCTGGCTCAAACTGCCATTCAGGTAAAGTCAACTGCTGGGCAGCTGGTAACCTTACGTGGCCGTCCAAGCTAGTTTCGAACCTCCAGTCTATTCCCAGCAGCTCTATCTCCTCGTCTATTGGTGAGTAGAAGAAGTCAAAGTTGAAGACCGGTCCGATTATGTACCTCTCTATTCTCGCCTTCTCCAGATCTTCCTTGGTGATAACGCCAAGTTTCATTAATTTCTCACTTTTTTCCTTGAACTCCTTGTAGCTTGCCGCGGTAAAGAACCCCCTCTCAAGTCTCTTCTTTGCGTGAGGCAACTTGACTATTACAAGGCCAACTTCATCTATCTCTTCAGGCCTTACCTCCTCAGGATAGGGGAGACCCGCCTTTTCAAGTAGCCAGTAGTAGCTTTTCTCTTCGCTCCTTTCTTCCGTCCTCAACAGAGATCTAGTTCCGAACATTGGCACTAGAAATTCATTTTCCACCTTGTCTATCCCAGTATACACCACAAAGGATCTGTTTGGAACGAATATAACATTTCTCTTCCTTAGTTCCTCCTGAATATCCACTATCTGAGCGAACTTATCAAGGACTATCACTTCGTCGATGAACCCCTTAACTAACCCGTCGCGAGTCTTTCTAAGCTTGAAGTACTTCGCGTACGTGAGATGTCTACCTTTCTGGGCGACAACCAAACTGGGGAGACCTTCTTCCTTTGCTCCATCTGCTATATCCAGTGCTGAGTGACTCCCAATGACTCCAACGGTTATCTTATCCTTATCGTATTTCTCCAAAACCTCAAGAATCTGCTCCCTGCTTATCATAATACCACCTCAGCAGGAATTTGGCTCAAATTCCTTACCCAAATCTCTCATTATCTTAATTCTTTTCTCTATACTCTCTCTTGTTCCAACGTCCCTCCTGTAAAAGATAGGCCCTTTTACATACTTTATAGCTCTCTCTGCAATACTTTCTGCTTCTTCAACTGTATCTGCAATTCCAACAACTGCCAACGCTCTCGAGCCCAGGAGGACGTAGTTTTCATCAATTGAGGCAAATATCAGCTTCGCCCCTTCTTTTTCTATACTTTCTTCATCGATATCAATTTTTACCCCCTTGACAGGATTGACAGGGTAACCCTGGGGCGCTATGTACTTGACGACTGTAGCCTTGTTTGCAAACTTCGCACTCTTTAGGTTTCCATTGACTATCCCCTGGGCTATCTCGACTAGGTTATCTTCTAGAATAGCGAGGACGTTTATTGCCTCTGGATCTCCAAACCTTGCGTTGTACTCTATTATTACAGGTCCCTCTTTTGAAAGCATAAATTGACCGTAGAGAATTCCCTTGTATGGATATCCTTCTTTTCTCATAGCATCTACAGTCTTTTGAAGGGTTTCTAGGGCCTTTTTCCAGTCCTCCTTTGTGACAAAAGGTAGCAGATGGTTCGGGCATGAGTATGAGCCCATTCCTCCTGTTATCGGCCCCTCATCGTTCTCATAAGCATGGGGATAATCTTGGGCCAGAGGCATCGGGTAAATCTTCTCCCCATCGCTGAAGACCTGAAATGTGAACTCAACTCCGTCTGTTCTCTCTTCTATCAAAACTTTCCCATCCTTCTTTATCAGTTGCTCGGCGTAGGCTTTTGCTTCTTCGTTATCTTTGAGCTGATAACCAACTACCTTAACTCCCTTCCCGCCTGTAAGGCCTAGAGGTTTGACTACCACTGGCTTTCCATACTCGTCTATCCACGCCTTCATCTCTTCTATGTCATCAAACACTCTAAACAGTTTCCTCCCAGGGATCTTGTTCCTCTCCATGAATTCTCTTGCCCAAGCTTTGTTGGTTTCAAGCCTTGCTGCCTCCTTTGTTGGCCCTACCGTTGGAATACCCTCCTCTTCAAGGACATTTACTATTCCAGCTTCAAGTGGGGCCTCTGGTCCTATGAATGCCAACTCAACCCTCCACCTCTTTGCGAACTCTACGACCTTGTTCACATCGGTCTCCTTAGCGAGCCTGTAATCTCTAGCTATTTTAGCGAGCCCAGGATTCTTGTGTTTTGATATAACATATAATTCTGCCCCGCCCTTAACGAGGGCCTCTCCAATTGCGTGTTCCCTTCCCCCACCACCAACTAGCAGAACCTTCATTAATTTCACCATTTTTGCGTCAAAACATTCCGCTATTAATGGTTTTCGTTGTCGTATTTATGCTAATAATATTACTATCATGAAACAACTTCCAGTTATGTCATAGAAGAGTAAATACCTACACAAAATCCATTTATATTCTCCTGGTGTAAAATAAAGACAGGTGAGCTCTATGCCTAGAATAGATGAGATTCTTAGCTTAGTACCGAAAAATGGAGTTTTAACGATCATACAGAGAGATTTAGAAGCTGGTGGTGACAGATATGCATTGTTACTACTTAAGAAGCTTTTAGAGAGTGGCGCGCAGGCAATATTATTTCTGTATGAACCGTTTAACGTGTTCCTTAGGAACATGGAGAATCTTGGCGCTGACGTACGTAATTACCTTGGTAAAAACTTAGTTGTTTTTGATGTCTTTGGAAGCGTGCACAAGATAGAGAGAAAAGAAAAGAGCATCTATACAATATCCGGCTATGTCGAAGATGCAATTTTCGTTAGCAAGGTTAAGGAATGGGGAAAAGAGCTTGCCAATAACTGGAACATTGAATATCAGAAACTCTGGATAATGAGCTATTTAACATCTGGAGCTTGCAAGTTGTTCCATAATCCGCTGTATACTCATAAGATGGTTTGGTTTATGAAGGAGGAGCTCCTTAAGAATAAAGGAGTTAGAGGTATACTCACATATTCTCCCCTTGAATGTCCTGAGCTAGAAGACGTAATCTACTTTGCATCTGATGTTGTTATAGAAACTAAGGTTATTGGTGGAAAGAAGGTTGGAATAATTTCAAAAGGGCCCTTAGAAAATACCATATTTGAGTTATTTGGAGAGTGATGCCCATGGTATCTTGGGAGATAGATGTTCTCGACAAGGAGGTTGGGGAAATAAAGAAGTACTCGCTTGTCCTACTCCATCAAGAAGACTCTCCTTCAAGGGGAGTTGATCTCCTATTTTATATAATTTCGAAAAAACTAAGGAGTGACTCGCTTGTTGGATATTTTAATATCTCTTATCCCCTGCCCCTTGTCCTTAAAGCTCTTGAAAGGTTCAGCATAAACCCAGTGGAGTATCTTGAATCGTATAAGCTTTCTATTATAGACACCTATGGGAGTTTCCATGGAATAAAGACGAAACTCCCAAGCGTATGGTTCCTTGAGGGGATGCTATCTTCAGAGACGTTGCCAATAAAATATGCCCAAGTAATAGAGGCGCACAAGAAGATATGGGCAGAACGAGGGATGTTTGAGGGTAGGGAAATTTATGGGTTTGCAGTTGCTATTTCTTCATATATGGAACTTTTCAATAGCCCAGAGGAGACCCTCAGATATTTAGAAGTGTCTTCTGAAGTGAGAGCGGTTCATAGGGCTTACAAGAAGTATCCAAGGGGTACTAACTTTTGGTTATGGATAGGAAAGGAGTACGAGGATGTATTCGCTTCAGTATATAGGAGAGCCGACTATGTACTTAGGACAAGAAGTTACTTTACAGAGGAAGGGATAAAGAGGGAGCTTATGGTTCTTAAAACTCCCGATACAGAGCCAAGAATAATGAAATTTGAATACAGCTTCAAGGATGGAAAAGTTAAGATGACAAAGATTTACTAGTTTATGTCAATTTTTTTGAGAAAACTATTTATATTAGGCATTTATATGTTGATATGGATGGCTATGGTGCGGATAGGCATAGTTGGTGGTGGGCAACTAGCTAAAATGATGGCTCAAGAGGCAAGAAAACTTGGCTTTGAAGTTGCTGTTCTGGATCCTCAAGAAAAATGCCCAGCCTGTGGGTTGGCTGACTACAAGATAACGGCGAGCTTTATGGATGGGGATAAAATAAGGGAGTTGGCTGAGATTTCTGATGTATTAACTTATGATATTGAGCATGTAAACGTTAAAGTTCTCAAAGAATTAGAGGAGGAGGGATACCCCGTTTATCCTTCTCCCCGAATATTGGAGGTAATTCAGGATAAGCTCGTACAAATGGAGGTCATGAGGAAGGCTAGAATTCCAGTTCCAAAGTTCGTCAGGGCAGATAGAGAGGAGCTAAAAGAAAAGGCTAGGGAGTTTGGATTTCCTCTAGTTCAGAAGACTAGAAAGGGAGGGTATGATGGAAAGGGAGTAATGGTCATCAAGACTGAAGAGGAACTTGACAAGCTCCTTCCTGCTGATTCAATGCTTCAGGAGTTTGTGAACATAGAAAAAGAGATCGCAGTTATGGTTGCAAGAGATCAATACGGAAACGTTGAAGTTTACCCCGTCGTAGAAATGGTGTTCAATGAAGCTAACATCCTTGACTTCTTGGTTGTTCCTGCAAGGATTCCAGAGGATAAGGCAGAGGAGGCTCAGGAGATAGCAATGAGGGTTGTTAAGGCTTTAGATGGAGTTGGAATTTTTGGAATTGAGATGTTCCTTGATAAGGATGGTAGGATTCTCCTTAATGAGATAGCCCCAAGACCTCACAACTCCGGCCACTATACAATAGAGGCTTGCATGACGAGCCAGTTTGAGCAACATGTAAGGGCCATAACTGGACTTCCGTTAGGCAGTTCTGAGCTTTTAGTTCCTGCCGTGATGTTTAACCTCCTTGGTGAAGGCTATGGGAAACCTAAGGTAGTTGGATTAAAAGAGGCTTTAAGCTATCCTGGGGTTTATGTGCATGTCTACGGCAAGCCTGTAGTAAGGCCTCTAAGGAAAATGGGGCACGTTACCGTTGTGAATAAAGACTTGGAAAAGGCCTTAGAGATAGCTCACAAGGTTAAAGGAATTATTAAGGTGGTTGGAAATGGCTCCTAAAGTTGGGATTATTATGGGTAGCGACTCCGATTTGCCCGTGATGAAGGAGGCGGCTAAGGTTCTTGAGGAGTTCGGTGTTGAGTATGAGATAACGATAGTCTCCGCCCACAGAACTCCAGAGAGAATGTACGAGTATGCAAAGAAAGCGAGGGAGAGGGGAATTGAGGTTATAATTGCGGGTGCAGGAGGAGCAGCTCACCTTCCCGGAATGACTGCTTCTATTACCACACTTCCCGTGATTGGAGTCCCTGTGAAGAGTAGAGCATTAAACGGCTTGGATTCTCTATTGTCGATAGTTCAAATGCCCACGGGAGTTCCTGTAGCCACAGTGGCAATAAACAATGCAAAAAATGCCGCTCTACTTGCCCTAAGGATACTCTCTATAAAGTATCCCGAGATAGCCGAGAAGCTCGAGAAGTACAAGGAGGAAATGAGAAAAACCGTAGAGGGCAAAGCTAAGAAACTCGAGGAAGTTGGATGGGAGAAATACCTTGAAGAATCACAGTGACTTTTCTTTTCTCCTTCTCCGGGTTCTTCTTTTTCTTATAGTGGTAAACCAGTCTCGCTCTGAAAGATTTCATTGGGAACACCTCACTCTCATCATACTGCCAATGATAATAGTTCACAGAAATAGAATTACAATAATTTATTAACTTTTCGATTTCTATAACACAAAGGAATAACACCTAGGATAAAAATGTGAATCAGAGAAGATGTTTCCTCTTCTCGTAATCCTGGGAGTGCCAGTCTGAAGACCTAGTCCTTAATTCAATCATGTGGGCAACCATTTCTGCCCTCTTTTTGGCCTCCTGAACGTCTTTATCCCAGGCAAGAACGACACCAAGCCTTCTCCCAGGATACGCCTCGGGCTTACCGAAGAGCCTAACTGTAGCGTTTGGAACGCTCAGTGCCTTGGCCAGTCCTCTGAACCTCGGGGAGTAACCGCTAACCTTGGCCTTTATCACGTGGGTCGCGGCGGGAGTTAGCATTGGGAACAGCCTATAACCGTCAACCCACTCCCCAGGAATTGGGAGGCCGAGAACTGCCCTTAAGTGGAGGGCGAACTCCGAGAATCCTGGGGGATGAGATGCTAGGGTGACTAATCCAGTATCGTGAGGCCTTGGGGAAACTTCATTGGCCCAGACCTTGTCACCTTTAACGAACATCTCCACACCGAAGAGGCCCACGCCACCCAACACATCAGTAATCCTTTTCGCTATTCTGTACACCTCCCTCTCAGCCTTCTCGCTTATCTCTGCTGGCTGCCAGCTTGCATGATAATCACCGTCGATCTGATAGTGGCCTACTGGCTTAGGGAAAGTCGTGACGATTTCACCGTTCTCATCGAAGTGCCTCACGGCAAGCTCCGTGATCTCAACATCAAAGTCTATGTGCTCCTCAACTATGATTTTTTCAGCGCTACCCCTAGCTTTGGTTTTGGCCTCCTCCCATGCCTTTGGTATATCTTCAGGTCCCCTAACAAAGTACGAACCCTTACCGGAGGAGCTCATTATTGCCTTGGTGTGGCAGGGGTAACCTATCTTTTCACAGGCCTCATAGAGCTCATCCAATGTTGTGGCATACATGTACCTCGAAGTTGGAACTTTTGCCTCCTTAACCAAGGTTTCCCTAAGCCTCTCTCTGTGCATGGCAATCCAAGTTGCTTTAGCGTTTGGAACCACAAAGTAGCCATCTTTCTCGAACTCGAATAATGCGTCTAGGTTTATCGCCTCGATCTCTGGAATTATTGCATCGGGCTTCTCCCTCTCAACGACACTCCACAGGAAGTCCTTATCCTTCATGTTGCCAACGTAGCTCCTATGGGCGACTTGCATGGCGGGAGCGTTGGCGTACCTGTCGACGGCTATAACCTCAACCCCCAAGCGTTGGGCTTCAATAGCTATCTCCTTCCCAAGCTCACCACTACCCAGCAGAAGTATCTTCTGGGCTGAATCAGTTGTTGCGGTTCCAAGCTCATCCCTAAGCTTGATCATAGAACCACCTCCTATTGACGTATATTTGTTAAAGAATTGGACATATTTAAGCATTGTTTGACATATTTTTGTTAATTAGATTGCTCTATCTAGTGGTAAAGTAAAATTTAGAGTTGGCTTCATGGAGGATGAGTTAAGGTACAAACTGGTCTATGAGAGGGCGGTTAAAGCTAGAACTGGGGAAGAATTTCATTTTTGGGGTGCACTCAAGGTCTATGGGTGATGCTGACTTACTGTCCTCGACCGCCCGGGATTTGATAGAGGGGAATATAACGGTCGAGGACGTCAAGAAGGTCTACGATCCAAGCGTTTTTGAGAATTTTGAAAGGCTAAAAGAGGAAGTAAATAGGATAGAAACAACGGGAATATGCTGGAACTGGACAAAGGAAGGATTTCACGGGGTTAACGAGGACACCGAGGAGTGTTCGGTCGGGATCGTGAGGAAGATGAGGAATGAAGTTGCCAGGGACAACAAGTACTGTCAGACCTGCCCGTACTACATCTCCAAGGAGATCCTCTTGGAGCTGCTGAATTGCATAGAAAATAGAAAGTGCGGAAAGCTGGAAGGGCTCGTTCTGAAGAGGCACGAGTTCCTGTACTCAAGGGATTTCCTCTATTAATAATACTAATCACACTTAGTACTAATCATGATTAGTCAATTTGTAGACAGGGAGAAAGAGCTCAAAATATTGGAGAGGGAATGGAAAAACACTCCATCATTTGTCGTCATATACGAAAGGAGGAGGATTGGGAAGACGAGATGGCTCGTGGAGTTTTCACGAGATAAGTATGGGGCAAGGAGGTCTTTTGATTTAAGAAAATTTTATCTCCGAAAAGGGTTGCGGGCCCTTCAAAGAGGATCTAAAAGTTATATTTGATAATAGAGGTATTACAATCTTGCCTGACTATCAAGAGGTCAGTGAATGGAGGGAAGTCATGAAAAAGTATAAACTCCTACCTAATAACGCATTAATTGCAATAACTTGCAGGCACTATGGAATAAAGAATATTGCAACATTCGATAAGGATTTTAAACGAGTTAAGTTTCTTAAAGTTGTACCGTAAACATGTCTTTATTGATGACCGTGTATTGTAGCCTTCTGAAATTGCCAGGGCTATTCTAAGGCATCTAGGCGAGTACTTTGCTTTTTGGAACACATAATCTATTGCGACACCATGCGTTCTTCCGCGATACCTACACCACCCATACTCTCTGAGCCATCCAACGACGCAATCAAGGACTTCAATGGCCTCTTCTATTTCTTCTTCTGGACACTTATTCTAACTTCTGCGAAGCCCTCCCTGAGATATTGCATACTCTCGCCAATGCTGAAGCTGTCAATATGAACTATTTCGTGCTCCTCCTATATATGTGGAGGATTTACTAATGAGTTTGTCGGAGACATGGTCTTAGGCCCTACATAAACCCACGTGCAAAAACTTATAAGCAATGATTCCTACTCTAGAGTATGATACTCGTGAGTATGTTCATTGATAGGGAGGAGGAACTTGAGTTCCTCAGGAGGAGATGGAGTTCCGAAAAGCCCGAGCTTATAATTATCTACGGCAGGAGGAGGATTGGGAAAACGTACCTTTTGCAGAGATTTTTATCTGAGGTCGGCGGAGTTTATCTGCTGGCGGAAGAAAGTGAAACGGTTTTGGAAGACTTCTCCGAGAGGCTTGCGGGGTACTTTGACGATCCCCTCCTTAGAGAAAATCCTCTGAGAAGCTGGGGAGCATTCTTCACGTATCTCGCTGGAAAAAGCTCCAAGAGACTTGTTGTGGCAATAGATGAGGTTCAGTACATAGCCAAATCGCAAAAGGACTTTCTCAGCGTTCTCCAGAAGTACTGGGATCTGCATCTCTCGAAGACAAAGATCATGCTAATTCTCTGTGGTTCCCTTGTTTCCTTTATGGAGGGGATCCTTTCAGCAAGATCCCCCATATACGGGAGGAGAACCGGAGCATGGAAGGTTAAGGAGATGGACTTCTTCAACGCCTGGAAATTCCACAGGGTTGATGCCGAAACCGCGGTGCATATATACTCAGTCTTCGGCGGGGTCCCACAATATTTGGCCGACTACAGCCCAGAACTCAGCTTTTGGGACAATCTCAGGGAGCTATTGCTCTCGAAGGGGGCTAAATATTATGATGAGCCAAAGTACCTTCTCAAGCAGGAGCTGAGGGATGTCTCTAGGTACTTCTCAATCCTCAGGGCAATAGCCACAGGTTATACAAGGTTTGGTCAGATTGCGGATAAAGCTAAGATAGACACTAAATCTCTCGCAAAATACCTAAACGTGCTGAGCGAAATGGGCTACATAACTGAAGAAAAGCCCGTTATTGGGAGGGGGAGGGCCCTCTACAAAATTAACGATAATCTCTTTGCCTTCTGGTTCCGCTTTGTTTATCCGTTAAAAAGTGAGATTGAGATGGGGTTAGATGTTGTTGAAGAGGTAAAAGCCGAATTCAACGACTATCTAGGTCAGGTGTTCGAGAAAATAGCCAAACAATTCTTAATTAGGCTTAACTTAGTGGGAGAGCTTCCCTTTAAGTTTACGAGGATTGGAAGGTGGTGGTATAGGGGAGAAGAAATCGATATAGTGGCGATAAACGAGCGTGAGAAGAAGGTTTTATTCGTTGAAGTAAAGTGGAAGGACTTGAATAAAAAGGAAGCTAGGGGAATATTAAGAGACTTAAGGAGAAAGAGCGAACTTATTGAGATGGAGGAATGGGAGAGGTTTTACGGCTTAATTACCAAGGAGGTAAAGGGAAAGGAGAAGCTACAAGAGGATGGGTGGTTGGTGTGGGATTTAGGGGACTTCAGGGGATTGACCAGGGAAGTACAGAGCTGAATTTTGATCAGCAGATGTGATAGAAAGTACAGTAGAAAGATGTTTAACAAGGATTCTTGGAGGAAAGACGATGTACTCATTTTAGTATCTATAGATGCCATTCTCTCGTCCTGTATCTTTGTGATGCAGGCGGTTATCACGGCGATACTTGAGCCCCTCACGGTAGCGAATTCCCCATTGCCTAGAGACACATTGCACTATCGTTAATGGAAACTTAGGCTACCAAACACAAGCATTATACAAAGCTAACTAAAAAACTTACAGGACTAATGGTACAAAACGGAAACAAGCACGGAACCTCCGAGCTAATTTGGGAGTATCTAATTGGCAAGATTGCCATATACTTGTTAAAATAATCAAATTTGTTGGGTTAAAATCAACATAAATTTTTAAAAGTTCTTGCGAAGCTATCACCGGTGGTAGAATGCTGACCTATGCTCAAGCCGGAGTCGATGAAGAAAAAACATCTAGAGCACTTAGGCATATAATAGATGCAGCAAGGAGAACATTTGAGTTTAGGCAGGGAAAAGTGGGGGAGCCGGGAGAGATAGGACACTACGCGGCGTTGCTGGACTTCGGTAGCTTTTACTTAGCGATGACCACAGATGGTGTCGGAACTAAAGTTCTAGTTGCCGAAGCTGTTGGGAAGTTTGATACAATAGGAATAGACATGATAGCCATGAACGTCAACGATATAATCTGCGTTGGTGCGGAGCCTGTAGCGTTAGTAGACTACTTCGCAATAAGAGAGCCCAATGATGAGGTGTTCGAGCAGGTGGCTAAGGGTTTATACAGGGGAGCCGAGGAGGCCGGAATAGCGATAGTGGGAGGGGAAACCGCTGTAATGCCCGACTTAATCAGCGGCTATGACCTGGCAGGGACCGCTATCGGAATAGTTGAAAAGGACAAGGTAATAACGGGAGAGAAGATAAAACCTGGGGATGTTGTGATTGGCATTTCAAGCTCTGGAATTCACTCAAACGGTTTGACCCTTGCCAGGAAACTTCTAATCCCGAAGTACGGCCTTGACTACGAGTACGAGGGAAGGAAGCTTTGGGAGTGGCTACTTGAGCCCACGAGGATCTACGTTAAGCCAGTCCTTGAGCTACTAAAGAGTGTGAAGGTTCACGGTCTGGCCCACATCACGGGTGGGGGATTGTTGAACCTCAAGAGAATCACGAAGTATGGCTTCGAGGTAGAAATGCCCTCCATCACCGGAATCTTCAAGCTAATACACGAGAACGGCGTTCCCCTTGAGGAGATGTTCAGGGTCTTCAACATGGGCGTTGGTTTCATCGTCGTGGTTCCCCATGAGGAAAAGGAGGAAGCACTTGAAGTCCTCAACAGGTACTACGAGAGCTGGGAGCTTGGAGCTGTAACAGAGGATGGGAGGATCGTGGTGAAGAATTACGGTATAGCTTTTTAAGGGAATAGCACTCAAAAAAGCAGGGAATTGCAATGGGCAAACCTAAGGGACTCGCAAGGTACTGGGATTTAATCACAGTGATAGCCCTTTCAATATTATTAGACGCGGTAATATTCTTGACCCCGGAGAGCTTTATTCGGAAAGTCCTGGGCCTAGTTTTTGTTCTGTTTCTCCCAGGGTACGTCTTTATAACTGCACTCTTTCCAGAGAGGAAGGAGCTTGACAATCTAGAGAGGTTAGCCCTAAGTCTAGGCCTTAGCATCGCAATAGTTCCCCTAATTGGTTTGGCCCTCAACTACACCCCCTGGGGGATAAGGCTAACTCCAATTTTAGTTAGCCTGACAATTTTTAACGTGGTCTTTGCGGTGGTGGCAATATACAGGAGGAAGGATGCTTTTGAGCCATGGATACCATGGGTTACTCTGGAGGACATAAAGAGGGAGCTCGAGTGGGACAAAGCTAGCAGGTTGGATAAGGTCTTGACGGTGATCCTGATAATAGCGATAATGGCATCAATCGGAACCCTTGGCTACGTGATAACGCATCCTAAGCCTGGGGAGGCCTTCACGGAATTCTACATCCTGGGGCCTAAGGGGAAGGCTGCAGATTATCCGACGGAGCTCTTCGTCAACGAGACAGGGAGGGTGATAATTGGAATAGTCAACCACGAGCATAGGAACGTAACTTATTACGTGGAGATATGGCTGGTGAACTTAACCTACGACTTCACGACCAACGAGACGATAATCCACGAGATGTACCTCATGGACAGGTTCAACGTCACTCTCCCCTCAATTCCCGTGAACATAGAGGGCAACTGGACGCCCCAGTTTGAAACTAACTACACCTTTAAGATAGACAAGCCCGGAAGGTGGCAGGTTTGGTTTTTGCTGTTCAAGGATAGGGAACCGCCAATTCCTGAGAGTTGCCTTAAGGGAAAGAACTGCTTGGAGGAGAAGTGGAGGATACTTGAGGCAATAAACGGGACAATACAGAGTTTAAAGTTAAACGTTAGAGTTAAACCACTCTCTTAGTTAAGTTGGAGTGCACCACTGTGAGAACGCCATCGTTATGGGACTCGGCTATCTTGGGAACCCTAATCTTCTTTCCTCCCTCTGTTATATGCATCTCCTTAACACTTTCTAATCTCATATATTCTGACTCTGGGATGGCCCATAAGGGAATAACTGCCATCCTTAACTTCTATCCTGCTCCTCGACCGAACTCTCACCTTTATTATGGTAACCGTCTGCTTTGTTCTCCCTTGAACCAGCAGGTAGTATATAAAGAACATTGAAACAGTTAGAGCAATTATTTTTGAGCCGACAACTGGAAGCTCCGTTATTAGTGGCATTTCCTGTCCAATCCTCCCTACCATGAGGATTGACAGGCTAGAGGTTCCTAGTGAAACCGTCAGGGGCAACCATAAATCCGAGAACTTAAGCCGGTCTTTTTGTTGGTTTCAAGGATGTTGATAACGAGGACGAGTAGCATCATCACGCCTCTCGGCCTTGGTCCTGGGAAATCCACTGATGGCTTTCTACCTTTTCTCCCAAGGTACCCCCTCTACTCGGCTGAGGGATTTATTTATACATCTGTGGTGTTTTCATCTATTATGTTGCTTCTGGGGGATACGCTGGTGGGCCTAAAGATCTCTAGGGAAAGGGGCTGATCCAACCACGGGCCTCTTGCTCGCCTCAGTGTGGATTTATTCATTTGCCCTTGCAATGCTTGTTGGCCCTTCTCGGACTGGTAATCTTTGTTGTGCTGAGAGGTTACCTTGAGGAGGTTCAAGCCCAGGTACTTGCACTCATAGGTTTGGCCCTAATCCCAGGAATAATCGTTGAATTAAATAAAAGGGATATCAGAAGAACAGGATAACAACATCATCTACAACGGCAGTCTCAACCTCCTCCCCTTCGCTGAACACCGCCTTCCTAAGCACCACATCCTCCCTGTCTAACTCTACCCTAGTCCCATCAACCTCGAACTCTACCCTGCCCTTTTCCCTCAGCTCCTTGGCAATCCTGTCTGCATTCTCCTCCAGGTACTGGGCGATCTTTGGAACTAGCTTCCCGTACCTTGGCCCAACCCTTCTGAAGTTGGGCTTTATCTCTACAACCCTCTCCTCGAGCTGGGGCTCTCCCTTCACGACTTCAAGCCTCTCGATGTTCATCGTTCCGGCTATGTCCCTCTCTATCAGCTTAACTAGATCATAGCTCTCCGTTGCGTAGATTGCTACATGCTTAAGCTTAGCGTTCAAAGGCAACCCGTGGGAGTTCTTGTACTTCCTCATCTCACTAACGATCTTCCTCGCTAGCTCACCAACCCTCTCCGCTTCCTCGTCTATCCTTTCCTCGCTGTACTTGGGCCACTCTAATAAGTGGATGCTCTTGGCTCCAACCTTGTCCTTGAACAAGTGGTAGTAGAGCTCCTCGGTTATGTGCGGGACGAACGGGGCTAGCAATAGCAGGAGGTTCCACAGCAGCTCATACAATGCAACCTTGGCCTTTATCTTGCTCTCCTCGTCCTCTCCATACAGCCTATATTTTATCATCTCTATGTAATCGTCAGCAACCTCGTGCCATACGAAGGTCATGAGCTCCCTGGTTATCAGGTTGAACCTGTACTTCTCTAGCTCTTCGGTCGCGAACTTTATCAGTCTGTGCAGTCTCGAGAGTATCCACCTGTCGAGGGGCTCGAGCTCCAAATCCTTGTACTCCTCGTACTCAAAGTCCTTTATGTGCCTCTCGGCGAACCTGTAGATGTTCCAGAGCTTCTGGAGGAACCTGAAGTTGTAATCAACTGTTTCCCACTTGAAGGGGTGATCTTCACCTGGAGGGGCTAAAGCAGTCCACAGCCTTAGAGCATCTGCACCGTACTTTGGAATCACTTCATCTGGAGCTACTACATTCCCGTAGCTTTTGCTCATCTTCCTTCCGTCCGGCCCTGCGACCATTCCGTTGATCACTATATCCCTCCATGGCTTCTCCCCGGTCAGCTTGTAGGTCCTGTATATCGTGTAGAAGGCCCACGTCCTAATTATGTCGGTTCCCTGGGGCCTTAACGCTGTTG
Source organism: Thermococcus chitonophagus (assembly GCF_002214605.1). NCBI lineage: Archaea > Methanobacteriati > Methanobacteriota > Thermococci > Thermococcales > Thermococcaceae > Thermococcus > Thermococcus chitonophagus. The sequence continues at coordinate 1,732,348 of NZ_CP015193.1, read as the reverse complement.
GGAAGTTGTGCTCGAACCACTTCTTCGCCTCCTCGTCGCCCTTAACCGCATCGTACCACTTCGTGATTATCAGCGGAGTAATGCTCGAGTCAACCCAGCAGTCAAGTACATCTGTTACGGGCTCTAGTTCTGCTCCACAGACAGGGCACTTCTCTACCGGAGGCTTGTCGAACCTTGGATCTACGGGCAAATCTTCCTCTCTAGCTGGAACTATATGACCGTTCTTGCACACCCAGAACGGGAATGGAGTTCCGAAGACCCTCTGCCTGCTTATCACCCAGTCCCAATCCATGCTCTCGGCCCAGTCCTTAAGCCTCAGGAACATGTCCTCGGGATACCAGTTGATCTCCTTCGCTACCTTCACAATCTCATCGGTGAAGTCCTTCACCTTTATGAACCACTGCTTCTTGGGCAACAGCTCAATCGGAGCCATACAGCTGCTCCTCTCGGTGTGCCTGAGGACTCTGTGCTTTATCTTCTCCTTCTTGTAGAGAAGACCCATCTTCTCGAGGTCTTCCGCTATTTTCTTCCTCGCCTCCTCGACCTTAAGCCCCGCGTATGGTCCCGCTTTTTCGTTCATGGTTCCATCTTCATTTATCGCGATTATCACGGGAAGGTTGTAGCGCTTTTGCCAGACTATATCCTGCTCATCACCGTACGTACAATTGTACACGGCACCGGTTCCGAAGTTCGGATCTACATCCTCATCCGCTAGAATTGGAACCTCCCTCTCGTAAATTGGCAGCTTCACCTTCTTTCCAACTAAATGCTTGTACCTCTCGTCGTCCGGGTGAACGAAGACCGCAACACACGCGGGCATGAGCTCGGGCCTCGTGGTCGCTATCGGAATGTAGCCGGAACCATCTGCCAGGGGAAGCTTTATGTAGTAGAGGTAGCCCTCCTCCTCAACGTAGCCTACCTCAGCCTTAGCCAGCGAAGTCCTGCACTTGGGGCACCAGTAAACAGGATGCTCCTCCCTGTAGAGCAGTCCCTTCTCGTAGAACTTGAGCAAAGTGTATTGGACTGTTGCCTTGTACTTGTCATCCATGGTGTGGTACTCAAGATCCCAATCGGCTGAGTACCCTATCCTTATGAACTGGTTTCTCATAGCTTCAATGGCCTGCCAAGTCCACTCCACGCACTTCTTCAGGAACTCTTCGGGCTGATCCTTCGTAATTCCGAATTCTTTTTCGACCTTTAACTCGGTTGGGAGTCCGTGGTTGTCGAAGCCTTGCGGAAAGAGAACGTTGTAGCCCCTCATCCTCTTAAATCTGGCTATTATATCTATCCAGGTGTGACTTAGCACGTGTCCCAGGTGTAGGGTTCCGCTCGTGAACGGTGGGGGAGTGTCTATGGCGTAGCTTGGCTTGTTCTCGTCTAACCTGTACTTGTATATCTTCTCCTCGAGCCAGTACTTCTGCCACTTAGGCTCTATCTCGTTCGGGTCATAATTCTTCGGTAGCATAGGCACCACCTACTAAGAACTAACCGGGGAAGAAGAGTTGGTTGGTTTGGGCTAAAGGTAGCGGTGGACGATATACACCACCAAACCCTTTAAACGAGAGGCCCCTTAAAAACCTTGCTTAAACACCATTTCAAGAATTGGATCAGCTATCCTGTACTCTCCCTTGACCTTCTCGAGGAAGGAGGCCTTGACAAGATTCGTCAATAACCTGTGCACCACGCTGTCAGAGATGGACTTCCTCTCCCTCCTCTCAAGGAACTCCTTTATCTCGCTCCACCTTTTGTTTCCTAAAGCTACAGCCCTCATAACCGCGATGTATCTTTTTCTCGCGAATTCGTGCCTCTTCAGGAACTCCTCGAACTCCCTCTTGGCCAAAAGTGTAGCCTTCTTTAACGTGGCCTCAAGGGCCCTCTCCGGGTTCTTCAAAGCTGACATTCCGAAGAGGACAAGCCATCCAACTATTCCGTCCAATGCTCTAACTGCCTCCTCTATAGTTTCCTCGCCAACGTTAACGTTGCACTGCTCAAAGCCTATCCTGAGGAACTCCCTGCTCTGCTCTTCGCTGAACCTTGAGAGGGTGATCTCCTCAAAGTACCTTCCGAATAGAGGGGCGTTTGGATCTTCAATGCCCAGGAAGTCGTAGAGGAGGCCAACCTCGCTTCCCGTGACAACTATTCTGAGGTTGGTGTAATCGTAGAGGTGTGCTATTAGACCGGTTAGCTTTCTCCCAATTGGACCTTTAGCGTACTGTACCTCATCGAACGCGATTACAACATCGAGCCTCTCGAGGGTTTCGAATAGTTCTAGAAGATCTACTCCTCTCTCCCCCCAAGAGAGATATATTCCAGAACCAAGAATTTGGACTCCAGATATGTGGGAAAGTATCTCTTTAATTTTCGTTTTTATGTCCTTTCTCTCCCTAATTAACCTGTTAAGGCCCGCTTCTATCCTTTTGTAGAGGTCAAACTCCGAGCTCGGGTTGACGTCCCTCATGTCTATGAGAATGTAAGGGGCATTGGCTTCGTTAAGGCCTACGAGCAAAAGCGAAGTTTTCCCTAACCTTCTTATCCCCGTTATAACCGTTAGGGGCCTTTTAGACTCTAGGGCAGTTATGAACTCTTCAAGCTCCCTCTCCCTGTCAAATAAATCTTCTCTCTTTGTTTTTGGTCTTGGGTCGAAGTACAAACTTCTCCCCCAGAAGTTAACTTCTCCCCCAGAAGTTATAACCTTAACTTTTGTTTTAAATCAAAAATTGATGGGACTCGAGAATCAGGGGCTTTATAGAAGCTATATATTTCGAAGTCATGGTCAAAGGTGAAAGCCGTTATTATCCTGAGACGCTCCATTGTCGCAAAGCTGAGACAATCAACTAGATCCATACCATCATGGTCTTCAAATTTTTCAAAGATTTTTCCAAGCCTTATCCCAATCTTCCTCAGTTTCATTTTCAATTATTATGAACTCACTTGAGAGTATAATATTTTTAGTTCGTGTCGAGGGCAGAAAAATTTACCCTTACCTTGAGAACCTCATGAGGCTCGGTTTCGTGGAGAGAGAACTCCCCGTGGGCAGGAAAGAGAAGAGGGACCTCTATAAGATAGCAGATGCAATGCTCCTGACATGGTTCTCAATCGTCTATCCGAATAGGGGTGCTATTGAAGCCGGAATAATTTCTTGGGAGGACGTTGAAGATGATCTTCAGAGGGTTTTCTCACTCCGCTTTGAGGAAGTTGCCAAGGAGTTCCTGATTGAGCTGAACAAGGCCAAAGAACTGCCGCTCAGGTTTACGAGGATTGGAAGGTGGTGGCACAGGGAAGAGGAAATAGATATCGTTGCCCTAAACGAAAGGGAGAGAAAAGTTCTCTTTGTGGAAGTGAAGTAGAAGGACTTAAGCGGGCTAGAGATACAGAGAATCCTGAAGGATCTAAAGAAGAAGTCCGAGCTGTTAAGGCTTGAAGGCTGGGAAAAGTACTACTTGGTAATGAGGAAGAGAATTGAAGAGAAAGTTCCAACTGCGTTAGACCTTAGGAATTTATACACGTGAAAACATTTTTAATACAGTTCACATGTAACAACCTTCAGGTGTGATGGATGAAGTGGATCAAGGAATTCCCTCCGAGCTGGTTTGCAAGCGTTATGGGAACTGGAGCATTAGCTATAACCTCAAAGATGCTCTCCCAGGACTATCCTCTCCTGTTAAAAGTAGCTAAGATGCTTGCCTATCTCAATACTTTCCTGTTCATTGTCCTATTGATCCCCTGGATTCTGAGATGGCTCCTCTACAGGGAAGATGCCCTTAGGGATCTCTACCACCCGGTGGTTTCCCACTTCTACGGGACGATAGCCATAGTGTGGCTGATAGGAGTTGCAATGACCATAGGCTTCTCCCTCCTCATACCCTACGTGATGTTCACCCAGGGTGAAATAGACACCAAAACCTTGGGCCCGGCGTGGTTCATTCCGCCAGTCGGCCTGATAGTTATTCCAATGACGTGCTTTTACAAGGTGGATCCGGCCCTGCTGTACTTCTCCTGGGGCTCTGGCTTTTTCCTCTACTTGGCCCTGTTCTCAATGGTCATGCTGAGGTTCATAAGGCACGAGCCGATGCCCTGTGGCTTGGCCCCTTCGATATGGATAAACCTCGGTCCAATAGGTGCTGGAGCCTCATCGTACCTCGCGATAGTCAAGGGTGAACTAAGCTTTCTGGTCGTATTCCTCTGGGGCTTCGGCATCTGGTGGTTCCTCATGGCGGTGATGCTCACCCTATACTACATTAGAAAGATCTCGCTCCCCTACAGCCTCGCATGGTGGGCCTTCATATTCCCCCTCGGGGCCTACACCTCGGCAACCCTCAAGGTTGCTTCGCTCCTTAACAGTTCAACGATAAAGGGTTTTGGAGTGTTCCTGTATGCGATGCTCTTCGTTCTATGGCTGCTCACTGGGGGCAGGACAGTTATCCACGTGGTGAGAAGGTGAGCTTGTTTTTACTAAATTTTAAATCCCTGGGGTATAATTCGGGGATTTAATGGCTGACCGTGAGAAGGAAGTATCTGCAAAATCAAAAAGGAAGTTTGAAAGGCTATTAGATGAATTTGTTGAAGTTCTCAAGGACGTTGATGAAGTTAGTGAAGCTGTTAGGGAAAGCTTCAGGAGAGCTTTAAATGATGAAGATATTGAGAGCTTTGTGAGATGACAATCCAACTGTTGAGGAAATGACTTTAAGGTTCAGTTCTACATTAGCCTGGTGATTTTATGGAGAGTGTCGTGAAGATACTTAAGGAGATTCTCGAGATACCGTCCCCAACCGGCTATATGAAGGAGATAATGCCCTACCTCGAGGACTACCTTGAGGGTCTCGGCGTTAACACGTACTACACGAAGAAGGGTGCACTGATAGCTGGCAATCATCCCGAGCCAAAGCTGGTTGTTATAGCCCACGTTGACACCCTCGGTGCAATGGTTAAAGAAATCCTTCCCGACGGTCATTTGGCATTCTCGAGGATTGGCGGATTAGTTCTTCCAACCTTTGAGGGAGAATATTGCACGATAATAACGAGGAAGGGCAAGAAGTTCAGGGGAACTCTCCTCTTGAGGAACCCGAGCGCCCACGTAAACAGGGAAGTAGGGAAGAAGGAGAGGAAGGAGGAGACCATGTACATAAGGCTTGACGCTGAAGTCGAGAAGAAGGAGGATACAGAAAAGCTAGGCATAAGGCCTGGGGACTTCATAGCCTTTGATCCGAAGTTTGAGTACGTCAACGGCTTCGTGAAGGCCCACTTCCTTGACGATAAGGCCAGTGTAGCCGTGATTCTCGACCTGATCACTGATTTAAAGGACGAGCTCCATGACATACCTGTGGCATTCTTCTTCTCGCCCTACGAGGAGGTCGGCCACGGAGGCTCAGCTGGCTATCCCAGGACTGCTGAGGAGCTCCTCGTTGTGGACATGGGCGTCGTTGGGGAGGGGGTCTACGGAAAGGAAACAGCTGTTTCAATTGCCGCGAAAGATTCCACAGGCCCTTACGATTACGACATGACGACTAAGCTGATAGAGCTAGCTGAGGAGAGAAAGATTCCCTACGTTGTAGATGTATTCCCTTACTACGGTTCAGATGGTTCCGCTGCCTTAAGGGCCGGCTGGGACTTCAGGGTTGCCCTCATAGGCCCAGGAGTTCACGCGAGCCACGGAATGGAGAGAACCCACGTTAAGGGCCTGCTGGCAACTAAAGAGCTAATCAAGGCTTATCTAGAGGTGTTGTAATGGAGTTCTTTGAAGTACTAAGGAGAAGGAGGAGCATAAGGAGGTTCAGAGATAAGGAAATCCCCAGGGAAATCGTTGAGTTGATCTTAAAGGCAGCTTTCCTCTCTCCTTCTTCCCACAATCGAAGGCCATGGTACTTCATCGTTGTAGATGACAGGGAGAAGCTTGAGCTGTTAAGCAAAGCGAAGCCTGGAGCAAATCCATTGGCGAGTGCTCCCTTGGCTATAGCGATAGTTGGTGACCCAGAGAAGAGTGACGTCTGGCTTGAGGATTGCTCAATAGTTGCGGAGCATATACACCTTGCAACTTTTGCGTTGGGTCTTGGGAGCGTATGGATTCAGATAATGAACAGGAAGACCTTCGACGGGAGGGATGCTGAAGAGTACGTTAGGGAGATAGTTAATGTCCCCAGGAATCTAAGGGTGCCATTCATAATAGCCATAGGATTCCCGGCCGAAGAGAAGAGACCCCATGGAAAGGAAGTTGAGGAGTGGTGGAAGGTATTCCACAACGAATTCGGTGTTGCGTATGGTGGAAGTGAAGAGGATAGAGAATCCCCTCAGCCTAAAGGATGAACTTGTGAAATTCGTATTCGAAATATACAGGAGTACTGGAGGAAAGTATCCGGCATTGGAGTGGGTTGAGAAAAAGCCGAGCATTGATGACTTTGAAGGCTTCAAGAGGGTCTATGAGCCATTCTTAGAGTTCAGGTTAACCAGGGAGTTCGATGAGCTTTACGTTGCCCAAGATAATGGAATAGTCGGTACAATTGCCTTGGTGTATAAACTCCCAAAGGAAGGTGTATGGTGGGTTCCACAAGAGATAATGAGCCCAAGAACCGGCCTAATAGAGTTCTTCATGGTCGACGAGAGGTACAGGGGAAAAGGCCTTGGTAGCAAACTCTTAGAATTTGCGATAAAAAGACTTGAGAGTCTGGGAAAAGAGGCCTACGTTGTGACCTTCCCGAACTTGGAGGCCTACAACTATTACAAAAGGAAGGGATTCGAGGAGGTGATGAGGTTCAGGGAATTCGTTGTCCTAAGATTCACTCGCAGAAGGTCTCAATGATCCTCTGAATTATCTTGCTCGTCTTTGCCCTGTCCGCCTTATACAAGTAGGGCAGCCTTATCACCTCAACGTTGAGGCCTTCCCTCTTTAGCTTCTCCTTTAAATCTTTGCAGCTGAAGTCTTGGTCTGGGCCTAGGGCTATTATATCTGGCTTTAGCCTTTTAATCGTTTCAAGGCTTACCTCACCGGGCTCTCCTATTACAACATCGTCAACGTACCTTATCGCCCTAAGGACTTCAGCTCTATCCTCGGCTGGATTTATCGGTGGTCTTCCCTTCCTCTTCTTTACGGTTTCGTCATGAGCCACTATAACTATCAACTCATCTCCAAGCTCCTTGGCCATCTTCAAGAAGTGGATATGGCCGACGTGGAGTATATCGAAGACCCCACCGACTACCACCCTTATCTTGCGGTTATCTGCCATATTTTATCCCTCGCGTGGTGTATCACCTTCACGGCCTTCCCCCTGTCCCTCTCCTTCATTGCCTTTCCGCTCATTAGCGCAATCCCTATTGCTAGGGGCCTCCCGTAGTTCTCCTCCACTATGAAGACGAAGTCCCCCTCCCTGATGTTTTCGTCAGCATCAACTATTCCTGGGGCCATAACATCTGCCCCGTTCAGTATGTGAGGGACTGCCCCCTCATCAACGACTACCCTCCTGGGCCACTTCCTGAGGTCTTCTTCATCCGATAGGTTGTAGAGGGCTATGACCAGCGGGAAAATTAGATCTTTCCTCCTTATGAACATCGGCTTATCGTTCACAATTATTATCTCCGTCGTCTTATCGAACTCGGCAACCTTAACATCATCCTTTTTCTTAAGCATCTTTGATGCTATCTCCTCCCCGAACATCTCACTCAGTTGCCTTATTATCTCCTTGACTTCCTTCTTGCTGAGCGGGTGCTTCACTCTGAGCTCCATCCTTTCACCTCCTCGTAAATTCTCCTCGCTGCTTCTCTTGGATTTTCAGAGGAGTATATCGACCTGCCGACGATTATGTAATCAGCTCCAGCCTTTATTGCTTCTGAAGCTTTTCCTCCCTGGGCCCCTATCCCTGGGGTCAAGATCCTTATCTCCTCATTTAACCTCTCACGGATGTACTTAATTCTCTCGGGCCTTGTCCCCGGGGCTATAACACCGAAAGGCTGTATCTCGTTGGCCATCTCGATGAACTTATCCGTTAGTGGGTTTATGAACTCAAGGGCCCCAGGATGACTCATCTCTACTATCATTATTATCTCTCCAAGCTCCTTAACCGCTAGAACGCTGTCCTTCCCGACGAAAGAGTGAACTATTATGTAGTCTGCTCCCGCTCCATAGACTTTCTTTGCTATTAGCCTGTTCGTGTTTGGAATGTCTGCAAGCTTTAGATCCGCTATTATCTTTAATCTTGTCCTCTTCTTTAGCTCTCCTATTATATCCAAACCGCTCCCTATTATCAGAGGCCAGTTGACCTTTATCATTGAAATGTACTCCTTAACATCCTCGGCTATCTTCAAAGCTTTGTCCTTTTCGTAAACGTCTAATGCGAGAATTATCACCTAACCACCTCCAATAGCTCCCCAGGGAGGTCCTTCTCTTTCATGAACACGGCAACATGGATGGCTGCCTTTAACGCTTTTGGAGGTGTTTCTGCCCATGCTATTATTATAGCATCTCCCTCCTCGTAGTTCATTAGCTTCCTTACTATCTCGGGGTAAGTTTCCTTTAGGGGCCTTGAGTCCTCTGGGAACACTATCTCTCCGTTTCTAACAGTTAAAATCATCGCGCCTTTCGCATCGAACCTTATGGCCTCGTCCCTGAGCTCTATCGACTTAAATTTTGGGGGATTCTTTACGATAATCGCAACGGCGGGCCAGCCGTCCACGGAAACCCCTATAGGATCAAGGAAACTCTCGTTGAGCTTGGCCTTCAATTTTTCACCTTTCTCAGTTAGGAAGTGGCCCCTCTGCCTAGAGCCTATTATTCCTAAATTGGAGAGCTTTCTAAGGAGAGTCCTTACTGTCCCTTCTCCCAGTTCAAGCTTTTCCGCTATCTGCTTCCTTCCTAGGGGAGTTTTAAGTAGGAATATAGTTGCTATAGCATCCTCAAGTGTGTACTCAGGATAAGCCCCGCGCTTCCTGTCCACTCTCACCACCAAATTTTTCATTCGCTTGAAAACTAAATAAAGTTTAAGCTAAGCTCAGAAACCTTTAAAAGGAGTGGAAAGAGAATTCAGAAAAAGAACACTTCTGGGGGTGTTTGGAGATGAAGGAGATAGTAGAGAGGGTTAAAGCCAAAACGAAGATACCAGTTTACGAGAGAAGTGTAGAAAACGTCTTATCTGCGGTTTTAGCGAGCAACGATATATGGAGGATCGTCGATTTAAGTGAAGAGCCATTACCGCTAGTCGTTGCAATCCTCGAAGCTTTAAACGAGCTCGGCTACGTTGAGTTCAAGGATGGGGTTAAGCTTACGGAGAAGGGCGAAGATTTAGTTGCGGAGTATGGGATAGGGAAGAGGTATGACTACACCTGCCCCCACTGCCAGGGCAAGACCGTTGACCTTCAGGCCTTCGCTGACCTGCTGGAGCAGTTCAGGGAGATAGTGAAGGACAGACCAGAGCCAGTCCACGAGTACGATCAGGCCTACGTTACCCCTGAGACGACTGTAGCTAGAGTTATTCTAATGCACACCAGAGGAGACTTGGAGAACAAGGAAGTGTTCGTGTTGGGTGACGATGACCTAACGAGCATTGCACTGATGCTCTCAGGGCTTCCAAAGAGAATAGCCGTCTTAGATATAGACGAGAGGCTGATAAAGTTCATAGAGAGGGTCGCCGATGAGATCGGCTACAACGATATCGAGATATTCACGTTCGACCTGAGGAAGCCATTGCCAGATTACGCCTTACATAAGTTCGATACATTCATCACCGATCCCCCAGAGACGGTTAAGGCCATTAGGGCTTTCGTTGGAAGGGGAATTGCAACCCTCAAGGGGCCCAGGTGTGCAGGCTACTTCGGGATAACGAGGAGGGAGAGCTCCCTCGACAAGTGGAGGGAGATACAGAAGTTGCTGTTGAATGAATTCAACGTTGTAATAACGGACATAATCAGGAACTTTAACGAGTACGTCAACTGGGGCTACGCTGAAGAGACTAGGGCCTGGAAGCTTATTCCTATCAAGAAGTTGCCAGAGTACAACTGGTACAAGAGCTACATGTTCAGGATTGAAACGCTGGAGGGCTCGAGAGGTTACGAGGAAGAGATAACAGATGAGGACATATACAATGACGAGGAAGCATCTACCACTTGACTGCTTAAGAAGAAGACTTTCTTCTCTCCCCATTTATTCTCTCATTCTCTACGGTTCAATCATTAGAGGAGACTACATTCCGGGAGTTAGCGATGTTGATGTTTTTGTGGTTTTAGAGAAGTTCAATAAGAGAATACTTCTGAGAGTGGAGGAAGCTGTTGAAGAGTGCTTTACGGAGTTCAAGCCTGTGGAAGTGGACGTTGCCTGGGAGTTAGTTGAGAACCTTGATGATCCTCTGAAGAAGGGCTATCCGTATAAATTCCTAACGGTTTATAGGGAGGACTTCGTTGAAAACCACATTGTAGTCTTAGGAAATGATATAATACCTCCATCCTATGATTTTAGCGTTCTATTGGAAGAGAGAATAAAATCGATAGAGAGAAACCTTGAGAAATTCAAGGGTAACAAGAAGATGATGCATATCTTGGCCGGAGAAGTAGTTCGCCTTTGGGCCTTCTTAAATGGGGCGAATTTGGATAAAGCTAGTGTGTTAAAGAAACTTGAGGAGCTTGGAGACGAAGCTGCTCTAGAAATATATGGGGGCTACTTAAATCAAAGAAGCACAAAATTTTCTCAGGATTTTTTGGAAGAAATCATAAAAGAGAAATTAGAATCACTCAAAAAGATTTTAATGAAAACTGAAAAATAACAGAAAAACTGAGTTGTCAGGACTTAATTCCGCCCATTACGAGGGCGAGAACCGCCTTCTGTGCGTGTAATCTGTTCTCTGCCTGATCCCAGACGACACTGTTCGGTGAGTCAATGACGTCGTCGGTAACTTCTTCTCCCCTGTGCGCCGGCAGGCAGTGCATGAACATGTAGTCAGGCTTTGCATGCTTAACTAGATCCTTGTTAACCTGGAACGGCTTAAAGATCTTCCTTCTCTGCTCAGCCTCAGCCTCTTGGCCCATTGAGGCCCAGACATCGGTATAGATAACGTCGGCATCCTTGACAGCTTTAACCGGGTCATGGAGTAGCTCGAAGCTTCCGCCGCTCTCCGCTGCATTCTGCTCAGCCCACTTAATTACCTTCTCATCGGGCTCGTAACCTTCTGGAGTTGCTACAACAACATCCGCTCCAAGCTTGGTTCCGGCTATCATTAGTGAGTGGGCAACGTTGTTTCCATCACCAACGTACACAACTTTAACTCCCTTTATTGTCCCCTTCTTCTCCCAGATGGTCATGTAGTCAGCTAAGGCCTGACATGGGTGTGAGAAGTCGCTAAGGCCGTTTATTACTGGAACTGAAGCGTACTTTGCCAGATCCTCAACGTCCTTGTGGTCATAAACCCTCGCCATTATCGCATCAACGTACCTGCTCAAGACTCTCGCTGTGTCAGCTATGGTCTCTCCCCTCCTGAGCTGGAGGTCTTGGGCGTTTAGGTACAAAGCGTGACCTCCGAGGTGGGCCATTGCAACTTCAAAGCTTACCCTTGTCCTCGTTGAGGGCTTTTGGAATATCATAGCCAAAGTCTTCCCTTCAAGGAGCCTGTGCGGCTTTCCTATCTTCTGCCATATCTTGAGCATCTTTGCCGTCTCGAGGATTGTCCATATCTCCTCAGGTGTATAGTCCTGAAGGCAGAGAAGATCCCTTCCAGCTAGGCTAACCACCATGTTCATCACCGCTAAAATGTTTTTGCCAATTTTAATAATACTTTCGTTGGAAAATCCTTCCTTTACAGGTTTTGTAGGTTGATATTTTTTGAAAGACGGGCTTAGTGCCTTAACTATTTCCTCCTCTAATTTTGACAATTGTACATAGACAAGAGACACATCGGCTTATTCTTTTGATGTTTCTTGGTAATTATACAAAAGTGTCTAAGAAATTCTTATATGTTCCATCAATGTCAACTTTTTGATCTTGTTTCATTAAGCCATGCTTAAATGCTCAATGTGGGGGATTGAATATGGGATTGAAGAGGTTGTTAGTTTTGGTAGTTGCTGTGGTAGTTTTGAGCTCAGGGATAAATTTCAGTTGGGCTTTAGGCAATAGACCAAGTGAGGGCACTGGAGTTGCAGGAAAATTGAGCTTTAAAGCTACATTCTGGAACACTGGTGGACAGTATACGGTGGACATGAAGCTTGACAGTCCGGCCGAGTGGAAGGTATACGTGAAGATAGAGAACGGAGAATTGGGGAACTATTGGAATACTGGACAGGTATACAGAGAAAAGGACTACTATGTCTTCCCGGCAGCAAGCTGGAACAAGGGTCCTATGGCTAGTTTCGGATTCATCGTAACTGGCTCTGAGGCAGTAGTTTCTGAGATCCTTCTTGTAGTTGGTTCAGAAATTGTTGACAGATGGTCTATGGAGAACACTTCGACATCTACTACAACCTACACAACAACTTCTCAAACTCCAACTCAAACAACTCCAACTACACAAACAACCACTCCCACAACGACTACATCTACTCCAGTAACATCAACAACTACTTCGGCTCCTCCGAGCCTAGTAAAGCCCGGCTCAATGAGCGTTAAGGTGACTTCTTGGACCGGAGCTTCCCAGTACGACGTAACGTTAAACTTAGGTGAGGCTCTAGATTGGATGGTTAAAGTAAAACTCTCCCCTGGAGCAAGATTAGGAAGCTACTGGAGCGTTAACAGGGCTGAAGAAGACGGATGGATTATTTTTACCCCTCTAACATGGAATAAGGGCCCGACTGCAAGCTTTGGCTTTATAGTTCAAAATGGGGAGGCAGAATCAATAGCTCTCATTGTTAACAATCAGATTTGGGACATTTGGCCCGAAAATGCGCCTGTTCCATCGGTGCCTTCTCCTGCTCCCGAGCAATCTCCAGTATCACAACCTTCCCAGGGGCTCGTTAATATTACCGATCCAAATGATCCGGATGAGCTATATGCAGCTTACAGAATTGTTAGTGAGACAGGAGATAAGATAACTGTTGAACTCACGCTGGCAAACAAAAACACGCACTATGTTTGGAACGGCTGGTGCTTTGACATCAAGAACATAACGTTTGAAACAACGGGAAAAGTTCTTTCGATAAAGTATGCTGACGGGGGAGAGCCAGTCTATAATGTTAATGGAAATCTCGTAACTATAGACCTAACGTGGAGGGGTATATTCCACCTCAACACCACGGTTAAGATAATAATTGAGATCCAGAAGTCCGGAGACAACCCATACCCGCACAACTTTAAGATTCACTACCTTAGGGGTGAGTCGATTATATACCCGACAATAGGAGAGCTCCCAGCAAGCTGGAAGCCTGGGAACTTTACGCTGAGCGACTTAATAGCAGATCCGAAGAGCTACTATGATCCACATGTTAAACCTCACCAGAACGGCTTCATAATGTACAATCCTCCCCACCCGACCCAGATCATCATAGGGCTGGCTGACATTGACTATCCGTTGAATCTAGCCTCAAGTGCCAGGATGTGGGTTCCCAACAAGTACTTTGCTATGGGCCTTGCCCTAGCTTATGAGTGGTTTAAAGTCAATCCAAACTTCCTGATGGCCCTTGCAGCAAAGGAGAACTGGGGAACAGCTGTTACAAAAGATCCTGCGTTTAAGGGGTACAAAGTAATAATTGATGAGGAAGAGTACTACTGGCCTGTTCAAATAGATCATCCTGATGGCATATTCCAAGTTGAAAGTGGGAACTTCAACCAAATCAAGGCATACTATCCTGATATATTCCCGGATACTGCAGATCACGACGACTATATGAAGGTTTCTCTAGATCCAAATGACACCGCGTGGATAACTTCTCCAATAGTCGCCGCTGTTAGTTTGACCATGGAGAGGGAGCTTCTATACGCGGCCGTTGGGGACAAGTACAATGAATTCCTAAGGCTTGCAAAGGATCCGTGGGCTGAAACCGAAATAATAGACTTTGGATATAACAGAGGAGTTGGAGCAATAGAGGCCCTCAAAATCTTCTCAGATAACTGGGAGAAGGCAATAAATGCAGAGGTTCTCTGGAAGGAATTCAACATGGAGGGCTTTGGTGGTCACGTGCCAACCGTGATAAACATCACGGCAACAATGGATATGGAAACGGAGAGAATATATGACGCGAACTTAACCTGGGATGACATAGAGTATTTCTTCACTGTGGTAAGGCAGAAGTTCTTCAGGCCTGGAGCGATAAGCGACGAGGAATGGAATGCAATGATGAGAGATGTAAAGAGGGCTTACGATTTACTCTCTCAGCACTGGGGAGGAGACCACATATCCTACCGCTACGACTTCTTGACAATACTGAGGGTTGCTATGAAGCACTGGCCTGAGCCTCACATTCCAAGGCCAACTGGAGATGACTGGTACTACCATGCCAGGAACTACAATCCCTGACCTCTTTCAATTATTTTTTTAGGGGCTCCCGCAATCTCTACCAGGTACTCTGCCTCGACTATGTGTAGTCTCCCAGGAACTATGAGAACATGGGGCTGTTTTCCAAAGTCTTCTCTGATCATATCTCTGACGAAGCCTGCCTTGAGAGTTGGTTCAAGGGAACCTGCTCTAGCTAGAACGACTACAAGAGTATCCTCGGTGAATACGTTTTGTCTCTTCATACCCTCTATCTTCAGGAGCAACTTCATGGCTTCATTTGCAGTCATGTACTTTCTCTGATCGGCCTTTATATCCAAAAATAGGAGAGTGTGCAGTCCCCTTTCCTTATTCTCCTTTATAACATCATAATAGCTCGTGGGAAACCAGTTGCCCTCAGGATATGCAACGGTGGCACTCTTTCCAAACTTGTAAATATGTAGACCGGTAACTGCGATTGCTGAATAAATGCTTGGGGCGTGGATGACGTAGCTTTTCACTCCCGTCTTCTTCGCTCTTATTCTGAGCTCCGAATGAGTTGTTGCAACCATGGGATCTCCTGCTGTAAGGAACGCGACATCATGTTCCCTAGCTAGGGGGAGGACTATCCTTTCAAAGTTCATCTCCACGTCTTCCCTGCTCAGGACTTTTATCTCCTTGCCTATTAGCTCTTGAATTTTTTCAAGGGTTGTACCGGCCATTAGAGAGGTGTAGAACTCTGCAAAAACATAATCACACTTTCTAGCTATCTCAAGCCCCTTGAGCGTTATATCCTTCTCATCGTACAAGCCCAGGCCGATGAAGTAGAGGGCCATATTTTCACCTCCTAAGGAGTTATACCTTCAACATCGGCTTTTAGATTTAGATCTTCTTATCAAAATTGCACGCCTATGGAGTGTGCGTCTCTGTCTCTACACATAAAGAGCTCTTTTGGGACGGACGTTGAGTATAGTTTTAATATTTTTCGAATTCTTCCTGACTTAGCTTTGTGTATCTGAGGAGCTTTCCTTCATGCTTTTCAAATTCCTCCCAAAAGTACTCGGGGACTAATATCCTTACTGTCAGAGCAACAAGAAGTAGATATGAAGTCCCCTTCTTATGAAACGCTGGGAATACAACGCTATAATCCAAAACGACTCCCTATCATAGAATCTCGTACCCTCTGGCAAGAGCCTCTTTTAGTTCTCTCCAATTCTTTTGCGTCTTCTTCCTTGAGTTCACTTTTTTCAAGTATTCTCAATAGCTCCTTCGCCCTCTACAACCTTTCCTGTATCTCTTTTATTATCTCGAGCTTTATATCCTCCACAGTCCTCTCACTTAGGTATTTCTCGAGGCTTTCAGGTATCTTCACTCTGATGACTATCTCACTGCTCAAAGACCTCTCCCATTTAACCTTAACATTGGTTCTTTATAAACCTCCGCTTCATAGCCTAGCCCTCTGAGTATTTTTGCGAACTGCTCTGCATGCCCATAAACTGTGAAGACTTTTTCTGGCTTAACCCTTTCCACTATCTCAATTAACTCCCAGAAATCAGCGTGATTGCTGAGCTTTATTTGTGAAAATCCTGAAACTGGAATCCCTAGTTTGGAGGAAACTGCAACTTCGCCCTCTTCACTAATTTTAAGCCTGACACCAAACTTTCCATAAACTTTCGAGACCTTTCCTGTAACTCTGTCAACCCTAACTTCGTAACCGTGAATATTTAGAATTCTAATCAATTCCTGGGCCTTCCCGAATGGATTGGCCAGGAAGATGGGGGTTTCTCCTTTATCGAGCTTTTCCTCCACTATACCGATTATCTCCTTTTCAACAATCTTGGGTTTTGGAAACCTAAACTTGGGAACCCCAAAGGTGGCTTCTATTATTAGAAAGTCTGCCCTGGGAATTTTAGTTCTCTCCGGAGTTCTAAGCCTCTCAAGCTTTATGTCTCCCGTATAGTAGAGTGTCCCCTCGTCGAGCCAGATCTTTATTCCCGCTGAGCCAAGAATATGACCGGAAGGATATGGCTTAGCTTTGTAATCTCCGATATAGAACCTCTTCTCAAACTCGACGGGGGAATAAAAGCGGGAATTCCTTAAGTGGCTCAGGTGTATCGTGGGCAGTGTCGCATAGATAATCCTGCCCTGGGCAAAGTGATCCGTATGGGCGTGAGATTGAAATGCAACTTTCCCTTTTCCATCGAGCCCTACTGTTATGATGTTCATCGAAAAGGTGATAACCCAAACCCCAATATATTCCTATTGGTGGTCACCATGTTCGATCCACTAAAGGAGGCCGAGAAGATAAAGGAGGAGATAATTGAGTGGAGAAGGGACTTCCACATGCATCCCGAGCTTGGCTTTGAGGAGGAGAGGACTTCTAGAATTGTAGAGGAGCACTTGAGGGAGTGGGGCTACAGGATAAAGAGAGTTGGAACTGGAATAATAGCAGACATTGGAGAAGGTGAGAGAACTATTGCCCTTAGGGCAGATATGGATGCTTTGCCAATCCAAGAGGAAAATGACGTCCCATACAAATCGAAGATCCCAGGAAAGATGCACGCCTGCGGCCACGATGCTCATACTGCAATGCTCCTAGGGGCAGCGAAAATAATAGCCGAGCACTCCGATGAGCTGAAGAACAGAGTCCGTTTAATCTTCCAGCCTGCGGAGGAGGGAGGGAATGGAGCGTTAAAGATGATCGAGGGTGGTGCGCTAGAGGGAGTAAACGCTATCTTTGGTCTCCACGTTTGGGCTGAGCTTGATTCTGGAGTAGTTGGGATAAGGGAAGGGCCGTTTCTTGCCGGCGTTGGTAGATTCCTTGCAAGGATAATTGGAAAAGGTGGGCACGGAGCGGCTCCCCAGTACACCATAGACCCGATACCTGCAGCAGCTGACGCGATCTTGGCCCTGCAGAGGATCGTTGCTAGGGAAGTTGATCCATTGGAGAGTGCCGTGGTTACTGTTGGAAGGGTTCAGGGAGGTACGGCATTCAATGTAATCCCAGAATTCGTGGAGCTGGAGGGAACTTTCAGGTTTTTCACGAACGAACTTGGTGAATTCCTAAAGTCGAGAATAGTGGAGATAATTGAGAACACGGCGAAGGCCCACAGGTGTAGGGCTGAGGTCGAGGCTGACATCCTAGGCCCACCAACGATAAACAATGGAGAGATGGCTAAATTCGTGAGAAGAGTTGCCGAGGATATCGGCCTAAACGTTGGAGAGGTTAGGAAAACGCTCGGCGGGGAGGATTTTGCCTTCTACTTACAAAAGGTTCCTGGGGCCTTCATAGCCCTTGGAATAAGAAACGAGGAGAAAGGGATAGTCTATCCTCACCATCATCCAAAGTTCGACGTTGACGAGGATGTCCTCCACCTGGGAACGGCACTCGAAGTTGCCCTAGCGTTTAGGTTCTAGAGGTTTGCCAGGATTTCCTCTTCTTCCATTGTTCTTTCACAGTAGTGGCACCTGACCTTCAGCGGTTCCCTGCTTATTACGTAGAATTTTGTCGTTACGTATTCATAGTGTGTTATGCAGTTCGGATTTGCGCACCTTAATATTCCCTCAATTATGTCTGGAATCTCAACCTTGAACTTCTCGACGACCTTGTAGTCTCTTATTATGTTTACCGTAGCAGTAGGAGCGACGAGGGCTATCTTGTTTACCTCCTCCTCGCTCAGGAACTTGCCTTCGACTTTTACTATATCCTTCCTTCCAAGCTTCTTGCTTGGGACATTTATAGCCAAGAGAACAGCCCCTCCGTTGCTTAACCTCCCCAACTTCAAGATTTCAATGACCTTAAGCCCTTTACCCGCGGGTATGTGGTCTATGACTGTTCCCTCTCTAATAGCGGAAACTTTAAGTTCAGTCATTTAGATCACCCCCAGGACAAGGCCCAGGAGGGCCATTCTAACGGGAACTCCATTGAAGACCTGCCTGAAATATATCGCGTGCTTCGTTTTATCTACCTCTGGGTGTATCTCGTCTACCCTTGGAAGTGGGTGCATAACTCTCAGCTCTTCCTTGGCCTTTTCAAGCACCTTGCAGTTGACCTGGTAGCTTCCCTTGACCTTCAAGTACTCCTGCTCATCTGGGAACCTTTCCCTCTGGATTCTTGTCACGTAGAGAACGTCCAGTTCTCCAATGACGGCCTCAAGGTCTGAGGTCTCGTAAACCTTAACGCCCCTCTCCTTCAGCTCCTCAACTATGTGCTTCGGCATTCTGAGCATTTCCGGGGAAATCAGGTAGAGCTCTACGTCATAGAAAGCTAAAGCTTCGGCCAGGCTGTGAACCGTTCTTCCGTACTTCAAGTCGCCAAGGAGTCCTATCTTTAATCCGTCGATCTTGCTAAACTCCTTCTTTATCGTGTACAAATCGAGTAGGGTTTGGGTTGGGTGCTGGTTGCTTCCATCGCCAGCGTTTATCACCGGCACTTCAGCAACTTCAGCGGCGAGCCTTGCTGCGCCTTCCTTTGGATGCCTTATCACTATCACGTCGCTGTACTGCTCCACCGTCTTTATCGTGTCCCTGAGGCTTTCACCCTTTTTGACGCTACTCGTTGAGGCCTCGGCGAACCCTATAACACTCCCACCAAGCCTGTGCATTGCGGATTCGAAGCTTAGCCTAGTTCTAGTTGAAGGTTCAAAGAATAATGTTGCTAGAATCTTCCCTTTTGCATATTCTAAGTGGCCCTTCTCCTTCAGCTCCCTCTCGAGTCTCTCGGCAGTTGAGAGGACGAACTCTATATCTTCTTTAGAAAAGTCTCTAATGCTTATGACATCTCTACCTGTCCAGTCCATCAAAGCCCTTCCTCAGTGGGTCTTCATAATTATATAAGGTTTGCTTTAACATGTTTTTGTCACAACGGCAAATTACTTAAAGTTAAGTAACTTGGAATTAAGTAACTTGGTGATGAGTAATGGAAAACCCTTTCGTGTTTGGAGAGCCAGTCAGGGGGGATAAGTTCATAAACAGAAAACGAGAATTGGAAAGATTAAAGGCCTATATTTTGAGTGGAAGAAACGTCATACTATACTCCCCCAGAAGGTTCGGAAAAACATCTCTTATTCTAAAGGTTATTGAAGAACTAAGGGATGATATTATTCCGATATTTATCGATTGCTATGCCATAACTTCAAGGGAGGAGCTTGCTGAGGAGATAACTAGAAAAGTACTGAAGACCTATGGTAGCTTTAGTGAAGCCGTGAAGAGGCTTCTTGCTAATATACAGGCTAGTGTGACGATAAAGACGGAATATGGAATTAATTTTGAAGTGAAATTCAGTAGGAAATCAGAAAGCTGGAAGGATGCTCTTGACTTGCCACAAAAACTCGCTGAAGATAGGAAAAAGAGAGTTGTCGTTGTTCTTGACGAGTTTCAGGAGTTATCCAAGTTTGAAGGATTACTGAAAGTGCTGAGGTCGAAGCTTCAGCTTCACGACAAGGTAAGCTACGTCTTTGTTGGAAGCAAAAGGCACTTAATGGAGTGGATATTTAGGGCTAAAGAAAGTCCCTTCTACAACTTTGGAGCTCACATGGTTTTAAGAGAAATTCCGAAGGAAGATTTCAAGGCCTACATAATGAAAGCATTTGAAATGGGTGAAATAGGAATTAAGGATGATGTGGTTGATTACATTCTTTCTTTAACTAAGTGTCATCCCTACTACACCCAGAGGCTGTGTTTTGAGCTGTGGTATCTGGGAAAAACTAAAGGCGGAGTGGAGAAGGATGATGTTGACAAAGTTCTTAGGGATCTAGTGTCCGACCTAGAAAATTCTTTTATATTGCTGTGGGAGAACCTAACACCGAATCAAAGAAAAGTTCTAATAATGATAGCAGCTGGAGAGAAGGATCTGTTCTCTGGGGAAACGATAAGGAGGTATAATCTCAGATCTCCTTCGAGCGTTCAATCTGCCCTTAAAAAGTTAATTGAAAAGGATATAGTTTCGAAAAATGGGACGTACAAAATTTCCGATATATTCTTAGAGTACTGGATAAGGGAAAGGTTTATTGAAGGAAAATTGTATTAACTCACCGGTGGATATCATGAGGAAAGTAATTCTACTACTCCTTCTCTTGCTCTTTGTGCCCTTAGCTGAGGCCTGCTTTTTCCCCCAGGACCTTTACGCTGTTGAAGTTGAGCTGAACAAAGGTAGTTATGACCTTTCTCCTCTCCTGAACGCGAAGAATGTTGTTGAGTATAATGGAAAAATAATCTACAGGTCTCGCTATGACCCGAGGCTGATAGTTATACTATGGTCTGGAGAGTGGAGGGTTGGGATTAACGAAAATGGAAGCTACCTGCACATCAGGATTCAGATTCCAACGAAGAGAGTTAAAGAAGTAAGGTATTCCGAGGAATTTCAAGGCGTGCTTCCCGTGGATGAGATAAAAGAGAAGGCCAAAAAGCTTGGCTGGGAAGTGGGGGAGTATTCCTTGGTAAAAGATAACATAACGATAGTACTCACTAAGCTTAGGGGATTCGAGTGCAAGGACAACTCCGACTGCAAGATTGCGGGATGTTCTAAGGAGCTATGCGTCCCCAGGAATGAAAGCCCATTCTCGACCTGCGTTTACAGGGAGTGGTACAGGTGCCTTAATCTTACCAGATGTGGCTGTTACAATGGCTTCTGCACGTGGTTGCCCAACGAGGAGTTTCTGAAGTGCCTGAAAGAGCACAATGTCACCCTTGATCAGGTGGTAAAGGCTAGAGTTAGTGTTATGATTGAAGTAAAGGATAATGTAACCCAAGATAAAGTCGGTGAAATAAAGGAAGTCCTGGGGTGCGACGTTCCCTTGAACTTCACTGAGAGGTGGGAGTGGAGAGTTGTGCCCTCACTCAATCCCGAGACGATAAATGCGAGCGAGGCGATAAAGACCGAGTTAGAGTGGCTTAAGAGGGTTGGAGTGATAAAGATAGATGATAAAGACATAGAAGAGATAGCGAAAGTTGCAAAGTGGGGGTATGCAGGGTATAACGCCAGGATAGGATTTTATGACGGTAGGTGGATGCCCTACTCGAACTACTCTGGGGCGGTCCTCATAAAATGTGGAGGCTTAGCCTATGAAGAGTACCCAACACCGACTTCAACTCCCGTACTGCCCTCCTCAAAGGGAATTTGTGGGCCTGGAATACTCTTGCTCCTTACAATACTGGTGAGAGGGAGGAGAAAATGAGGACTCCAAGTTCGTTTTGGGCTGAGGTAGTTTTGCCTGCAATAAGAGCCAAGATAGCCAAGATCCTTTACTCGAGGGAGTACTCCCAGATAAAGATAGCTAAGGAGCTTGGAGTGACTCAAGCAATGGTCAGCAAGTACCTCTCTAAGTACTCCCTCCCAGAAGTGCTAAAGCCAATAGGGGATGAGATAGATACAATAGCGTTGACAATAGCTGAGATGATCGAGAAAAACGCAAAAAAAGAGGAAATAATTAAGGTTTTAGAGAGGAAGTTCTTCGACTTTCTCCTTGACGAAAAGTTCTGCAGGCTTTATGAAGAGTACTCTGGTGTTAAAGGTATTACCTGCAAGGAGATCTTCCCCGGCGTTAGCAAAAAGGAGATACTCGATGAGCTTGCTAAGGCCCTCGATATCCTCCTAAACGATGAGAAGTTCCCAGGATTGATTCCAGAGATAAGAAGCAACTTTGCCTATGCCGTTCCAAATCCCAAAGACGTTGATGATGTCGCGGCAATCCCAGGGAGAATTACACTGGTAAAGGAGAGGCCCTACGCCATGCCCCCAGAATTTGGCGTCAGCAGGCACACGGCAAGGTTGCTAATTAAGATAGCTAAGTACAACCCCTCAATTAGGGCAGTCTTAAACATAAGGTTTGGAGAGGACGTAAAGAAAGCCCTTGAAAAATCCGGCCTTAAAGTTTATTACCTTCCCAGGGAGAGCAGGGGTGAAGAGGAGACTGAGGATGAGATAGCAAAAGCTTTTGGGGAAGAATCTTGGGATGTGGTAGTTGATCCCGGTGGTTATGGCGTCGAGCCCTGCGTTTACATCTTTGGAAGGGATCCCCTTGAGGTCGTAGGAAAGTTGAAGAGGATTGAGCAAAACTTATGAACTTTTCTTCACTAATTTTTTGGTGGTAGCGGATGCACCCTTACAGGCTTCTCTACCCGATGAGAACCTACCTAGTGATTTCCGGTCATGGCGAAGAGGCAAACGTTATGGCAGCGGACTGGGTTACCATAGTGTCCTATGACCCATTCATGGTTGGCGTGGCAATAGCACCAGAGAGAACAACTCACGGCCTAGTTAAGAAGTACCGTGAATTCGTTATCAGCGTTCCAAGCCTCGAAATGCTTAGGGACGTGTGGATAGCTGGAACAAAGAAGGGGCCCTCAAAGCTCAAGGAGATGTCAATAACCTTAGTTCCCTCAAAGAGCATTAAAGTGCCCAGTATAAAGGAAGCCCTAGCCAACTTGGAGTGCAAGGTTGTTGATGCTAGGGGTTATGGGGATCATACGTGGTTCGTTGGGGAAGTCGTGGGCTACTCCTACAGAGAGGAGGCTTTCAAGGATGGCAAGCCCAACCTCAAGGCGAAGTTCTTGGCTCATTCTGCATGGACAGACTTTGTAACGTTCTGCGAAGAGATATACAAAACCGAATAAACTTTATACGCTTTTCCCCATTTTTATTTGGGTGGTTCTATGAGGGTGGTCAGGAAAGAACTGCACTTCTCGACTAAGGGTGAAATTGATCTTGTGGATATAACGCACGAGGTTGAGAAGTTCGTTGCCGAGAGTGAAATAGCCAATGGACAGGTCTTAATTTTCGTTCCTGGGGCCACTGGAGCTATAATAGCCATAGAGCATGAGGAAGGCCTTTTGGAGGACTTCAAGAGATGGCTTAAGGAGGTCATACCAAAAGAAAGGCCCTACCTCCACAACAGGTTCGATGACAACGCCCACTCCCACCTAAGGGCCACCTTGCTCGGCCCGAGCTTGGTCTTCCCGATAATTGATGGGGAGTTGATGAGGGGTACTTGGCAGCAGATATTCTTCGTTGAGCTAGATACTAGGCCGAGAAGAAGGAGAGTCATACTTCAGGCCATCGGAGAATAGCCCTCCAGAGATCGTTCGCGTGGACTATGAACCACCACTTCTTCAGCTCCCTCCTCTTCTCCTTGTAGTCTGGGTGGAATTTGGAGACTATGGACCAGAACTTTTTGCTGTGCCTCATCTCTATCAGGTGAGCTAATTCGTGCGTCACGAGGTAGTGAAGCAAGTTATGGGGAAGGGCCGCTGAAGCGAGGTTTATCGTTATCGACTTCCTCCACGTTGACGTCCCCCACTTGTTCTTCATTGGGATTATGTAGATCCTTTTAGGCCTTGCACCTATCCTTGGGGATACCTCGTCAACTATCTCCTTAACCTTAGCCCTAAGCTGTTCCCTTATCTCCTCCCTTAGTTTCCCAGGGTCACCATCTAATTCCATGAACTCTCCAAACAGGGGAAAGCCCTTTTTCCCCTGGGTTAGGGCCTCTTCAACGATCTTAAGCTTTGAGAGAATCCATCTTCTCTTTTCAATGAGAACTCTCTCCACTATCCTCTCATCCGGCGTCGTGACGAGCAGGGTTCCGTCTTCGAGGATTCTTATTGTGACATATCTAACTGGTTTAACTTTAACCCTGTATCTAACAGTTTTTCCGTTAAGGTTTACCTCCCCAATCATCTCTTAACCTCCTGAGGACCTCCAAGGGAGTAGTGACGAATATGCCGTCCTTAGCTAGCTTCCTCAAGAATTGACTTTGGAACTTCAACCTCTTGCATCGTGCTTAAAAGCCTCTCGAGGATTAAAGCTATAATCTCAGCTGGCATCTTGGTTTTTCTTTGATATTTCGCCGGAATGTCTTATTATCTCTTCTCTAAGTCCTTTTGGGTAATAAAATGGTATGATAGCCGGAATTATAGTCACGACGTACCTATTGAGGCCACCCTCTCTTATGATAGTTGCAAAAACGACGTTTGAATCAACTACTACTGCAATTTCTTCCATAGTCCCCTATTTACCTTTTCCCAATGGTTATTGCATCTTCAATACTCAACTCGGAGTCAATCGCTATTGCCTCCAGCAGGAGGAGATTCTCAAGAGATGTTATTAACTTTTCAACTGATACCCCCTTCTTCTTTGCGATTTCTTCTATCTCCATTTGGATTGGTATCTTAACGGTTGTTACTGCTTTGGTAGTCATGGGCGTTCTTAAGTAGCCAACCTTTAAAGGAGTTTCGAAGAGGAAGGTTTAAAAACAAACCCTCAATTCGGCCAACGATGAAGAGGCCGGGAGAAATTCTCAGGGAAATCCTGAAGGAGAAAGGAGTTGAGAGCGTTGGAACGCTCTCACGAAAATGGCCGAGTGGGGAGGATATCTACCAAGAATTGGCCTTACTTCTTCTGGAGGGGGATGGAGCGGTAGTTAAACTTAACGAACCCGTTAAGGAATCCTGGGATTTAGAAGGGAGGAAGAAGGGGCCTTCCCTTTACGCTTACGTTAGGTCCTGCATGGTGAATAAGTTTGAAGTAGTGATAAGCGGGGAGGACCTACTGCACAGGTTGCCCGACTATCCCTGGATAATCGTTGACCTCATGTTCTGGGATAAGCACATACCAAAGGAAAAAGGGAAAGTAACCCTCCAGCTCAGGGAAACATATGCCGTTATGAGGAGGATGTTCTGGCCGAGGAAGTTAGCAATAACTTGGGTCAATGAGGAGTTTAAGAGGATGAGCAAGCTACCACTTAATAAGGTTGAGGCCTTTGAAGGATCCACCGCGGAGTTCCTTAAATTGAAGGGAATAGAGAGGGTAGTTCTTCTAGATCCAAACGCCCAGGAAGTTCTATCCCAGGATGATCTGAAAGAGAAGGCGTTTATAATCGGTGGCATAGTGGACATGAAGGGGGACAAGAAAGGAACTACCGCCAAGATCGGAGAGGAGCTGGAGTCTAAAGGCATTGAAATGCTTAGGAGGAAGATAGTCCTGAGGGGAGATATCGTGGGAGTTCCGGATAGGATAAATCACATAGCTGAAATTCTACTCAGAATGCTGTACGGGGAGAATATGGAAAAGGCCATCTTAGCTGTCCAAGCTCCGACACACGCAAGGTGGAGGCTCAGGAAGGAAATTCCAAAGAGGAAGATCCGCTATCTAATAGATGGGAAATTATACCTTGTCGTTGAGAAGGAGCTTTATGACGAGTTAAAGCAGTGGCTTAACATAAGGTGGGAAGACTTCGTCAAGGTTCTCAGGGAAACTGGCATGGTGGCCTTAGAGAGGAGGAGAATTCACCACTTAAACAAGATCTCGGTTTACAGGCTCGATAGGAGCGGGGGCAAGAGGGTTATCCTGCTTAAGAGGGCCGCTCTGCTGTGCTACAATTGTTAGGTATAGTAGATAAATGTTGCGTCATTGTTATTCACTATAGTGGCAAACTTTTATATGCTCCGTGGTTCGAGTTGAAGTCTTGAAAAGAATATTAGTGGATCAGAGGGAAATAATGGAAGAAAAGCTAAAACAAGGTAAGATAATCGAAAGGGAGCTTAAAATTGACCCAAAGTTTCCCCATGCCTACATAATCACGGGTGTTAGGAGGGCGGGAAAGTCCACACTTGCGTTTATTTCATCTCAAAATCCTCTGTACGTGAACTTTGAAGATCCAAATCCCTTGGGTTTTGATATTATAAGATTACATTTTCTTTTGAAAGCCTTCGCCCTTTAGGGCGGGGATTCAGTAATTCTAAAACAGGCTCTTTAAGGGGGAAACGATACTCTTTTAAAGCCTAAAAGCAATACTATGAGGGATGAAAAGGACGGTGACGGTAAAACTCCAAGCCCCGAAAGAAGTTGAAAGAATACCCTTCGAGTTAGCAGTCATTACTGGAAAAGTCTGGAATGAGGTTAATTATCTCAGAATGCGGGATTTTAAGGAGGGCAGGATTGTAGACTTCAACAGGAGTGGGAAGATCGTGTACGAGAAGTATAAGCGTGAGGTTGGCTCTGCCACAGTCCAGCAGGTTTGCAGGAAGAATGCTGATGGTTGGAGGAGTTTCTTCGAGAACCTGGGGAAAATGCGGAGTGGAGAATTCCCCAAGTGGTTCAAGCCCAAACCCCCCGGCTATAGGGAGGAGAATCACCTGATAATCCTGAGGAACGACCAGTATCGGATTGAGGGGAACAAACTGATTCTCAAAGGCCTTGGGAAATTCGGTAGAGTAGAGGTCAGTCCAACTTCTCAAGATTTCTAGGGACCAAAGCCATCTCAATAGCTGATATAACCCCTCAAAAGACCTCACTAAAGTTCATAACAACCAGCAAAGCCTACAAATTTTCCCTAAAGGGAATAGAAGTTAAAGTCAGAAAGACTAGCATAAACGAATTCGTTAGCGATTTCTCGACCCTTATGAGAGTTTTCTCCCAGAACACGAAGAGAGGTATTATAGGTTTTGACGAAGCTCAGATCTTGGCAAGACTGAAGAATTTCGACTTTAGAGGCCTTATTCAGGAAATTATTGACACGTACACGAATATCTCTTTAATCTTCACGGGGTCGATGCTAGGGCTACTGGTTAACTACCTAAATCCGAGTCCAGACAGACATAATTTCATGAGGGGAGCGAGGATAATAACACTTGGACGATGGAGCATCGAGGAGGGTGTGGAGTACCTTAAGAGGTAGAAATGATCCTAGGTTTCCACGGATAGTTGAATCCCTTGGGGGAATCCCTGGGTTTTTGGCTTACTCTGGTCTAACCGCTTTAAACTTGGGCTATCCTTGGCCCCGTACAACAGCTCTATCTACACCTCTATCCTTAAAATCCTCGCTAGACCTGAAGTTCCGCTTAGGGGCTCGGAGATTTACGAATTGCTTGAGGAGAAACCCAAGAGGATGCACCATGTCTACAAGTACTTAAAGAACTTAGAAAAGGCGGGCTTCATAAAGTCAACTGGGAGGAGGTACTGGATAGAGGATCCACTGTTGAAGCTCGCATTGTTGTGAATTTATAAACTCTCCCTACAACATGAGTTGGTTGAAATGAGGGTCGAAGAGCTCAAGGTCAGCGAGAAGGTAAAGATTATCCTCAAGAAAAGGGGAATAGAGGAACTTTATCCACCCCAGGAAGAGGCATTAAAAAGCGGAGTTCTCGAGGGAGAGAACTTACTCGTTGCTATCCCGACGGCGAGCGGTAAAACGCTCATAGCTGAGATAGCCATGGTTAACACCATCCTTAAGGAGGGAGGTAAGGCAGTCTACATAGTTCCCCTCAAGGCCCTAGCTGAAGAGAAGTTTCAGGAGTTCAAGGACTGGGAAGAGATTGGACTAAGGGTAGCAATGGCCACCGGAGATTACGACTCTAGGGATGAGTGGCTTGGGAAATATGATATAATAGTTGCTACAGCGGAAAAGTTTGACTCTCTCTTAAGGCACGGCTCAAGCTGGATTAAGGACGTGAAAGTTCTCGTTGTGGATGAAATTCACCTCTTGGGCTCGAGAGATAGGGGAGCAACTTTGGAGGTAATCTTGACCCACATGCTTGGTAAAGCCCAAATAATCGGTCTCTCCGCCACAATAGGAAATCCAGAGGAGCTTGCTGAATGGCTCAATGCAAAACTCGTCATGAGCGAGTGGAGACCCGTCCAGCTGAGGAGGGGGGTCTTCAATCAGGGCCTCGTGGTATGGGAGGATGGAGACGTTGAGAGGTTCGGTTCTTGGGAGGATTTAGTTTACGATGCGGTAAAGAGAGGTAAAGGGGCCTTAGTGTTCGTGAACATGAGGAGAAAGGCCGAGAGGACTGCCCTTGAACTCTCTAAAAAGGTAAGGTCAATGTTAACGAGGGGAGAACTGAGGAAGCTCAAGGAGCTTGCCAGTTCTTTGGAGGAAAATCCGACCAATGAAAAGCTCGCCAAAGCACTCCAAGGTGGCGTTGCCTTCCATCACGCAGGTTTAGGGAGGGAGGAGAGGGTTCTCGTGGAGAACAACTTTAGGGCCGGGCTGATAAAGGTAGTTGTTGCAACCCCAACCCTGGCCGCGGGAATAAACACGCCAGCATTCAGGGTGATAATTAGGGATACTTGGAGGTATTCCGACTTTGGGATGGAGAGGATTCCCATCCTTGAGGTACAGCAAATGATGGGTAGGGCGGGAAGGCCGAAATACGATGAGAGGGGCGAGGCCATAATAGTTTCCACCACGGAGAGTTCTGGGGATGTTATAGCCCACTACATAAAGG
This sequence comes from Thermococcus chitonophagus, assembly GCF_002214605.1. Taxonomy (NCBI): domain Archaea; kingdom Methanobacteriati; phylum Methanobacteriota; class Thermococci; order Thermococcales; family Thermococcaceae; genus Thermococcus; species Thermococcus chitonophagus. The sequence goes on along the minus strand of NZ_CP015193.1, from coordinate 1,703,753 downwards.
GAAAGCCCGAGAAGCTATTTTCCCAGCTCTCGAATGAGAGCAACCTCAGAGGTCAAGTCCTCGCTTTAATAGCCACCTTCGGTTATAGAACCTTCAGGGATATCCTGGAGTTCATCAATAGGACGTTCTACGCTTACCAGAGGAAGGATGTCTACTCGATAGAGGCGAAGATAAAGGAAATCCTATACTTTCTCATAGAGAACGAGTTTGTTGACTTAACACTAGAGGACGAGATAGTTCCCCTGCCCCTTGGGATGAGAACCGCAAAGCTCTACATAGACCCACTGACCGCGAAGACGTTCAAGGACTTCCTGCCCTATATGGAGAAGGATCCCAGCCCCGTGGGAATATTCCACGTAATAGCTTTAACTCCGGACATGACCCCAGTTTCCTACTCTAAGCGGGAGCTCTCAAAGCTCGAGGAGGAGTACTACAGCTTGAGGGACAGGATATATGCTGACGATCCTTATCTCGCTTATGATCCCTATTACGAGAAAAAGTTTTTCAGGGCCTTTAAGACCGCCCTTATCCTTAACGCTTGGATAAATGAAGTTTCGGAAGCTGATATAACTGAGAGATTCTCAGTAGAGCCTGGGGACATCTACAGGCTAGTTGAAACGGCTGAGTGGCTCGTCTACTCTCTAAGGGAGATGGCCAAAGTCCTGGGGGCATCCCAAGATCTTATTGACTATCTTGAAAGATTAAGGGTGAGGGTTAAACATGGGGTAAGGGAGGAGCTGATTCCGCTCATGGAGCTACCGATGGTTGGAAGGAAGAGGGCGAGGGCCCTATACAACGCTGGATTTAGGGACTTGGAGAGCATATCTAAGGCAATGCCCAAGGATCTGCTCAGAATAGAGGGGATAGGGGCTAAGACCGTAGAAGCAATATTTAAGCACCTTGGGAGAGATGTAAAGATCTTGGAGAAGCCGAAGAAGAACACCTTAGACTACTTTTTGAGGCCATAGAGGTAAAGGGCTGTTGGAATAACATCTTCACCGAGCTCGTCCTTAGAGAGATAAATCACGGGAAATCCGTATTTCCTCTTCTTAACCCTTCCATACTTAACTTCTATCCCGAAGAACCCTCTATCCTTAATCACTAGGTCACATTCTTTTGTCTGGTCATAGTAGAAACCGACAAATGAGTGCTTTTCCTTTATGATTGGCCTTTCCATTGACCATATCACATGAGTTATGGCGGTGTGTTCAACTAGCCACTCGATATTCTCCTCAATAAACTCCAGCGGATCTTCACCGAGGTACACTGCCAGGGATACCGCTATAAGGGGGCTTTGGAATACTATCTTCTTCTCTTTTCTGTGAGCATGTTTCTTCTTACTTATGTCCCAGGCTTCAAGGACGTATATCAGCCTGGCGCTCTCAAGCACTGATAGGTACTCTCTAACGGTCATGTGTGAGACGTTTATCTTCCTTGCGAGTGTTATAAAATCAGTCCTGTTTCCCTTTAGCTCAAAGATTTCCTCAAGTAGCTCCCTAGCGGTCTCCTCATTTTTCCGGCCTTGGCTATCTCTCCCAAGAAAAGCCTAATAAGCTCCTCGTATCTCTCCTCCTTAACGTTTCCAGCTTCTTTTATAATCTTAATGGCATCAGAAAATTTTCGGATTTTTCTGAATGAACTACCCAGTTCATTGAGTTTAAATTTGATGTTTATCAATTTATATTTTTAACATTGTAGTCCAGAAGGAAGGTAAATTCCGCATAATCTTCAGGATTTGATATTTTATGACTAACAAAGGCTTTTATTTAAGCCCTTCCAACTAATTTTGGTGGTGTTTCGTGCCTAAGAGAGTTGTTATAGCCCTTGGCGGTAATGCCCTTCAGCAGAGAGGGCAAAAGGGGACTTATGAGGAGATGATGGAGAACGTTAAGAAGACCGCGAGGCAGATAGCGGAGATAATCGCGAGAGGTTACGAGGTTGTAATAACTCACGGTAACGGTCCCCAGGTTGGAACCCTACTCTTACACATGGATGCTGGTCAAATGGTTCATGGAATTCCAGCCCAGCCGATGGATGTTGCTGGAGCAATGACGCAGGGGTGGATAGGATACATGATACAGCAGGCTTTGAAAAACGAGCTTGAGAAGAGGGGAATAAAGAGAGATGTTGTTACAATAGTAACTCAGACAATCGTTGATAAGAATGACCCCGCTTTTGAGAATCCAACTAAGCCCGTTGGCCCGTTTTACGATGAAGAAACTGCCAAAAAGCTTGCAAGAGAGAAGGGCTGGGTGGTTAAGGAAGATGCTGGAAGGGGCTGGAGGAGGGTTGTCCCGAGTCCAGATCCAAAGGCCCACGTTGAGGCAGAGGTTATAAAGAAACTCGTCGAGGCTGGCGTTATAGTTATAGCGAGCGGTGGCGGGGGAGTTCCGGTAATCCAAGAGAACGGAGAGATAAAGGGTGTTGAGGCGGTAATAGACAAGGATCTTGCTGGAGAGAGGTTGGCCGAGGAGGTTAACGCTGACATCTTCATGATCTTGACGGACGTCAATGGTGCAGCCCTGTACTATGGAACCGAGAAGGAGACTTGGCTTAGGGAGGTAAAAGTGGAGGAGATGGAGAGGTACTACAACGAAGGCCACTTCAAGGCTGGAAGCATGGGGCCTAAGGTTCTAGCCGCGATAAGGTTCGTGAGATGGGGTGGGGAGAGGGCAATAATAGCTAGCCTTGATAGGGCTGTGGAAGCTTTAGAGGGGAAAACTGGGACCCAGGTTATTCCTTAAGGTCTTTTTCCATACTTATCATCGTAGAAGTACTTTGCCATTGCTTTTGCATAGGCATCCCAGTATTTGCTCCTGAACAAGAAGGTGTATACTGCCCCTACTACAAACATTACAATTGTGAAAGTTGGATACTTCTTTAGTAGTATCACGAACCCATAGAGGAAGGGGCCAAACACTATCCCCAGGGCTATAATAAATATCAGAGCGAGCAATTTGTATCCATATCTCTCCATGAACAGGGCAAAGTCCATTACAATTCACCACCAAGAGTTTTAGTGAAAGCCCCTTAAATATTTTACCTAAAAATCTAAAAATAGTACAATAGTCAAAAGTCATTTCTAATTTCATTAATTGGTGCTATGAACTTCTGGTAGAACTCTCTCAGCTTTCTAGTATGCTCCTCGATCCACTCCCCTTTGACTTTCCTTCTTGCAACCCCATCTTTGATTGCCTGTTCGGCAACTGCTCTAGCTTCCTTTGGATAAACATCGGGATGCAGAGGAGAGGGGATTATGTTTTCTTCACTTAGCTCATCATCAGGAATTACGGATGCTATTGCATTTGCGGCAGCAATGTTCATGTTGAGAGTTATGTCCCTCGCCTTAACATCCAGAGCCCCTCTGAAAATTCCTGGGAACCCGAGAACGTTGTTTATCTGGTTTGGAAAGTCGCTTCTTCCCGTTGCTACTATTCTCGCTCCTGCCTTTTTAGCTTCGTCGGGCATAATTTCCGGGACTGGATTCGCCATGGCGAATACTATCGCGTCATCTGCCATCCTTTTAACCATCTCGGGAGTGACTATTCCTCCAACACTAACACCAATAAATACGTCCGCACCTTCCATAGCCTTGGCCAAGTCACCCTCAATACCGTGAATGTTGTACTTGGCTATCTCCCTCTTGTATGGATTCAAGTCATCTCTCCCTTCATGGATTATCCCCTTTCTGTCAACGGCAATAATTTCCTTAACGCCAACATGATAGAGTATCTTGGCTATCGCAATTCCTGCAGCTCCAGCACCGCTAATTGCCACCTTTATCTCACTAAATTTCTTGCCAACGATCTTTAATGCATTGATTAAGCCCGCGAGGGTTACCACTGCAGTGCCATGCTGGTCATCGTGGAATACTGGAATATCTAGTTCTTCCTTTAGCCTCTGCTCTATCTCAAAACATCTTGGAGCTGAAATGTCTTCAAGGTTTATGCCTCCAAACCCCTTGGAAATCAGCTTTACCGTTTCAACTATTTTATCGACGTCTTTGGTGTCTATTAGGATCGGGAATGCATCAACTCCTGCTAGAGCCTTGAAGAGAACGCATTTGCCTTCCATAACGGGCATTCCAGCTAAGACCCCTATATCACCGAGACCAAGGATTGCTGAACCGTCAGTAACTACGGCAACAGTATTTGGGATTATCGTATACTCATCGGGATCCTCACCGTCTCTAATGGCCTTGCAGGGCTCTGCAACTCCCGGTGTATACGCTAAGCTTAGATGGTAAAAGTTCTTGAGCGGAACCTTTGGGATTACTTCGATTTTACCGTTCCCGGGAAAGTTATTTCTGTGGAACTCAAGAGCATCCTGGGGTAGTCTTCTTCTCTCCTCATCACTAAGTCTTGACATATTAAATCCCTAGAAAAGTAGGGCTTTGGGTTATAATGGTTTATCTAATGAAAAGAAAAGAAGTCAGCCGAGGGCCGATAAGAAAACTCCAGCAACAACGGCCGTACCTATAACTCCGGCAACGTTTGGCCCCATGGCATGCATTAGTATGAAGTTCCCTGGGTCTTCCTCACTTGCGAGTTTTTGAACGACCCTCGCTGACATTGGAACTGCAGAAACTCCTGCAGCACCAATCATTGGGTTGATCTTTCCACCTGAGAGCTTCATCATAAGCTTCCCAAAGAGCACACCACCAGCTGTTGCCGAGGCAAAGGCCACGATTCCTAGCCCCAGGATCATCAGAGTCTTAGCTGTAAGGAAGCTTTCTGCTCTCATAGTTGATCCTACACCGAGCCCCAGGAATATCGTAACTATGTTCATCAGCTCTTCCTGGGCTGCCTTGCTGAGCCTCTGAACGACACCGCTCTCCCTGAATAAGTTCCCTATCATCAGCATTCCTATAAGTGGGGCAGCTGAGGGAACGAGTAATCCGATGACGATCATGCTTGCAATTGGGAAGAGTATCTTCTCCCTCTTTGAGACGGGTCTTAGCTGTTCCATTCTAATCCTTCTTTCTTCGGGAGTTGTTAGGGCTTTGATGACCGGGGGCTGGATTAGTGGCACGAGGCTCATATAACTATAGGCAGCAACCGCGGTTGCTGAGAGTATGTGTGGAGCGAGCTTGGTCGTTAGGTATATTGTAGTTGGTCCATCGGCACCTCCAATGATGCCAATTGATGCTGCCTCTTTGAGGTCGAAGCCCAAGAGTATTGCAGCAAGCATCGCAACGAACACTCCAATCTGGGCTGCAGCGCCAAGTAAGGCCGTCTTTGGATCGGCAATCATTGGGCCGAAGTCTGTCATTGCTCCTAATCCGAAAAATATAAGCAATGGCACTACCTCGGTCTTTATCAGGAGATAGTAGATCAAGTCAAATATCCCTGGGGGTCCGTAGTGCTGGTTCATGTACTTCACGGTCTCAAAGATGTTTCCCTGTATGTCGGGAGGTAGCTGGGGCGCTAGCGGCCAGTTTGCTAAATGAGAAAAAGGAAGATTAACTAGCACTGCACTAATTCCAATGGGTAGCAGGAGTAGGGGTTCCATTTTATACCTTATTGCAAGATAAACTAGTGTTAGTCCGACGATTATCATTACAATATTCCCTACAGTTAAATGGAGAAGTCCCATATGGTTAAAGAAATCTGCTAAAGCCTGTTCAAGTCCCATTGGCATCACCCTAGCTCTATTAAAGGTGTTCCCGTGTCTACAGTCTCTCCCTCTTTGACGAGGATTTTCTTAACGACACCATCTCTAGGTGCAGGGATTTCGTTCTCCATTTTCATAGCCTCTAGGATCAAAAGGCCTTGGCCAATCTTCACTTGTTGGCCCTCTTGAACCAAGATCTTCAAGATCTTTCCTGGCATTGGGGCAGTAACAACGTTCTCTGAAACTTGGACAGGTTGGGCTGGGGTTGGTGTCGCTACAGGTGTAGGGGTTGCTACAGGAGCTGGGGTTGGCGCCTGGACTTGAGGAGAGGTTGGAATTTTTATTCCTAAGTCCTTGGCCTCGACTTCGTAAGTTTCCCCTCCCAGGATGACCCTAAACTTCCCCGGCATTATCTCTTCCACTTCTACCTCATACTCCTCTCCGTTAATTACCACCTTAACTTTCATCCTCACCACTTCCCGATTTCATAGTTGAAATTCTCAACTTCTTCAACATACGTAGTTAATCCGGACAACCACCAGTTCTGAGAGGGTTTTCTTTTAATAGGAACCTCCTTCGGTCTCTTCTGGCTTAGATAAGCCATTATTGCTGCGGTTATTATTGCAATCTTCTTCTCGTCCAAACCCTTTTCTTCTTTAACTTCTTCTCTCTTCTCAGCAGGTTTTTCCTCTATATTCTTGGGCTTCTCCTTTTCAACTAGCCTTTTTTCACTCCAGCCTATCCCGTACATTACAATAGCAAGAATTGAGAGGACTGCAAAGACCACCGTAACGCCTAGGACGGTAATGTATAACCCCTCAAGGAACTCCGCCATGGAGATCATGCTCCCACCTCAGAGCGGAATGTTGCCGTGCTTCTTTGGAGGTAACTTAACCCTCTTGTTCTCCAGGGCCTCTAATGCCATAACTATCTTAGCTCTAGTTTCAGCCGGATCAATCACGTCATCAATGTACCCTCTTGAGGCAGCTACATATGGGTTGGCGAACTTCTCCCTGTACTCTTGAATCTTCTGCTTCCTGAACTCTTCAGGATTCTCGGCCTTTGCAATCTCCTTCCTGAAGATAATGTTTGCAGCGCCCTCTGGCCCCATGACTGCTATCTCAGCTGTCGGCCACGCGAATACGAAGTCAGCCCCAAGGTGCTTTGATCCCATCGCAAGGTACGCTCCACCATAGGCCTTTCTCAGGATTATCGTAACCATCGGAACCGTCGCCTCAGCATATGCATAGAGAACCTTTGCACCGTGCCTAATTATTCCCCTGCTCTCTTGGTCAACTCCGGGGAGGTAGCCTGGGACATCTACAAATGTTACGATTGGAATGTTGAACGCATCACAGAACCTCACGAATCTCGCGATCTTATCGCTTGAGTCTATGTCAAGAACTCCCGCCAAGTGTATTGGGTTGTTTGCTACTATCCCCACTGTCTGCCCATTTATTCTTCCGAAGCCTATTACCGCATTAGGTGCAAAGTAGGGCTGTAGCTCAAGGAAGTCTGGGTTACCGTTCTCATCTCTATCTACAATTGAGTAAATTACCTGTCTAACATCGTAACCCTTGTTTGGATCATCTGGAACTACTTCATATAATTCAGGAGTTCTCCTAAAGGGATCGTCCTTTGGCTTGATCCTGGGCGGCTTTTCCATGTTGTTTGATGGTAAATAGCTCAGCAACCTCTTTATTAGCGCGATTACCTCTTCATCGCTCTTTCCGATGAGATGGGCCTGCCCGCTCTTCTGAGCATGAACCATTGCTCCACCTAACTGAACGGGAGTAACCTCAACTCCAGTTACGGCCTTGACAACCTGAGGACCAGTGATGAACATGAAGGTTGCAGGGTTGTCGACCATTAGAATGAAATCACCTATGGCTGGGCTGTAAACTGCACCACCAGCACAAGGTCCCATGATTGCAGTAATCTGGGGAACGACTCCGCTTAAAATTGTGTTCATCTTGAATATCTCACCATACCCCTTTAGGGAATCGACTCCTTCTTGTATTCTGGCTCCTCCGGAGTCATTGAGACCTATTACTGGTGCCCCTGCCTCCAAGGCTAGTTCCATAATTCTCTTGATCTTCATAGCGTGCATTTCTCCTAGGGATCCCCCCATTACCGTGAAGTCCTGGGCATAAACGAACACCAACCTTCCATCTACCGTTCCGTAGCCAGTAATGACACCATCTGCCGGGAGATCTCTCTTGTCCATACCGAACTCAGTTGCCCTGTGCTTAACGAACATTCCAATCTCAACGAAGCTTCCTGGGTCAAGTAGAAGTTCAATCCTTTCCCTAGCAGTGAGCTTGCCCTTATCGTGTTGCTTCTTTATAGCCTCCTCTCCCCCCATCTGCATTATCTTCTTCCTTTTCTCGTAGAGCTCCTTAACTTTCTCTTCCATGCTCATGAGCATACCCCCGGAGAGTCTGGGTTGATATTTGTAAAGTTGCTTAAAAGCATTTTTATCGCCATGAAACAATGTATGCACTCCTACATTCCCTCAAATTCCATTATAGCAATTGCTGTATTCTCTTTAAACGAATGTCGAATTTTGGATGATCTTTTTAAATCAACATTAGAAAAAGCCCAGGGGGATGGAAAGTGAGAATTGCGGTCATCGATTATGATAAGTGTAACCCCGATAAGTGCGGTCACTTCCTATGCGAGAGGGTCTGTCCTGTGAACAGGATGGGTGGGGAGGCAATAATAATAGATGAGGAGAACTACAAGCCTATAATCCAAGAGACGAGCTGTACGGGCTGTGGAATATGTGTCCACAAGTGTCCCTTCAACGCAATAAGCATAGTGAATCTGCCGGAGCAACTTGAAGAGAACTGTGTCCACCGCTACGGGATCAATGCCTTCGTCCTATACAGGCTACCCGTGGTCAAGGACGGTATGGTCGTTGGAATAGTCGGGCCAAACGGAACTGGAAAAACTACCGCAGTGAAGATACTTGCTGGGCAACTCATCCCCAACCTCTGCGGAGATAATGACAGCTGGGAGGGAGTTATTAAGGCATTCAGAGGCAATGAGTTGCAGAACTACTTTGAGAGGCTTAAGAATGGCGAGATAAAACCCGTCGTTAAGCCTCAGTATGTGGATTTAATACCAAAAGCCGTTAAGGGAAAAGTCAGGGATCTGTTGAAGAAGGCAGATGAAACCGGTAAGTTTGATGAGGTCGTTAGGGTCTTAGAATTAGAGAACGTTCTTGACAGGGATATACAGCATTTGTCAGGTGGTGAGTTGCAGAGGGTGGCGATTGCTGCTGCCCTGTTAAGGAACGCTCACTTTTACTTCTTCGATGAACCTTCAAGCTATCTTGACATAAGGCAGAGGTTGAACGTTGCGAGAGCCATAAGGAAGTTAGCAGATAATGGAAAATCCGTCTTGGTAGTTGAGCACGATCTGGCAGTTCTTGACTACCTAAGTGATATAATCCACGTAGTTTACGGTGAACCCGGAGTTTATGGAATATTCTCTCAGCCAAAGGGCACGAGGAACGGAATTAACGAGTTCCTCAGAGGGTACCTGAAGGACGAGAACGTTAGATTCAGGCCTTACGAGATAAAGTTCACTAAGACAAGCGAGAGGGTTGAGATTGAGAGGGAAGTCCTAGTTGAGTATCCAAGGCTTGTAAAAGATTATGGCAGCTTCAGGCTTGAAGTTGAGCCCGGTGAGATAAGGAAGGGAGAGGTTATAGGAATAGTTGGGCCGAACGGTATAGGGAAAACAACTTTTGTAAAGATACTTGCTGGAGTTGAAGAACCGACAGAAGGTAAAATAGAGTGGGATTTGACTGTAGCCTACAAGCCCCAGTACATCAAAGCCGAATACGAAGGAACTGTATATGAGCTTTTGAGCAAGATAGACTCCTCAAAGCTCAACAGTAACTTCTACAAGACTGAGCTCCTTAAACCATTAGGGATCCCGGATCTATACGATAGGGAAGTGAATGAGCTCTCGGGTGGTGAGTTGCAGAGGGTTGCTATAGCTGCAACCCTTCTCAGGGATGCGGACATTTACCTTCTAGATGAGCCCTCAGCTTACCTTGACGTCGAGCAGAGACTTGCCGTTTCTAGGGCCATAAGGCATCTAATGGAGAAGAACGAGAAAACGGCTTTAGTGGTTGAACATGACGTTCTCATGATAGACTACGTCAGCGACAGGCTAATGGTCTTTGAAGGAGAGCCGGGGAAATATGGAAAAGCCCTACCACCAATGAGAATGAGGGAAGGAATGAATAGGTTCCTTGCTTCGGTAGGAATAACTTTCAGGAGAGATCCAGACACCGGAAGGCCAAGGGCAAACAAGGAGGGCTCGGTAAAGGACAGAGAGCAGAAGGAGAAGGGAGAGTACTACTATGTCTAAACATTTTTATTTTCCTCCTATAAAATACATTTGGTGGTTCTCATGAGGGAGGTAGTTTTTACTGAGAAGGCCCCAAAACCAATTGGCCCCTACAGCCAAGCAATAAAAGCCGGAAACTTTCTCTTCATTGCGGGACAGATACCAATTGACCCTGAGACTGGAGAGCTAGTGAAGGGAGATATAAAGGAGCAGACGAGGAGAGTTCTTGAAAACATAAAGGCGATACTTGAGGCCGCTGGCTATACTTTAAATGATGTAGTGAAAGTCACTGTCTATTTAAAGAACATGGATGACTTTGCAGCAATGAATGAAGTTTATGCGGAGTACTTTGGGGAATCTAGACCTGCAAGAGTTGCTGTAGAAGTTGCAAGGCTCCCTAAGGATGTTTTAATAGAGATTGAGGCAATAGCACATAAGGAGTAAGAAGGAGAGGTTAAGTCCCGTGCTCCCAGCTCTCTAGATATTTCTTTTGTTCTTCAGTAAGTTCTTCTATCTTTATCCCCATGGATTCGAGCTTTATCCTAGCTACCATCTCGTCTATCTCCCTGGGGAGAACATAAACCCTTGGCTCCAGCCTTTCGTGGTTCTCCTTTATATACTCGGCCGCTTTAGCCTGCAAGGCAAAGCTCATGTCCATAATTTCCGCAGGATGGCCGTCAGCAGCGACAAGATTGACAAGCCTTCCTTCGGCGAGGAGGTAAAGCCTTCTCCCATCTTTAAGCTTGTATTCTGTTATGTTCGGCCTTGGATTGCTAATCTCAACGGCCAATTCCTCGAGGTCAGGCTTCCATATCTCCACGTCGAAGTGGCCCGCGTTGGCCATTATGGCTCCATCCTTCATCAGCTCAAAGTGCTCCCTGCGGATGCACTTTATGTTCCCAGTCGCCGTTATGAATATATCCCCAATCTTTGCTGCTTCTTTCATGTCCATAACAAAAAATCCGTCCATTCTAGCTTCTAATGCCCTAATCGGATCAACTTCGACTACTATCACAGTTGCACCAAGGCCCCTCGCCCTCATGGCAATTCCCCTGCCGCACCAACCATAACCAACGACAACGACGTTTTTTCCGGCAACTAAAAGGTTAGTGGTTCTTATTATCCCGTCCCAAGTAGACTGTCCGGTTCCATAGCGATTGTCAAAAAGATACTTAGTGTAGGAATCGTTCACTGCAATAATTGGGAACCTTAGCACGCCATCTCTCTCCATCGCCCTCAGCCTTATCACTCCAGTAGTTGTTTCCTCGCTAGCTCCCCAGATTTCATCTATCAGCTCCGTCCTTTCCCTGTGGACTAAGCTTATCATGTCTGCTCCATCATCTATGATGATGTTTGGCCTGATGTCCAAGGCTCTGTGCATATTCTCATAATATTCCTCTCTACTTTCCCCTCTTATTGCGTAAACTTTAACCCCTGCCTCTGCTAATGCAGCAACAACGTCATCCTGTGTGCTTAGGGGATTACTGGCTGTAGCTGAGACTTCTGCACCTCCAGCTTTCAGCGTTAACAATAAGAAAGCAGTCTTCATCTCGAGGTGAAGAGTTGCTGCAATCCTAACTCCTTTGAATGGCTTCCTTTTCTCGAAGTCCTTTCTTATAAGCTGGAGAACGGGCATGAACCTCGAGACCCAATCAATTTTTTTCCAGCCTTCAGGGGCGAGCTCTATGTCCTTAACACAGTAATCTTTCGTGCAGTTCATACTATCACCTTTTTCAGTTCTTGATTATCAGTTTAAAATTATGATGGGAACTAAATTGATCCCCTAGATTTTTATGCTAAAAACAATTTATGAATCCATCATCCTTATAAATCTAGGTGTGGAACAACTAATGTATGGGGATAGTTGACTTAACCATGTGGCTTGGAAAAGACACTCCAACTTTCCCTGGCGATCCGGAAGTCGAGGTCACCCCATGGGCTAAAATTGGAGATAATGGCTTCTATATGAACATGATAAAGATGGGAGAACACTCAGGAACCCATGTAGATGCTCCAGCCCACTTCATCGAAGGAGGGGAGACAATAGACAGGGTTGCTCTTGAGAAATTCATTGGTATTGGGATTGCAATTGATGTACGGGATGGTGACGGGAATATAGGACCTCATGAGATCCCATCTGATATAGAAAATAAGGTGGTTCTATTACTTACCGGAGGAAGAGAGCTCTCTAGGGAAGCAGCTGAAAAGTTAGTCAAAAGTAATATCAAGGCTGTTGGTACCGACAATGCTAGTATAGGTAGCCACGAGGTTCATAAGATACTTCTCTCTGCTGGAATTCCAATATATGAAAACTTAGTGAATCTTGAAAAGCTGATAGGAAAGGAATTCCTTTTTATTGGATTGCCGCTAAAGATAAAGGACGGATCTGGAAGCCCCGTTAGGGCTATTGCAATAGTTGGATAAAAATGCCCTTTTTAATTTCTTTACTACTTCTCCATAGGCGAGGACTTTTTTCTCGCTACTTGGGAAGTAGCTGTAGCAGCATGCCATGAGAGTATCTCCCGTGTTATCCTTCACAAAGCCCTAACTAGAATCGTAATTGTCTTCTACCACATTTACTATGGATATTCTCTTTTGCCCATAACGAGAACTTGTTTCGCTTTGCCTCTTTTAACATTGATAGAAAGAATGGCGCCCCGGCGGGGATTTGAACCCCGGACCTCGAGGTCCGCAGCCTCGCGCCCTATCCAGGCTAGGCCACCGGGGCGTCCCAGGGTTACCTAAAGATTCTTACTTATAAACCTAATGACATTCAGCTCGAGCCTTCCCTGGGGCCTTATAACCCCTCTAACAGGATCTATGAAAACCACATTTTCCCTAGCGAGCATGGAAATATCTTCGGTCAATTCATCATATTCCAAAACCTCCCTTTCGCTGATGTCAATTAATATGGAGGGATCTTTTAACTTTTTAACTAATGGTTTCATCTGGTGTAGTCTCACCATGAATTGTTCTCTGCAATACTCTTCTACGCTCCTTCCTGCTCTCCTCTCATTAATTGTTTCAACTAAATAAACGGGCTTTCCTCCGAAGTATTCAACGGCGATTTGTGCCTCCTTCTCTGTTAGCCCATTGCTGAGGAGAAACGCCAGGGCAGTTTCATCATCGAAGTCATCAACTAAGAAGTACTTCGCCCTTCCGTAGAGGGAGGCATTGGTATAGACATTACTAAGGAAAAGACCATCTGAAGTTGAAACTATCACATGGGCAAGATGAAGTTCTTTAGTTAGGTGGATGAAGAAGTTGAACAGCTCATATATCAGTGGTCCATTAACCCTTAAATCCTTCAGCACCTGGAGCTCATCAAAGACTATTATGGGTAATCTACCTTTTTTTCTTAATTTGTTCAAGAGGTCTGTTATATACTCAAAGGCATCTCTAGGACTTTCAATTGTTTCCCAGATTTTCTTCGGAACTGGAATCCCAAAGACAACTTCCATGGAAGCTAACACAATGGACAACACATCTTTTGACTTCGTGAGTGAAAAAAGTAGATCTTTGAAATCATCAAATCTTAATATAGGCCTTGATCTGAGGTTAACATAAATTCCAACCCCTTCCTCTCCCAGGGATTCGAGGAATCTTAAGAGTAAAGTAGTTTTTCCCGAGTTTATGGGCCCATAAATGAAGAGTAGCTGATTTGGTTCAGAGTTTAGTAAGCTCCTTAAGTATGAGAGCTCTTTCTCCCTATCAAAGAACATTCCTATCCCCCTTATACTTAGGATTCCTAACAAAAAATGTTGTGGTGCGGTGGCCGGGATTTGAACCCGGGTCTCCACCTTGGCAGGGTGGCGTCCTAGGCCAGGCTAGACTACCACCGCACAAACCGTTATTTACTCACCAACACCCATTTTATAAGACTTTCGCCAGTGATTGGTTCTTCGGAATGTACGGGCTCAGGAAGCCGTCCACTCTTCATCCTTCAGGTGCGGAAGGCTTCATCATTGCCCTCTTCAAGTTGTGGCTTAAGATTTATAAGTGCTCCTCCTAACTAGAATCCGTATGTTAATCGGATGGAAATTAGTTATCCTCAATGAACAACATGTTAAGTTTATGATATTCCTATCACTGGCAGTAACAACGTATTTGATAAGCACGTTCCTCTTTGGGGTTAGGTGGAAGTTCGTTCTAAAGAGCTTAGGATACGATGTGGAACTTTTAGAATGTGTGAAAGGGGTTTTCGTTGGTCAATTCTTTAACAACATAACCCCTACAAGCAGAAGCGGCGGTGAAATTGCTAGAGCGTTCCTTCTAAAAATGAAGCATGGAATTCCATTGGATGCTTCAATAATGTCGATAATATATGAGAGAATCTTAGAATTCGTACCAGTTTTTGGCATGTTTGTAGTTTCAATGAACTACCTTGCACTGAAGTTCCCGAAGATTAAAGTTCTAATCTATATCCTCTCAATTCTAGTGCCATTAGCATGGCTTAATCTGGAGAAAATAGTTGAAGTAGCATCTAGGTTTCTTAACAGGGCGATGAATATTGATGTTAAGCGACTAAAGAAAGATGTGAGAGCAAATATTGTGGGAATAACGACGAGTTCAGTTGTTTGGGTTTTAGATGTTCTAAGGATAAAGCTAATATCAATGGCCCTTTCAATTCCCTTCTCGATTAAAATAGCAGTACTAATATCGCTGGCCGGCTTGATACTGAGTCTCCTTGCCATAACCCCAGGAGGGATAGGGATAGTTGAGGGAGGATTAATAGGATTTCTAGTCTTTCTTGGTGTTCCAGTAAGCGCTGCCTTGAAATTCGTTGCAATCGAGAGGTTTATATCCTACGGCCTGGGAACAATTGGCGGAGGTATAATCACAATCCTAGAGGGAGGCTCAAGTTTATGGAAAGCCTTAAAATCGCGCTAGTTTCGGACTGGTACTTTCCAAAAATTGGTGGTGTTGCCGTTCATATGCATAACCTGGCTATCTCCCTTAGAAAGCTTGGTCATGAGGTCTCAATAGTAACGAATAACGTCAAAACTGGAAGGGAAAGAGAGCTCAAGGAACTTGGAATAGACCTTGTAAAAGTTCCGGGTGTTGTGCACAATAATTTGAACATAAACTGGACAGTCTTCTCCCAGGGCTATGAAGTATTGTTTGAATACCTAAATGATTATGATATAGTTCATGGACAACATTCCTTCACACCCCTCTCCTTAAAGGCCGCCGCAGCGGCCAAAACCCTGGGGAAAGCATCGCTCGTAACTAATCACAGCATAGACTTAGAAAACTCAAAGGTCTTGAAGGCCCTAGCTAGGGCTACATGGTCATATTTTCGGAGGTACCTTTCTTTTCCGCACAGGGTTATAGCGGTCAGCAAAGCTGCAAAAGAGTTCATTAAGCGATTTACGCCAGTTCCAGTGGAAGTAATACCAAATGGAGTTGATACCGAAGTGTTTAACCCCAAAGATAGAGAAACCGCAAGGGACGTCATTGAGAGGAAATTTGGAATAGACACCGAGAACACAGTCCTCTACGTAGGAAGGCTAGAGCCCAGGAAGGGTGTTTCTTATCTAATTTCAGCAATGAGAAATGTTGAAGGCAAACTAATAATTGCAGGGGATGGGGGCTTAAGGCCACTACTAGAAAGGAAAGCCAGAGAGCTAAAAATTCAGGCAAGATTCTTGGGAAAGGTTAGTTATTCTGACCTGGTTTACCTATACAAGGCTGTTGACGTTTTTGTTCTGCCTTCCCTTAGTGAAGCATTTGGAATAGTTCTCATAGAAGCCATGGCAAGCGGAACACCTGTTATAGGAACATCAGTAGGTGGAATTCCCGAGATCATAGACGGGTGCGGAATACTAGTAAAACCAAAAAACCCATCAGAACTAGCCGAGGCAATAAACACCGTCCTATCAAACCAAGAGATAGCAAAAAAACTTGGAAGGCTCGGAAGAATAAGGGCTGAAGCCGTATATTCTTGGAAGGTCATTGCAAAGAGAACGCTAAAAACATACAGGGAGGTTCTAGACGGTGAAGATAATACTAACTTTTGATGTCGAACAGGATTGTCCCCCCTTCTTTTCCACGACCTTTGGAGTTAGAGAAGGACTGCCAAGGGTCCTTGACGTTCTTAAAGAACATGACGTTCAGGCAACGTTCTTCTTCACGGGAGAGATAGCAAGGACTTTTCCGGAGATCCTAGACAAGATAAGGGAGGATGGGCATGAAGTAGGATGCCATGGACTTTACCATGAAAGGTTCGATAAGCTGTCAAAAGAAGTTACCAGAAAAAGGATAGAGGAGGCTTTGAAGATACTGGGGCGAGTTGCCTCCTTTAGAGCCCCCAACCTTCAGTTCCCGAATGAGTATTACGATATTCTTGCCGAGCTTGGAATCAAAGTTGATTCCTCAAAGGCAACGTACAAAGGATCCCCAGGGATAAGGTTCATTGGAGAAGTCTTGGAGGTTCCCGTAAACGTCAGCTCAATAATCTCCCGGTTGCCATGGAGAATACAAAAGAGGGTTCATGGGAGGGGAAGTGTTATCGTTTACATGTTCCACCCATGGGAATTCGTGAGAATGCCCAAACACTATAGAATAGACTGCTGGTTTGGAACGGGGGAGCATGCGCTCAAAATGCTAGCCAGAATAATAAAGTTTTACAAATCCTTGGGTGCCGAGTTCCTCACAATGATCCAATTTTACCACGAATATGTTAAAGGGTAAACATTAAAACCCTCCACTTTTACAGGTATTTGGTGATGTAATGGCCGTTCATCCCATAGATTATAGGTACGGTAGCGAGGAAATGAGGAGGATATGGGATGAGGAAAATAAGCTTCAGAAACTCCTCGATGTTGAGGCCGCATTAGCTAGGGCTCACGCAAAGCTCGGGAACATCCCTGAAGAAAGTGCAAAGGTCATATCGGAGAGGGCAAACACGAAGTGGGTAAAGCTCGAGAGGGTAAAGGAGATTGAAGCTGAGATACACCACGATATAATGGCCGTCGTCAAGGCTTTAAGCGAAGTCTGTGGTGAGCATGGAAAGTACGTCCACTTAGGAGCTACATCAAACGATATAATCGACACTGCCAACGCCCTGCTAATAAAGGAAAGCCTTGAGATAGTTGAGAAAGATTTGAAGGAGCTGAGGTCAATACTAAAGGATCTTGCTCTAAAGCACATTGATACGGTGTGCATAGGGAGAACCCACGGTCAGCACGCTGTTCCCACAACCTACGGAATGAAGTTTGCCCTGTGGCTTGACGAGATACAGAGGCACATAGAAAGACTGCACCAACTCAAGGAGAGGGTTCTGGTTGGAAAAATGAGGGGGGCCGTTGGAACTGCTGCTTCTTTTGGAGAGAAGGCCTTTGAAATTGAGAGACTTGTAATGGAAGACCTCGGCCTCAAGCCGGCGAGAATTACAAATCAAATAGTTCAGAGAGATGTCTATGCTGAGCTGATGTTCTTCCTCGCGCTAGTTGCTTCAACCTTAGACAAAATAGGCCTTGAAATCAGAAACCTTCAGAGGACAGAAATACTCGAAGTTAGTGAGCCATTTGGAAAGAAGCAGGTTGGTTCATCGACAATGCCCCACAAGAGGAACCCGATAAGGACTGAAAAGGTCTGCGGTCTAGCAAGGGTTCTCTACTCAAATGTAATTCCGGCTTTACTTAACAACCCGCTGTGGCACGAGAGAGACCTCACGAACTCTTCAGTGGAGAGAGTGATTCTGCCGGAGAGCTTCGTTCTCCTAGATGAGATGCTTAAAGTTATGAAGAAGGTTCTCAGAGGACTGGAGTTCTTCCCAGAGAACATAAAGAGGAATCTATACCTCACGAAGAACCTGATAATGGCCGAACCTTTAATGCTCAAGCTTGCAGAGAAGGGGATGGGGAGGCAAGAGGCCCACGAGTTAGTGAGGCAGTTAGCCATGAAGGCTTTTAGGGAGAACAGGGATCTCTTAGAGGTCGTAAGAGAAAGCAAAGAGGCTATGAAGTATCTGACCCAAGAAGACGTAGAGAGCTTAAAGCCAGAGAACTACATAGGCAAGGCAAGGGAGATTGTGATGAATGTAGTTAGGTATGTAGAGGAAATGGAGAAAAAAGGCCTGTAACTCCTTTTCTTGGATCCTTGAATTATTTTTTATATATCCTTGGTTGCTGTTTTAGATTGAGACTTGAGAATTTTACTTGCTAAAATAGTAAAAATAATGATAAATTTGCAGACTTTTATATTATTTTCTATATGAAATTTTAACATACTTTAATTAATTGTATATTTAGATTTACTAAGATAGTAAAAAATATCGATTTTATACTTTCACTAAACGTAAAAAAGCCCGAATTTTTACTATAGACTAAGATAACGTTGAATTTAAAAGAGGGAAAAAGAATTCGATTACGATGGAGACCAGAGAAGAGAAGAAACTATCAATACCCCCCAGAGGTATCAGGGCAATAATAGAAGCCGTTAGACTGGGAGAGATAATAAAACCAAGCCAATACGCAAAGAGGGAAGCATTCAAGAAGCACGAGATAAAAGAGGCATGGCTCAACAGGGTTTTGACGATGATATTCTACGATATAATGAAGAAGCAGGGGTTGATAGACAAGGCGATTCAAGATGTAGTAGGCGTAAACCCCTTAATTCTTGATCCTTGGTTGAGGGCAGCTTTGAGAGTAGCTTTCGATATAGTCCTGTTCCATGATCCAAACTCAAACACACTCAAAAACCTGCGTTGGAAGGCATCGGACTTCATCTCGGCAAGAACCCACCCCTACGTTGGCATGTACTACTGGGATCTGATGGACAAAATTTTGGAATATAAGCCAAATCCAACAACGGAGCTTGAAAGGCTGGAGTGGGAGTATCTAGCTCCAGCTTGGCTCATAGAGAGGGTTAAGGCTATCCTGGGTGAGGAAACCGAGGAATTCTTTAGGGCCGTTAACAGGAGACATGAATGGATAAGCGTGAGGGTTAACACGCTCAAGGCCAACGTTGAGGACGTAATCGAAAAATTTAGAGAGGAAGGGGTTGAAGTTCAGAGGAGCGACAGGGCTCCAACTATAATAAAAATCAAAGGGCCCTACGACTTCGATTCTAGTGATCTCTTTAGGAAAGGGAAAATAATAGTGCAGGAAGAAGCCTCAGCTGTGGCATCCTTAGTACTGAATCCCCAGCCCGGAGAAGTCGTCGTCGATCTTGCAGCAGCTCCGGGTGGAAAAACTACACACATGGCAGAATTGATGCAGAATAAGGGCAAGATCTATGCATTTGACATCGATAAGGCTAGGATGAAGAGGCTTAAGGACTTCGTAAGTAGAATGGGAATTAAAATCGTGAAGCCTATAATAAAAGATGCCAGGAAGGCTCCAGAAATAGTTGGGGAAGAAGTGGCCGATAAAGTCCTGTTGGATGCCCCATGCACTTCCTCGGGAACCATAGGAAAAAACCCTGAATTAAGGTGGAGATTAAGAGAGAGCAAAATAGAGGAGATGGCAAAACTTCAGAGAGAACTCTTGGAGAGCGCCGCTAGGCTCGTGAAACCTGGGGGAAAGATCCTATACACAACATGTAGCATATTCATGGAAGAAGACGAGGAAAACGTGAAGTGGTTCCTGGAGAATTACAAAGAATTCAGATTGGTCAAACTGAAAGGGCCCTATGATCCAGGCTTCTTGGAGGGAACAATGAGAGCATGGCCTCATAGGCACGATACCATAGGGTTTTTCTATGCTCTGTTCGAGAAATTGAATAAGTGACAAAATTCTCTGCTCTATTAAAATATATTGATAAAATTCAACTGCTTAAGTGCGGTTGCGTACTACTACATCCAGAGAAAATATTTTATAAAGTTTTACAGGGATGTAAATCTTGGTGTTCATCAATGCTTGAGATATTGGGAATGATATTCTTCACGGGTGGAGCCCTCCTAATGCTGTACATTGCAGCATTTGCAACGACACTGGATCAGAGACTGGCAGCGTTTATCGGGGCTATAATATATGGTATCGTTGGATTTATGCTCGTTGAGGCAGTTTCGATGGATATAAGGAAGAAAAAGAATAACAAAACCACGGTAATAGGGCTAGCATTGGCGGGTTTTGCCCTAAACTTCTACGCGCTGTGGAGCTACACTAACAGTATAGTCCCTCCGCTCTTCCTCCTGGGTCCAAGCCTCCTGCTAGCGCTGTGGGTTCTGTTTAAAGTGAAGTAGCCAAGGATTGCCAACGAAGACCCTTTTCAATTTTTTCTTTGCGATTCTCACGAGCTTCTCCATCTGTTCATAGCTTGTAGTTGGAATGTCTTTCATTAGATGCTCCGGGTGGAAAGCCAAGAGAATGTATGGAATGTTTCTGTCTACCGAGGCTATGTAATCCACTATACCTCCTACTTCAACTTCGTCAATATAATGGGGAACAACTAAAGTACTAACAACGAGCTCCGCACCTTCCTCTTTAACTATCCTAACATTCTCCTTTATCCTTTCAATAGCCTTTTCACCGTTAACACCGGTTAAAGCTTCATAAACCTCTGGAGTGTAGGCCTTCCAGTCTATCTTAACTATCCCCTCACTTTCTCTGCTTATTTTAGCAATTTTCCTCATGATTCTTGGGTTCTCAAGGCCGTTAGTTTCCCAGCAGATCCTTATCCTCCTTCTTCTCAGTATTTCCCTAGAGAGTCTTATGGCGAAGGGTGAGTAAGGAGCGGGATCGCCGCCGAAGAAGCACACGCAGGTTATTCTCCTGTCTAGAGCGACTTTAACGAGCTCATTTATAGGCACTACCGGCCCGTGGGAGGTTTTGTGCTCTATGTTCTGGCAGAAGAGGCAGTCGAGGTTGCAGGCGTAGAAGAATACCGCGAGATTATAGAATCCAACATGATTTCTCTCTGGGCACACGGGCTCTGCAACGCAGTTAGTTGGATGAGGATCAAGGTAGTAGAAGAGCTCCGCCTTGTCAAACCCGTATTTTGGCCTCAGGCCGTTGGAGTTTATCCACACCCTACAGTATCCAACATCACTTATTTTGCATTCATTCACGCAGATGCTACACTTAACTCCCCCTTTGGGCGGCTTTGCAGGGAGACCTATCCTTTCCCTGAATCCCTTGTGGGACTTTAAGGAGAATTCAAGGTGGCCTTTCCTTAGGCAGTCGACGCACACTCCAATGCTCTCGCTAATCTCTTCACTTTCTTTACCGCAGATCTTACACCTAGCCACACAATAAGTTCTCAAACCAAGAATTAACGTTTCCTGCAACAGTTGTCATAGCGTCCAAATGATCATCGAAATATTAAATAGTCAATAAACTTACTTCAATTAGGTGATCCCCTATGGAGGAGTTCATAGTCGAGAAAATGAAAGAGAATAAGATCCCAGGAATAAGCTATGGGGTAATAGAGGGGGAGAAAGTCGAGATGAGGGGAATCGGCTTTAGGAACGTAGAGAAAGCCCTTCCAGCAACGGAGAGAACACTCTATGGAATAGCCTCGGTGACCAAGAGCTTCACTGCACTAGCCATAATGAAGCTTGTCGAGGAGGGAAAGCTCGACTTAAACGCTGAAGTTGAGAGTATTCTAGGGATAGAGCTCAAGCCCTTCGGAGAGCCCGTTAGAATACACCACCTCCTCACGCACTCCTCTGGAATTCCATCCCTTGGATATGCGGAAGCTTTCATTGACGGTTTCTTCGGCTCTAAGGAGAGCTGGCTACCGATGGCGAAGCCCCAGGATCTGGTGCCTTTCATAAAGGACATGGAGAGCTGGGCCGTCGCAAAGCCGGGGGAGAGGTTCTTCTACTCAAACACGGGCTATGTCCTCTTGGGCCTTATAATCGAGAAGGCTTCTGGGGTTAGCTACGAGGAATTCGTGAGGAAAGAGATCCTTGAACCGCTGAAGATGGAGAGGACTGACTTTAAGCCAAGAGATGAGGACTTTGCCACAGGGTACATCCTCCAAGAGGGAAGGCTCGTTCCAAAGCCCTTCCCGTATGGGATAACCTCCGATGGCGGATTGATAAGCTGTGTAGAGGATCTCGTGAAGTATCTGAGGATGTACATTACCCTTGAGGGGCCAGTAGGCGAAGAATATCTTAAGCTGATGGAGAAGGAGCATATAGAGGTGCCCTGGCAGATGTTCGGAGGAGAAGCTTATGGCTACGGCCTCGTCATCTATCCCAGGTTCTACGGCAAAAGGTTAGTTGGCCACAGCGGTTCCCTAGGTTCTTACACAAGCTTCATTGGGTACATTAGAGATGAGGAGCTGGGGGTGGTTGTTCTGGAGAACTCTTCTGGTTATGCTCCCTCCCTGATAGGGATGTACATTCTAGCCGAGAAACTGGGAGAGGATCCCTACAAGATAGAGGCCATAAGGAGGGAGGAAATCCTTAAGAGGTTCGAGGGAACTTACTACGGCTTCAAGAGAACGATAAAGTTCACAGTAAAGAGAAGGGGAGACTTCCTGTTCCTCGAAGGTGAGTGGGGGAGCGTTCCATTAGTTCCAGAGGTAGTTGAGGAGGACTACGTTAGGGCCTTCACTCTCTCCGGCGGGAGGAAGATGTACGCTGAGTTCTTCCTTAAGGACGGGAAGGCAGAGATGCTCTATGAGAGGTACAGGCTAGTGAGAGGACCATGAGCTTCTTTGGAATAGTCCCTAGGGTTTCGATGTTCACTCTCCCCTACACGCTCCTTGCCCTTTACTTCAATTTTAGGTTTAGAGCGTGGTTTGGATTGCCGGTGTTGGGTTACATTATGCTATTCCTAGGATTGGCTCTGTGGTTAATATGCTACTCTCAAGTTTCCAAGGCTTACAGGGAGCGTAAACTCCTTACTACTGGGTGCTATTCTAAGGTTAGGCATCCTATCTACTCTATCTGGGGATTTCTGGTAATTCCTGGGTTCTCCCTTATCATCGGTGGGTTCATGCTTTGTCTACCCATTGTGTACTGGCTCTCCATGCTGAGGTTTATAGGGGATGAAGAGAGGGAACTAGAGGAGATGTTTGGTGAGGAGTGGAGGGAGTATGCAAGGAGAACTGGCAGGTTCCTCCCTTAAGCTCCTGCCGGTTCATCTGTACGTTCTTCTGCATTTGAAGAAGGCTAGAGTTGACTACGCAAAGATGATGGCCAAGGTTAGTGGTCTTCCGGTGGATTTAATCAACGATGCAATAAGGGATCTCATGGAGGCTGGACTTATAGAGCGAGATCATGGGAGTGCCATAAAGAGGAGCAAGGCTAGGTTCAAGAAGGCCTTTGAAGTTCACAAGCACCACACGTACTACAGACTTTCGAGAAAGGGTGAGCTGTTATGGATGGAGGGTTGTTAGGGCCTTAGCTGAATGCAGGAACGTTAATGAGCTGGGTCTTGATATGGAAACAGTTGAAGAGCTGAAGGTTTATAACTGGGAAGGGGAGAAAGACCGAGTTCTTTAGGGTTTTGAGTGATTTTCTCTCTTTTTGACAGGGAGGCCCTCCATACAGTATGGGGTGCCCAGACATTTTTGTTCATCATTTTAGATATAAGGCTGATTATATCTCAAATCATGCACAATTCTGTACACTAAAGACATGCAACATTAATAATTAGACCAGCCAACTTCATGCAGGGTGGAAGCATGGGAACGGCAGCAAGGATCGCTATAGCTATTCTCCTAATAGGTGCTTTAATCTTCGTTCCAATAGCCACGGTTCAAGTGGGCTTAAGGAACTACCAGCTGACGTACTCAGAGGTTGCAATACTCGCATTCACAAAGACAATAGGCTCAATAATCCACGAGGTTACGGCAAAAGATGTAATCCCGGAAATGTTCTCAGAGGTTAAGAATAGGGAGGAAGTAGACCTCGTGATGTTCTTCTTCATACTTCTCATGACCCTGCTCCTTGCAGCCCCAATAGGTAGCTTGGTGGCATTGGCCTCAAGGGCAGGCTTCGGTCTCGTTATAATATCAATGCTCCCAGTAACAGTCTATGTCTTTAATTATGGAACACCTCAAGCCGGCCTCTACATCGTGTGGGGTCTCGCACTATTGGGCCTTGCCTTTGGTGGATCCAAGAAGTCGAAAGGGTGATATACTACCTTTCTTCGTAACCTTTAATTTTGTTATGAATGCCGGCTTATACATCACCTAATCACCTCAAAGATCAAAGGAGCATCTTCCCTCCCATGTTTACCACATATAGAAGTAAAAAATACGAATTTGTTACTATTTGATATTTTCTTTTATTCTTCTTTTTTGAGTTCTATATTTAGAATTGCCCATGTTTCATTATTTATCTTTTCTAGTTTTACTATTTTTAAACTTTCGAGCCTTTTTAGAATCCTCCATGCAGTAGTTCTTGGGATACCAAGCTCGTTCCTAATATCTGCCTGTCTCACCTTACCACCATGATCAGCAATGTACATTACAACAGCCTTCTCGTCCTCGTTGAGGTTAAACTTTTCTGAGAGTTCTTCGAGCGTTATTCCCTTTATCCTCTTAACTTTAATCCTCTTTCCAAAAATTCCTATGCCTAAACCGACTAACAGCCCAGAGAGTAGGGCTAAGCCCAATTTTCTTGTATCATTGACCTCTCTAACCACGGTTGTTGTAAACGTTTCTATCTTAGTCTCAGTTTTAGTTACAGTCTTCATGGCTTGGTGATCGAAGACGTACTCTATATACTGCTCCCCCCTAGGCATGACAACGGAGTTTCCATTTATGCTTAGAGGAATTCCGGAAAGGCCGACTATAACGGAATCCTGGGGGAGAATTACCACCTTCGTTTCATTGAAGGGTAGCTCAACTCTCCAGACTTTACCCTTCTTTGATGTCAGTTCCGATGTTAAGTATGAAACTTCGAGAATTCCAGACTCCCCGGGATAAAGGGCTATTCCATTGTCCGTAAAGACAAATGAAACTTCCCTTCCATTTATCTTTACAGAAAGGTTCGTGAAGTCCTCAACCGGAAGTGGAATTGAAACGTTTTTTCCAATGCTCACGTTTTCCACGATTCTAACTAATGCATAACCATCGGGGAATACTTTGATCGTCACGTTATAGGCGAGAACGTGGGGGAGCAACAGGAGAAGAACTATTATTGCTAGTTTTTTCATTCTTCATCACTCACCACTTCGTTGCCCTGTGGCAGTATTATCAGTTCTCTTCCCTCCACCAGCATCTGCGCAACTTTCTTCCTCGCCGAGTTCAGGGCCCTCCATACTGTCCCCCTCGAAACGCCCATTCTCTCTCCCGCTTCCTCCTGAGTAAGTCCCTCGTAGTCTACTAGCCTTAGGGCTTCGAACTCCTCGTACGTCATTATTATCGGCGGCTTTGGAGGTCCTACTGGGGGTAGTGCTGGATAAAAGTGTCTAACCTGGGGTATAAAACCTATCATCCTCATCTTTCTTCTCCTTCCTCTTCCCTTACCCCACCCCATTCCTCTTGGCATGGCTATCAATGAGAAGTTTAATGAACTCCTTTATAGTCTTTTATTTGGTGATACCATGTTCTCTGGAGGAAGGATGTATCTCTTTAGAATCCCCGAAGGGGAGGAGTTCGTAAGCTACATGCACGAGTTCCTGAAGAAGGAGGGAATTGAGACGGGAATAGTGAACGCTATAGGGACTTTGAAGAATCCTAAGGTTGGTTACTTTCTAGAGGAAGATGAGAGGTACAAAATCATAGAACTGAAGGGAACGTATGAAATTGCTTCCTTGCTAGGAAACGTTAGCCTAAAGGACTGGAAACCTTTCCTCCATGCTCACGTCGTCCTTGGTGATTCTGAGGGAAATGCCTTTGGAGGTCATCTTCTTGAGGGGGAGGTTCTTGTTGCAGAGGTTTTTGTGCTTGAGCTAAAGGGCAAGAGACTTGAGAGGAACGTCATTGAGAAAGGGCTTACCCTCTGGCCAATAGAAGAATAGCAATGAGAAATCCGATTAGTAAACTTAAGAATAATAGAACGTCTACCTTCGAATATTCCCTTACTCTTCTACGCTCGATCTCTGCCTCTTTTCTCATTGTTTCTCTAACAGCGACTGCAGTCTCGAAATCTTTCTTGTTTGGGATTTGCATAGATAAAATTAGAGCTTCCAAGATTTAAAGTTACCTATCCCGATTCTCTCTAGGACTTCCATTACTCCCAGGGCTATTCCATCTACCTCTATTCCTCCCATAGGCCTGTAGCCGTCTCCAACGACGTAAATGTTCTCAAGAGGCCACTTGACGTGCACTCCGGCCCTCGTCCTGTTGACTGGGTTGTTTCCACGGTAGACTTGAGCAAGCAATGGTTCGCCATCTGGGAATACCCCAAGAATATCATTCCATCCTTTCTTTATAGCCCTTTTAGGGCTTTCCTTGAGGGCCATGTGGGCCATTATGAGCGTGTATCCCTCCTTTGCGAGAGATTGGTCTAAGGAGGAGGGCTCATTAAAGCCGTTGATGCTGAGCTGAGGTGTAAAGACTACCGTGTTCCCTATCCTGGGTTCCCCAGGAACCGCTAGGTTGAACTTAACTCCCTCACTTGGTTTAATTTTATCGACTTCTTTCAAGAAGTCCCTGGGGAATTCCTCCTCTCCAACTAGCTCTACGGTTTCCTTTATTCCGATGTTTGAAATTAGAAGGTCATATTGGTATTCGGAACCGCTCTCACCGATGACCCTTCCCTCTTCAACCTCAACAGCCCTCTCCCTAGTTATTATCCTCCCCTTGTTCTCCGTTATTATCCTTGACAGCTCATCGATTACGGCCTTGCATCCTCCCCTAATGAGCCCGGGCCCTCCCCACATTAATGCTGCCTTTATCTCCTTTGCCAGTTCTATCGCTGGAATTTCGTTCAGGGAAACGCTGTCGGCCCAGCCGACGAAGCTCTCCAAGAATTTCAGTGTGAATTCATTGTCTCCAACTTTTTCTTTTATCCATTCATCTGCCGGAATAAGGGCCTCTTCTCCCTTCGGAAGCCTGTTGGCCTTTATCTCCGCAAGGAGTTTTAGCGCCTTCGCCTTCTCCTTAAACCCCAGGAACTTCCAACCTTCCCTGTAGTGCATGATTCTGCCATTCCATAGAATCTTGCCCTTCGGGTCAGAATTTACTATCTCAACCTTTGCCCCCAGGATCTTGAGCAGGTAGGCTAGAGGGCCATCTTCTCCGTGGGGAACCATGTGGAGTGCCCCAGTAGAGAGCTGAAATCCTTTGTACGGTAAGTTCGTGAACCTCCCTCCAATTATGGGTGATTTTTCGAGGATTGTGACTTCATACCCATTCTTAGCGAGAAAAGCTCCTGCCAATAAACCTCCGAGACCGGCCCCAATTATTACAGCTCTCATCGGGATCACCTGATTTAAATTTTGTCAGGTCTTTTTAATTCTCCTACTACCATCTACTATCGTATGATTGAATTACTAAGATTATACTCAAAGAACTATTAATAATTCATCGATAATTATTATACTAATGACAAGAATTATATAAAAAAACTTAAAAATACATAATTACAAGAGTAACGATAGTAGGTAGATGAAACTATGGAGCCCATTAAAATTTTGGACATTATAGCTCTAAGAACCGAGATTAATAATATTAAAAAATATTTTATCATTCATGATTCGTCTGGTTATATTCTTGAAATAGATGAGGGAATATATGATATCCTAAAGAAGCTTAAGGAGGAGAAAAATAACAAGTTAACTGAAGAAGAAAAAATTAAACTTAACGAACTTTTTCGGTATATAAATGAGTTGCCCCCACTTCAGCTAACTGATGATATTGAGCTCCCTTTGTACATTCTGGGCGGGAGCCTTAATATTTCTCAGGCATGTAACTTTTCCTGTATTTATTGCTATGCGGATAGGGGGCTTTATGGGAATTATAAACCAAAACTCATGAACTTTGAAATTGCAAAGAAAAGTGTTGATTTATTACTTCAAAAAAGCAATAAGGTCACGATAATCACATTTTTTGGTGGGGAGCCTTTGTTAAATTTCGAGACAATAAAGGAAGTTGTTAAATATGCCAAAAGGAGGGCTAATATTCTTAATAAAGACGTTGTCTTTACAATAACTACAAATGGTTATCTATTAACCCCGGAGATTGCTGATTTTCTATTAGAAAATAATTTTGACATAAACATAAGCCTCGATGGGTATAGAGAACTACACAACAAAAACAGACCTTTAGCGGACGGTAGCCCAACTTATGATGTTGTGGCAAGCAACATCAAATACACTTTAAAAAGGGCTAAAGAGCTTGGTAGATTTAGGGGAATATCTATAAAAGCCACTCTCATGCCCGACCAAGTTAAAGAGGCTTATAGAGTCTATAAACACATAAAAAAGGAGTTTAATCCGCCAATAATAGCAATAGGCTTTGCTACACTCTCTAATGGAGCTATGAGTAAGAAACATGTAGATATGTATTTAAAAGAGCTCCGAAAAATCGCCATTGACGAAGTAAGGACATTTGGGGAGCTGAATAGGATTCTCTTCGGAGATTTTGTACTGCAACTTACGGATATTTATAGTGGAAAAATTAAAGCTCAACATTGTGGTGCAGGATTTGGTAGCATAGCAATAGATGTGGAAGGAGATATTTACCCATGTCAAAGGTTTGTGTCCTTTAAGAATTTTAAACTTGGTAATGTAGATTCATTTTCTTTAAAAGATTTATTAAAATTTGAAGGGCAAAAATATACGCCATTCAATCATGAACCGTGTAAATCCTGTTGGCTTAAGTTTTATTGTCATAATTTCTGCTATTATGATAACATAATCTACACAGGCAAGATAACTATCCCACAAACCCTATCATGTTATTATGCAAAAGAAAAGTTTAAAATTGGACTCTGGTTATACTCAAAGCTTTATGATGAGTATAGTGACAAGTTTGAAGAGTATCTTCAAAAGAGAACAGATATTAGCAGAGTATCTCGTACTCAAGTTGTTTTATCCCGCACTCTCTCAAAAACACGCTGAATCCTACTTACCTCGATTATAAAAAACTTGGGGGGTGAGGAAATGAGGGCCTTGACAAAGTGTGTCCCAAAGATTAGAAAACTTTACCTATGTGACTCGATAGGAGACATACTTTGCGAAAAAATTATAGAAATTCCAGATAGGAGTCTCTGGTAGGGTTCAAAATCTTTGATCTTTTATCTATTTTTTTACATTTTTAAATCTCTCAAAGAGGAGGTTTAAAAATGGAGATAACAAAGAAATACAAATTATTTTATGCCCTAATGAATGTGAACTTTCTTGGTGGAATAATAGTTATTTACTATCTTGCAAAAGGTTTAACTTATGCCCAAATAGGAATAGCAACTGCTATCTCAACAATTGGTTTCTTCCTCTTTGAGGTCCCAACGGGTGTCATCGGAGACAAAGTGAGTCGAAAGAAAAGTGTGCTCATAGGCCTTGCACTTTTCCCAATGGGGACTATAATTCTTCTGTTCCTAAAGAACTTCCCAATGCTAATAGCGTATTCAGTAATAACATCAATTAGCGTGACTTTTATCAGTGGAAGTCTTCAAGCGTGGTTGTATGATAATCTTAAGTACTTGGGTAGGGAGAGAGAGTACAGAAAACTAATGAAAGACATAAAGACTATAACTCTGCCCTTATCCGCAGTAACGGTTGTAATTGGAAGCTTTTTAGCTCAATACTATGGTTTTAGACTTCCATTGATTTTAAAACTGATACTTGAAATCATGATGATCATAGTGGCCATTAGTATCCCTGAGTATGAGTTCAAAAAACCCAAGGTCGCATACCATATTCACGTTCTACACTCACTTAAGGAACTAATGAAGCCAAACATATTCTGGTTAATTGTCGTGGCAATAACAGTAGCAATGTCGATTAATCAATTTCGACAATACTTTGAGCCTTATCTAGGTAATATCCTAGCTCAAAATCTTAAAACAACGATAATGGGGACTTTGGGTATTTTGGGCCTTGTTGAGGCATTAGTCAAAGCTATCCCGAGGTTAGTTGGCGTAAGGCTGAAAGAGAAATGGAGTGCATTTGCGTATTCAATAGCTCCCGTAAGCATTCCCATACTCACGGCGTTGTCAGTGATTTACAGGAATCCAATCTTCATCGTAGTACTTGGGACTATAGCGACGATAATTAACACCGCCTTTTCATTTAACTTTGGCATTGAGTTACAAACGAGGATACCTAGCGAAAAGAGGGCTACTATAATTTCATTATATTCTATGGTTTCTGCGTTGGTAATGGCATTTTTCTATGGGATCTATGGATTTGCTGTTAATAGAATTGGTTTAGCGGAGGCAAGGTTGATGTTTGCTCTAGCGCTCTTTGCAGTTGGGTTGGCATTTAAGGGAGCTCAGGTACTTGGCATACTTAAAGAGCCTCTGGAACTGAAGCATTTATCAGGAAACTAGAGTCTCTTTTCTTTTCTCTGCTTTTTACCGATTGGGTTGCCAAATGGATCAATAAGCCCTGCTCTTATCAGTGAGGAGCTTATCTTCCCGCCAAGTTTGCTCTTGACTAGAGGTATCACAACTATCTCCAATGGTTTAAGGCCCAGTTCCTCCCTTGCCCTGTTCACGAGAAGGGCCCCTTTATATGTCTCCTCACTTACGACAATGGCCTCGAGGCTCTTTATCTTTGTCGTGAAGCCTATTGCGTTGTGTATCTTGATTATCCTGTAGTTCTTAAAGCCGTTAACTTCAAAAAACATTAAAAGATCCTTGAGCCTTCTCTCGTAGGGGAGGATTTTCTCGGCGTATGGTTTTTCTTTAACCATTTCGTCTGAGGTTAACCCAACGTAAACTATCTCGCCTACTTCAAAGGCCTTCCTTAATAGGGCCTTGTGGCCGAGATGTAGCCTGTCAAACGTCCCACCAACGACGACTTTCTTGAACTTTTTCATCACAATAATTTTCGTAGGGAGGTTATTATGGTTTGTGGGGTTAGAGGAGCATTTATAGGGTAAGTGACAGGAGTAGTGATGGTGGCGGTAGTAACATCGATAGTCGTGGGTTTTATTTTCTCCATTGCATGGGCCTTAGCGTACTCCTTAATACTCTCGTTTCCATAGTTCTGGGAGTATTACTCGCTATGTATAAGCTACTCTATGCTTATCCTGGGCCCGAGTGGGTAATCGGCTTTGTCTTGTGATTTCCTGTTGGACTCAAAATCGTTCAAAGGATAGGGCCAGAGAAGCCAACGGATGAGGGGGCAATAGCAGTTCTGCTCGCTGGTCCTCTAATTCTAGTCCTTCTATTGACAGCAATGGCTCTTCTTTAAATCTTTTAAATATTTCATGTGAGTGAATTTGGGGTGGTGAAATGGACTACTTTTTCTATCCAAAGAGCGTCGCGATCTTCGGATCGTTTAGGAAAGGAAGCATAGCGAGGGAGATACTGAGGAATGTAGTTGAGGGCGGGTTCGAGGGCAAGATAATCCCAGTCAATCCAAAGGGAGGGGAAGTCGAGGTCGCCGGTAGGAAGTTCAAAGTAAGGGAGAGGCTTGATGAGGGGGTTGACGTTTCAATAATAGTGATCCCAGCAAAGCTCGTTCCTGGGTTAATTAGGGAGCTCAAAGGTTTGACTAAAGGGGCAGTTGTTATCTCCGCCGGCTTTTCGGAGGTTGGGAATGTTGAGCTTGAGAAAGAGCTCGTGGAAGCTGCAAAGGAAGCTGGAATTAGGATTATAGGGCCTAATTGTGCGGGGATTTTTGGAGTTCATGGAAAGTTCTTCGGATCGTTTGAGGTTCGTGTCAGGCCTGGGGGCCTAGCCCTAATAAGCCAGAGCGGGGCCTTTGGAGGAGCAGCGTTAGCCATGGGCAACGAGGAGGGAGTGGGCTTTTCTGCGTTCGTTAGCTATGGGAATGCATCCGATCTGGACGAGAGCGACTTCCTCAGGTACTTCGCCGACGACCCCAACACGAAGGTCATTGCACTGTACATAGAGGGAGTAAAGGATGGGAAGAAGTTCATGGAGGCATTGAAATACGCAACTTCAAAGAAGCCTGTAATAATCTTAAAAGCTGGAAAGAGCAAGAGCGGGGCCAGAGCTGCCCAGAGTCACACTGGTTCTCTGGCCGGTTCGTACGAGATATATAAGGCCGTGTTTAAGCAAACTGGAGCAATTGAAGTCGAGGAGATGGAGGAGCTGTTTGATGCCGCAAAGGCCTTTGAGATGTACTCAAGAGCTGGAAGGAGAGTCGCAGTGGTTACGAATTCGGGCGGGCCGGGAGTTTTGGCCACAGATAAGGTGGAGAGGCTCGGCCTTGAAATTGCAAAGCTAAGTGATAAGACCATTGAAGAGCTAAAGACATTTCTGCCACCCCAATGTTCCGTTAAGAACCCAATCGACTTAATAGCCGATGCCGACTACGATAGGTACAGGAGGACGATAGAGGTTGTATGTAAAGATGAGAACGTTGATTCAATCCTCGTAATCTGCGTTCCGCCGATCTTCATCCCTAGCGAGGAAATTGCTAGAGCTGTAATCGATGCTAAATGCGACAAGCCGATAATAGTGAACTTCATGGCAGGTGAACTCGTGAGGAAAGGCATAAAAATCCTAGAAAAAGAGGGAATAAAGAACTTTCCAACACCTGAGAGGGCAGCCAAGGCTTTGTACTGGCTCTCTAGTAGGTAGTGATCGTCCTGTTGGTTATTATCAGTGGCTTTGCCTTCTCATACTCAATTACTACCTCCTTTGGAACCTCTCCTGGCGGAGCCTTGGTCTTCTTTTTCTTCTTCTCTCCGAGACCCTGTATGAGCAACTCTAGCCCACTGCTGATGAGCCTTATCCCATACGTAGTCCTAACGTTCACCCTCTTCATGGTTATTCACCACTCTTAGTGATACCACATAGAAATATAAAGCTTTCCAATATATACCCCATAATCTATATAGACAATGTTATATATAAATAGTTCGGATTTCCAGATATTAAAACAAAACCTTATAAGGAAATAGCATTCGAGTATTTTGAATATGAATGAAATGTTTGAATATTTGTCTGAAAGGGAAAGTGTGGAGATCGAACTCCTCAAGAGGATATTCAGGGGTATTCTTGATGAGACCGATATCAAAATTTACATGTTTTTACGGGAAAATGGGAAGATTAGTGATAGTGAAATTGCACGAAGATTGGGAATTTCAGTTACAACTGTTAGACGCAGGAGGAAACGTCTAGAAGAAAAGGGACTACTTCAGATTGTTGGACTTCTTCTGTTGAAGGCTGCGGATATTCAATATGCAGATGTCTTGGTTAAGTTTAGGCAAGGTGTTAGGGTGGAGGAAATTAATGAATTTATAAACACGGCTGTTAACAATCCCCGGATTTATGAGGTTACAGTTTATATTGGGGGAGAGTATGATGTCCTATTGAGATTTTTCGAAAGTAATCTTGAAAGATTAAAGTACCATATTGAAAAATTCGTGAGAAGCTCTGATATTATAGAACATTACACAATAAATACAGCCATTGGCAGTCCAAAAGCGTGGTATAAGGTTTTTAAAATTAAAATAGGAAATAACCCTTAACTTTTTAGGTATTCGATAGCAAGTAGTGAATAAATTGCCGTACCTTTCCATAGCACAGCTTCGTCCACATCAAACTTTGGATGGTGATGCGGATAGATTATTCCCTTCTTCTCATTTTTAATTCCTAGTAATACAAAAAGACCAGGCGCTTTTGTGGTATAAAAGGCGAAATCTTCAGCTCCTAAGGAAGGTTTTGGCTCAACTATTTCTCCTAAGGGGGACAGGACTTCCCTGGCGAATTTTGCTAGTTTCTCATCGTTTATTGTTGGTGGGATATGCTCCATGGTTAGAGTGAATTCTGCACTGCCTCTCATACCATCGGCGTACTCTCTTGTTATTTTCTCCATTCTTTCTACTATAAAGTCCCTAACTTTTTCATTAAATGTTCTAATAGTCCCTAGAATCTCTGCCTCTTCAGGAATAACGTTAAACGTTGTGCCTGCCTTTATGCTGGTAACGCTAATTACAACAGGCTCTATAGGGTCTATTTCTCTAATTGGGATCTTATAATATCCATCTACTAACTCCACTGCTATAGCTATAGGGTCTATTGTTTGATGTGGGTACGCCCCATGTCCTCCCTTACCGACTATTCTTACCTTAAATGCGTCGGCTGAAGCCAGAAGTGCTCCATGCCTTATTCCTATTACCCCACTTGGGAGGTCTGCCCAAACGTGAATTCCGAAGATCGCATCTACATCATCTAAATGACCTTCTTCGACTATCTTCTTTGCTCCAAGTCCTCCTTCTTCAGCCGGTTGGAATATGAGTTTTATCGTTCCATCAAAGGGTATTTCCCTCAGAACTCTCGCTGCCCCTAGGAGCATTGCAGTATGAGCATCGTGACCACAGGCGTGCATCTTCCCTGGGATTTTCGATTTGTATGGAACGTCATTTTCCTCCTGAATTGGCAAGGCATCAATGTCAGCTCTTAGCGCCACTGTTTTTCCATTCCCTTTCTTAAGAACCCCTATAACTCCAGTTTCTGCTGTTCTTATTATTTTATATCCAAGTTTTTCCAGTTCTTCTCTAATAATTTTGGATGTTCTCACTTCTTCGTATTTAAGTTCAGGATACATGTGAAATTCCCTTCTCATCTTTATTATATATTCCTCGAGTTCTCTTGCTTTTTCGATTATTGTTTTTGATTCCATATCCTCACCTCCAAAGATTATAAGATCAAGAAAAGGCAGCTCTAAACTTCTCGAAGTTTGGATCTGGCTTTGTTAGGTATGCGACTATAATTGTCACGATGAAGTTAACCATTAATCCCCAAAGTCCAAAGTGAATTCCTAGTGGATTAGTCTTTAGACCAAACTTCAGGTACGTTATTGTTATAAGTCCAGCTATTATCCCTGCTCCTGCAGCATACTTGTTCATTCTCTTCCAGAATATTCCAAGGACTGCCCCAGGGAATAATTGAGTCATTCCTGAGTACGCTAGGAGCAATAAGGCAACTAACCTACCTGGGGCATATAACGCTAGGATCATAGCCGTCAGACCGAATAAAATTACTGAAATCCTGCTTGCTAGAACAAGCTCTCTGTCTGAAGCTGACGGCTTAACTATGGTGTATATGTTCTTGGAGAGTAATCCCGCCAAAGAGAGAATTATGGCACTTGCCGTAGACGCTGCAGCAGCAAAACCTGCGGCTCCCACTATTCCGAGCACCCAAGAGGGATAAGAAAGCTCTACAGCTTTGAGCACTGCTTCGTCAGGTCTTCCCAATTGGACTCCAAGGGCCGCAACTGTGAATCCAGCTAATATTACTGGAATCATGAATATCGAATATAGTGGAAGTAGAACGTAGTTCCTCTTTAATGTCTTCAGGTCTCTAGCGCTATATATTGAGGGGTACAGCTGTGGGTACATAAAGAACCCAAGACCGCTTAGTATTAGTGTTGAAACATACCATGATATCCCAAGAGGAGGATGAAGAACAAGGTGGCCAGGTTTAACTTTTTCTAATGCTGTGAACATTTCCCCTATACCACCAAACTGAATGAATGGAACTGCAAATAAGACGGCCCATGCTACTATGAACATTAGGAGTGCTTGAAGGAAGTTAGTCCAGGCTATGCCCCTAAGTCCACTTGTATAAACATATATCAGCATTATGACCATTCCAATGACGATTCCAGCCTTCAGGGAAATACTACCCAATGACCCCACATGAATTATATAGCCAAGTCCTTGCAACTGGAGCTGGAGGTATGGAACGTTGAATATTATTCCAATTAACGCCACCAAAAGTGCGAGAGCCTTGCTGTCGTATCTTGTTTCGAAATAATCGGCCTCGGTTACACACTTGAAAACTTTACCGATCTTCCATACATATCTGGCATAGAAATAACCGAAGGAATACGCCAGGGCTCCGTAACCTATAGCGTACATTATTGGCATTCCATAAGAGTACGCCCATCCTCCCGTTCCTAAAAATGCGTATGCGCTATATATCTCTCCAGCCATCAAGACGTAAAGGAATATTAAGCCAAGGCTTCTCCCTGAAACGAGGTATCCTTCTAAACTGAACTTCCTCTTAATTCCTGCGAGCACACCAACGATCAGGCTTATGAACACCCATGAGAGGATTAGGATTACAGGAATAGTCGCTTCACTCAAGGAGTCCACCTCCTAGCTCCAGCTTATATGCCCCATAGAGGCAGAGACTTGTAATGATCAGCCAAATTGTATTCCAGAACATTAATGGAGGCATTCCTAAGATTAAGGGCCTTGGCTTGTTGAAGAACGGGGAGATAATAACGTACGCTACCCATGGAATTATGCCTAATAGCATTGCATATTTTTGGGCGGTTTCTCGATCCATTCCCCTCCCCCCATTGTTGAACATGGTTGTCTATTAATGTACAAATTTAAGCCTTTTGGTTTAAAATTTGTCAAGAAATAAAGATGTTATTGGACCACCTGTAGCGGCAAAAATGAAATACTTAGAGAGACAAAACTTTGCATGTATGGCATTGATGGAGTGTTGGATCTGCGAAAGAAAATGTAAGCTTAATGAAGGTAAAGTTGGAGTATGCAAGAATTACGCAAACATTAACGGGGAGTTAGTTCACATCGGCTATGGGAAGTTGAGTGCGGTTGAGAGCAGGCCAATAGAGATAAAGCCCTTCTTCCATTATTATCCCGGGACTACCGCTTTAACCTTCTCAGGCTATGGTTGCAACTTCTACTGTCCCTGGTGCCAGAACTACCATTTGAGCTTCTCCAGCCCTCCAGATATCGAACTAATTCCTCCTGAAAAACTTGTTGGACTAGCTCTCTTGCATGGTGATCAAGGCCTCTGTGCCAGCTTCAACGAGCCCGCGACTCTCTTCCATTATTTACTTGATGTTTTTGAGCTTGGAACTAAGAGAGGCTTATACTCCTGCTTAGTCACTAACGGCTACTTCACGCTAAAAGCCCTAAAAATGCTTCTAGATGCCGGAGCTACAGGGTTTAGCATTGACATAAAAGGTTGCCCAGGGATGAAAGTCCTAACTACTATAGATCACTCCAAAGTGTTTAGGAACGCGCGCTTCATACTGGACAATGGCGGTCACGTTGAAATGGTATACCTCGTCGTTCCTAAGGCAAACGATTCCTGCTACGAGTGGATATTCAAGATGCACTTGGAGAAGTTAGGTGAAGATGTCCCCCTTCACATAAATCGATACTATCCAGCGAACTACTGGAGAGAGTCCCCTACATCCCTGGAGTGCCTAATAAGGCTCAGGGAGATCGCAATGAAAGAGTACAACATAAAGTTCGTTTACGTTGGAAATGTTGGCGATCCGAGGCTCGAGGCAACTCACTGTCCCAAATGCGGGAAGAGACTGATAACGAGGATTGGCTATAGGGTGGTTGAGTTCAAGGTTAAGGATGGTAAGTGTCCATACTGCGGAGAGAGAATTCCCATATATGGATAACTTTATATCTCCTCTTCTCCTCCCAATAGGGTGAGGCACGATAATCCTCAAAAGGGGTGAAAAAGAATGGAGAGGATCCGTCAGCCTATTATAGCGGTTCTCGGTCATGTGGATCACGGTAAGACGACAATGCTTGACAGAATTAGGAAAACGAACGTTGCTATGAAAGAAGCGGGTGGAATAACCCAGCATATCGGAGCTACGGAAGTTCCAATTGATGTAATCAAGAAGATTGCCGGGCCATTGATGAAGCTTTGGAAGGCAGAGATAAAGCTTCCCGGTCTCTTGTTCATAGACACCCCAGGACATGAGGCCTTTACAAGCCTGAGGGCTAGAGGTGGAAGTTTAGCCGACCTTGCAGTCCTTGTTGTGGATATAAATGAGGGCTTCCAGCCCCAAACGATTGAGAGCATTGAAATCCTGAGGAGGTACAAAACTCCATTTGTTGTAGCTGCAAACAAGATAGATAGGATAAAGGGCTGGGTAATCAAGGAGGATGAGCCCTTCCTAATGAACATAAAGAGGCAAGACCAGAGGGCAGTTCAAGAGCTGGAAACAAAGCTCTGGGAGCTTATAGGAAAGTTCTACGAGATG
Source organism: Thermococcus chitonophagus (assembly GCF_002214605.1). Taxonomy (NCBI): domain Archaea; kingdom Methanobacteriati; phylum Methanobacteriota; class Thermococci; order Thermococcales; family Thermococcaceae; genus Thermococcus; species Thermococcus chitonophagus. The sequence goes on along the minus strand of NZ_CP015193.1, from coordinate 1,665,789 downwards.
GGCTTCCAGGCTAACCGCTTTGACAGGGTTCAGAACTTCACGAGGGAATTAGCTATAGTTCCAATCTCGGCCAAGTACGGAATAGGAATTGCTGAGCTTTTAGTGCTCATCGCAGGTTTGAGCCAGAAGTACCTTGAGGAGAGGCTTAAAATAGAGGTTGAGGGCCCAGCTAGAGGAACAATCCTTGAGGTTAGAGAGGAGCCCGGATTAGGGCATACGATAGACGTGATAATCTACGACGGAACCCTTCACAAAGATGACACCATAGTGGTTGGTGGAAAGGACAAGGCAATAGTCACCAAGATAAGGGCCCTCCTCAAGCCGAAGCCTCTCGATGAGATTAGGGACCCAAGGTTCAGGTTCGACTACGTTGATGAAGTAACAGCTGCGGCTGGAGTTAAGATAGCCGCCCCAGGACTCGAGGAGGCTTTAGCTGGCTCTCCAGTGATAGCGGCACCAACTCCCGAAGACGTGGAGAGGGCCAAGCAGGAGATACTCAACCAGATACAGAGCGTGGTTATAAGCACGGACAAGGTTGGGGTTATAGTTAAGGCCGACACCCTTGGTTCCCTTGAGGCCTTGAGCAAAGAGCTTCAAGAGAAGAACATTCCGATAAGGAAGGCAGACGTTGGCAATATAAGCAAGACAGACGTCATGGAGGCACTGAGTGTCAAGGAGGAGAACCCGAAGTACGGTGTTGTCTTAGGCTTCAACGTGAAGGTTAATGAAGATGCTTTAGAAGTTGCAAAGGCTAAGGACGTCCCGATATTTGTCGGCAACATCATCTATAAGCTGATAGAGGACTACGAGGCTTGGATAAAGCAGGAGGAGGAGAAGAGAAAGCGCGAGTTACTAGCTAAGGTAACGTTCCCTGGGGTGATAAGGCTTTATCCAGATGAGAGGTACGTCTTCAGAAGAAGCAATCCAGCGATAGTTGGAATTGAGGTAATCGAGGGGAGGATAAAGCCTGGGGTTACCTTGATAAAGCAGAACGGCCAGAAGGTTGGGACTATAAGGTCAATTAAGAGCAGGGATGAGTTCCTGCAGGAGGCCAGGAAGGGTCAGGCTGTGGCCATAGCAATTGAAGGGGCAATCGTGGGGAGGCACATACACCCAGGGGAGATGCTCTACGTTGATATAAGCAGGGACGATGCAATAACCCTGTTAAGGTACCTCAGGGATGAGCTTGAGGATACCGATATAAAAGCGTTGAAGATGATAGCGCAGATAAAGGCAAAGGAGGATCCGTTCTGGAGGGCTATTTAATTGGGCTTTGAAGCCAGCCGACAACTTTTGTCGGCTTTTTCTTCTTAATTTCTCCTTCGACGGCTGATTTCTTGACGTAGACCATAACCTTCCCCAGGGAATAGTTCTTGATCCTGAGCAGGTATCCTTCATCAATTTTTTTAAATTCCGTTATCTTACCAGTTATGAAGTAGTCATCTATAAATGCCCCTTCAAGAACAAAGGTTCCGGGAAAAGAAGCTCTGCCTCGCTGAAGTCCAAAACTACAGATGCCCCGTCAACTTCTCCAACTTTATGTTTTTCGTTGACGTTGGTTGATGCCATATATGCTATCATGCCAAGTCCAGCCTTAAGGTCCTCTCTGGTGTACTCTGGCTTCTTGAGGATATAGTCCGTCGCAAAGAACGTTACCCCGAGACTGTTTTCATTAATTCCTGATATATTGGCTTCTGGCCAGCCCTTCAATTCTAATTCAAAGTTCTATTTAATACTGGAAATTCTGTGACAAGGTTAAGGTTCTGCGTAATAACTCTCACGGTTATGAACTCATTAAGGGGAATTTCGTAGAGTTTGTCTTCTCCCAAATAATCTTCCCTTCCTATCGAATTCTATTTTTCCCCTGAAATTCTCTGCCGTAAGATTTTCCTGTAAAAACTCTAGGACAACTTCAGCGCTCTCAAAAACGGCATCAAAGTGGCTTCCGTGGTGTATTCCACTAATGGTTCTCACCTTAGCCATTCTTCAATTCTTCCAATACTATTATCTGAAAATAAAAACTTTTCCTGCTATAACATAAAAACTAATAACCCACGTGACTGTTGTAATGTCCCATGCCAAGGGAAATTGAAATAACCAAAGGTAGTGAACTTGAAGCCCAACTTCTGGGGGCCTTCAAAGAGTACGTTGAACGCGGTGTGTACATAGGACCGTCATCAATGAATGACGAGTTCCACGAGATGATTGAGGATATCGTCGATTTCGATGGGTTCTATGACTACATACTCACGGAAAGGTACAGGCTCATCGATAAACTGGTTTTGGCTGTTAAGGATACTAAATATGGGGAAGAATTGAAAGAGGAGTTTGTGGGCAGGAGAGTTGGTGATGTTTCCCCTCGGTTAACATTCAACGTTGCCTGGGGCACGATCTCGCTAAAAGAGGGGGAGCTTGTCGGAGTCTTAGTGAAAGCCGAAAGCTCACGTGAGGCCATCGAAAAGTACTATAACGAAATTCTCAAGGATGTAGTCCCAGAAACGGAGGGGCTCTGGGACTCCTTCTTGAGGTACGATGGAGAAGGGGATCCAGAAACATTTAGAGAGGTAAAGAAAGAGCTTGGTGACAAGCTCAAGAACGTCAATTACGAGGGAAGGAGATTCCCCACATTTCCCAGCATTATCTACAGGGCAAGGCCATCCATAGTCCCTCTGGAGGGAAAGTTTGAGAAGGTGTTCTCGCTTCCCATGTATGGAAACGGTTGGGATGAGCGTTCAAACGCTCTTAAGGTACTTCTCGAGAATAAGGATGTTCCTTCAGTCAAGAAGTTTCTTGACCACTTTGAAATTCCTGATATTTCTCCTGAAGAGCTACCTTTCGAGAGGTTGCCCGAGATAATTGATGAAGTCGAGATGAGGGTAAAGGGGGTCGGCGATGATATAATTCCCCTCTATGTTAGCTCCCTGGGCATGAAGAAGTCGGCAACCCTATCATTTCCTCCTATTAAGCCCGAGATGTCAACTATCCTCGTGACGATCAATAAGTGGGGCTTTGAGAACTTGGAAGGGTTACTAACCGTTATATTTGCGAACTCTGCATACCTCCCTCAAACCGTTAAAGTGTTGGTTCAGGAGATCTCTTACGTTGAAAAGGTGGGGTTCAGGAATGAAATCAGGAACGTTATAAAGGCCCTTTTTGATGGAGTGCTCCTTTACTCAGCATTTCTAGGAAGGGTAAATATAGAGGGCCTAAACCTGGGGGATAACGTAATCTTGATAAACATGACCGGACTGGGGAAGGACGTCCGTAGATCTAGATTCCACGACTATTATTATCATCTTCTTGAAGCCATAGAAACCTTGGACTTGATCTTCAAAACGGATGTTCGGGAGAGAATAAACGTTCAGAATTTCAATAGGGACTATTACGGGTGGAAGGAGCACTCTCCGGTTAATCATGAAAAGCTCAGGCTCGTGCAACTGTACGAGTTCTCAACCGGGAGAGGAGGGATTGTGTATGAATTCAACCACGAGGGCTCCGTAAGGTATCTGGGAGGGGAGAGAGTCTATCATCAGTCTAAGAAGGCACTAAACTTTGGCTCCCTCTCCAGCGGGAAGGAAATATACTCAGCTTTCTCCTTTAGGAACACCATGCCCTATACATATACCCTTAGCCTCGATGGGAGGGACATAAATGTTAATCTAAAAGTCCTCGCTTTATTCTCGTCTTCGATCAAAAGGGGCTTTGCCGTGAGGCTCGTCAGGGGTGTTACCCTAAACGGAAAGCTGAGGCCTTTCATGGTTTCTTACTTTAGGGACAACCTTTTTAAAGGCGTAGAAAGTAGCATGCATGCGAGAAGTGCGCTCAAGCGGGCCATTGAGGGCAGGAGTTTGACTTTACTGCACATTCAGAACATTGAAAATTCTGAGTACTCTACTATGGTAGAGGAGTTTGATGGGATATTTGTAGACTGGGATGGGCTTATTCTCTCATCCAAGGGTATACGTTCTGCCTTTGGCAGATCCTTCAAGGGAGTGATAGTCCTTAGGCACGAGGGAGAGAACTGTGTGTCCTTTGTAACGTTGAGGGGAAGGAAAGATGATCTGTACAGGTATCCCGTCATGATGTTTTCGAGGTCTCCAATACACGACGAAGAGTTACTGCTCAATTTCCTCGTTCTGGGTGATGAAAGAGGGGGAGCCAGCTTGAGCGGAGCAAAGAGGGTGTTCTACTATCCATACCCTGACGTTTCTAGGAAGATTATTAGGCCTTCACTCCTGCTGCTGGGGGTGGAGGAATGATTATCTACGGCGAGGCTTTTGAGTTTGGAGTTGTCGCTGGTCTCGCGGATAAAGCATATCTCCTCCCTAGGGATGTACCTTTTCAGGAGTTCCTCGAGGCTAGGAGGATCTATGGAAAGAAGGCAAGAAAAAGAGCCCTTGAAGCAAAGGACGCATATTCAAAGATAGTCAAGGGGGACAGCGCTGAGATTGCCTTTAAGTTTTTAGAGTGGTACACTTCTAGTAAGGAAAGTATCAGATCTAAGAAAATTGAAATAAGTAATGTTGATGCGGAAAATATAGTTACGTACCTTGAGCTTGGGCGCAGAATGGGAGATCTCATAAAGGAAAAGTTTGAGGAGATAATACTTGAGCCCGGAATACCATACTATGGAAAATTTAGGTATCCAGACTTCATCGGCATGAATAATGGAAAGATCGTAGCTGTTGGTGATTTTAAGGTTTATCATAGGTTTTTAGGGAGAACAGTATGGGACGCAAGCTGGGCTATAGAGTTTGATAGCTACACTTTGGATGAACTGCTGGCAAGGGCCAGACCTCTAACGGCGCGCTCTTATAAAGACTTTTTCAATGTCCTCTCGAAGTATGCCAAGCTCCTGTTTTATGCTAGGATCCTTGAAGTTTACCCTATAGACGTGCTAGTTATTTTCCCTCAGGTATGCTCCAAGATTCGTGTGAATTCCAAGGAGCACCTCGAAACTCTTCAGGAAAAGATTAGGGAGTTAGCACTTGCACTTCTCCCCAGGAACCTCGGCGGGAGCAGGGGGAAGATAGCGAGAAGCTTAGATAGGGGAGACTCTTACATTAAGATCTCCGATGGGAAGATATACCTTGGGGAGAGTGAGGTAGGGGTTGAAGAAGAGTTTAAGGCTTTGTCGGGTCGTGCCACAATACTCTTTCTGCCGAAATTTAGGGGTGGGTGGAGGAGGAAAAAGCATGGGAAAGATATAGAGGAGATCTTCAAAAAGCATGATTTCATAGTTGATGCATCCGATCAGGGCGTTGGCAAAACGACAACAGCCATTGGACTGGTTCACGGTATGAGAACTCTTGTGATAGCCCCTAGGAAAAAATTGCTTGAGCAGATAATGTTGATGTTTGGAAAATACATTGATTTGACTTCCGAGGGGAATGTGAGACTTGAAAAAGAGAGAACGTTTTACGACGTGCTAGAGGCTCCCTCAAATAGGACTTGGCAGGCTCATAAGAAAGTTATGGCAGCGATTCGAGATCGTGACATAGAATTAATTCCAGTCACCTCTGATGCTTTCAAATATTTAAGGGAGGGGAGCTGGAAAGAAATACTGAAAAACGTTGATGCCGTGATAATTGAAGAGCTAACGAACTCCGGTTCTTCGGTAATTGAAAGGTTACTCGGGTTTCTCAGGTACTACTCCCGACATCCTACTGGAGTTAAAGTTATGGTTCTCGATGGTTCCTTAACCTCTCCCAAGCTCCACCTTCAGGCAATTTTAGATCACCTTAGGGGAAGGAAGTATACACCCTCCCAAGTGTCGCTCCATGAAGTTGAGGATCCTGCGGTGGCAGAGTTCAGCATAAATAAAGTAAGCGGGGCGTACTATCGTATTCATCTTGACTTCCCTCTGAAGTTCAGCATACTCCCCCTTCCCCTCAGCTCTCAGATTCCTAATTGGGCCCTCTTAATTTCAAAGGCTGAAGACGTTATCGAAAACTTCAGGGCTCAGCTTAATGAGGGGGATGTAATGTTCTACGTTGACAACAGGATATACGTCGAGGATCTGGCGAATTTTCTGGCCGAAAAGGGCTTCCCAGTTTCTATTGTACATGCCGAGAAAAGGGAAACAATTAGGGGTAATGTTGTTGGCACCTCTAGTATAGCCTTTGGCGTTGATCTAAAAGACAAGGGAACTCTCGTTGTAATATCCCCCTACAGGGATTATAGCTTTGAGGATCATGCCCATAATGTCGAAGTCTTTAGGCAGATAATTAAGAGAATACGTGGGGATCCTGAGGGCAAAGAGTATAAGAACGTAGTCTTCGTTCCTCTTTCTTCCCCTGGGAAAGAGAGCATAATGTATTTTCAAACAAAAGCATTCATAACAAGAGTTCTCACTAACAGGAAGTTCCATGTGAGGCTTCCAATGTCTTCTGGCTCTTTTTATCATGTGTGGAAGTCCAGAGCACCGGGGAAGAGGAGAGAGCTTGCTCTAGAAGACTTTCTCCGCGAATATTATCCAAGCTTAAAGAGAATACTCGCTTCTGCGGGCTTTATAGTTCGGCCAAACTTCAAGCTGAAGCTCAGCTTTGATAGGGAATGGGATCTACCAATCCATCTTAGGGTTTATAGGCTCCTGAGCGGTTACTCGAGAAGGTTCTGGGTGGAAGTTATGCCAACGCCTTCAGCTGATGTCCAAGTACTTAGGGAGAGATTAAAGGAGAAAAATCCTGGGGCGCACTTCCTGAAGAGCAGGCTTGAAAAATTACCGGAGGATCCAAAAGAGCTTGCGAAGATTTTGAGTAGTCTGCTGACGCCCAAAGAGATCGAAGTTGGATACTCTTCCATCCTCATGGTTCCGTATTCTTGGGGCGATAAAGTTGGCAGGATCCCCCAAGTAACTTCTCCCCTTAAGAGAGTATTCGTTGGAGACTGGGAGTACTTTGAAATGCCTGTTAAAGTAGTCAATGAGTCTGAAAATGAAGCCGTTGGAATTTATGCATCCCATCCGGCATTCTCTCGAGTAGATACTGTATCAATAGTTGAAAAACTGAAAGAGGTACTAAGTGCCGAGATAGCAAGAGAAAACGTCCTGTTCCTCCCAAACGTTTGGAAGGCCTACTAACCCTCCCTAACAGCATCGTCTTCGAACTTCCTTACCTCTTCCTTCGTTCCAACCCATAGGACTATTGTTGGCTCCACCGTTATCATCCCATCCTTTATCATTGGTTTTATAGCTTTCACCGCCTCCTCTATCTTATGCCCCCTGTCAACGACCTCTATAATTATCGGAAGGTCAGTAGAAAGCCTTATTATGTCGCTCGAATGAACTCGGCTCTTCTTTCCAAACCCGTAGATGCCTCTGTACACTGTGGCCCCGGCCATGCCCATCTCCCTCAACTTTTCCACTATGACCTTATAGAGTGGCCTCCCCTCCCACTTATCATTCTCGCCGATGTATATCCTGAGCCTTAGGGTGTTCCAGTGCTCCACTTCAACCATTACCATCACCTTCTTGCGAGCAGGAATCCCATAAATACTAACGCTACCGTGATTATAACATTTGCCAAGACATTGAGCAGGGCGAGAAGGTATTCTCCTTCTCTCATAAGCGAGAACGTCTCGTAAGAGAAAGTCGAGAACGTGCTTAACCCACCGCAGAAGCCCGTCCCCAGGAAGACCCTGAGTTCACTTGAAACATCAAAGCCCCAGAACAGTAGCCCATAAAGGTATCCCAAGAAGAAGCTCGCCAGAGCGTTAACGGCCAAAGTTCCAACAGGAAAATCCCTGTACACGGGAAGAATTCCGGAGATTAAGAACCTAGCTAGAGCTCCCAGTCCTCCCCCCAGGATTACAGCTAGGATTATTTTAGCGTTCATTGTCCCCCTATTCCAAGCCGCGGGATGGCTTTTTAAGTGTATCTGAATAAAAGGAGGAGAAGTCAGAATATTATACCCATCTCCATGGCAATCTTCCTAAGTCTCTCTATCCTCTTTTCTGTAGGTGGGTGGGTTGAGAACAGCTCCGCGAAGTCAACTCCCCTGAAGGGGTTCACTATGAACATGTGCGCGGTTGCAGGGTTGCCTTCCCTCATAGGCCTGTAGCGGATGGCCTGCTCTATCTTCAACAGGGCACTTGCTAGAGCATGAGGCTTCCCACTTATCCTTGCCCCAGTCTCATCTGCCAAATACTCCCTTGACCTGCTTATTGCCAGCTGGATGAGCATTGCCGCTATTGGTGCTAGGAGTATTGCCAAGATCAATCCTATTATGTTTCCTGAATCCCTGTCCTCGTCATAGGCCCCGAACCAGAGGGACCACCTTGCGAAGTCAACGAGGATCATTATCGCTCCAGCCATCACGGCAGCTATCGTCTGGATTAAGGTGTCTCTGTTCTTTATGTGGCTTATCTCGTGGGCTATAACACCCTCAAGCTCATCCCTGTTTAGTATCTGCAGTAGACCTTCAGTAACCGCCACCACTGCATGCTTTGGATCCCTCCCCGTTGCGAAGGCATTTGGCGTCATCGTTGGAACTATCGCAACCCTGGGCTTTGGAATTCCAGCCTGCATTGCGAGCTTTTCAACTATCCTGTGTAGCTCTGGAGCTTCTTCCTCGCTCACTATTCTAGCATTGTACCAGCCGAGGACTATTGAATCGCTGTACCAGTAGCTTATGAAGTTCATGAACAGTGCCAGGGTGAAGGCTATTATCATTCCGGCGTGACCGCCAAGCAAATAACCAATTCCAACCAATAATGCCGTTAGAAAGGCCATTAACACCCCAGTTCTCACCCACAATCCTAGGCCCATCTCACACCACCATGTAGATAAAGAAGAGGAGAGGTTATTAAAGGTTTGGAGTCACTTGTACTTTCCTTCAAGCTGTATCTGCTTAATTTTTGCCATGAATCCTTTTATTGGTGCAGTATCTTCACTTATTATTTTCCCAGTCTTCACGTCGATCTTTGCGTAGTACACCTTCTCCTTTCCAAGAACTTTTAAGGTTACTATGCCTTTGTCCTTGTGGTGGGTAAGCCACTCCGTCTTTAGCTCTTCCTCTCCATAGAGATTCTTCAACCTATCGTAGTATATCTTCTCTATCTCTATCTCCGTGTATCTCACCTCTTTCTCGATGATGTTTCCGTCAGATCTATGGAGGACTATCCTTCCCACTTTACTGGGTCCCGAGAAAGTTACTATCCAGTTATCTTCAAGCTGAACTGTCTTTATCTTTGCCTCTGGATCAAGCTCTTGTATCGATTTTGTCGCGAGCTCTCGTATTATCTCTTCCTTGAGTACCCTATCAACTTCCTCGATAATCTTTCCATCTTTACTGACCTTCACCTTAACTTTATGATTGCCAATTTCTCCGTGGATTATGTACTCGCTTTCCCTCTCCTCTATGCTCTCAACTTTCAAGTCGGGGAACTTTTGTTTTGTTATTTCCTCAGCTTTGGTCTTGGAGATCTCTATAAAGAAGTCAAGTACATCACCAGATTTACCATCGACCTTAACTTTAGCCTTTCCATCTCCCTCTTTAAGCACGACCTCTATGTATTTATGCTCAAGAATACTGAAAGACTCCATCTTTAGATTTGATAAGGGGAAGTTACCTTCAACGACTTCTTTTCCTACCTTATAGGCTTTCTTTGGGTGAATAAGAGTAGCTTTCTCCTCCAGCTGCCCGTTTGTTAAGTCAACTTCTGCTATTACAATTTTATCATCCAGCAGTATGTCAGCGATAGCTTTCTTGTTCGTTCTCTCTATTGAGAATATCTCCCCCGTAGGGTATCTGGTTTCGAGTATCTCTTGAAGGGCGTCATCCGTTAGAGAAGTTTCAGTGCTTATTATCTCTCCCGTATACGGATTTAGTGTGACTTCGAATGTAAACCTCTTGGTTCTTCCTACTATCTTTACTCTTCCAGGTCTCTCCTTGACACTTATCTCCTCAGCTTCTTCGAGGGTCCTTTCCTTCACTATCTTCTTAGCCTTCTCTATGAGAGTGTCTAATGGCAAGGGAGGTATATTCACGTCAATAGTTCCGTCTAGAAGGTTTATCTGTATTTCTCCCGAGTTCTCTCCTGTTCTAATTTTAAGCCTTGCCTCTACTGGAAGGTAGACCTTCTTCTTGTCGGCTATCTTTATCTCATTTTCGAAAATTCCCAACTCCTTGGAGGCCTTTTCCTTGAAAAGTATTATTGCCTCGTTTGATGTTACGGGAACCTCTATCTCTTTTTCTGTTACCCTTATCACGGCTTTACTGTCTAGGGCGGCCCGAGTTATTGGGGTCTTCCATTGCTCGTTCTCAGATCCTTTGACTATAATGTCCTCCTTAGAGAGAACAAGGCCTCGGTCTTTAGTTCCGTTTGTGCTCCAGAAAACTATATAGCCAACCCTTAGCTTAAGGGCAAGATGTTCTACCTCGATATTCTCTATCGGATACTTCTTTGAGATGTGGCTAGTGATATCCTTTATTAGCTTCTCCGGGGAGAACTCTAGAAGAAGTGGAGCATCAAGCTCAACAGTTTTTAAAATCTCTTTTTTCTCCTCTCTCTTTTTCTTCATTTCCTCATATTTAATCTCCACATCCTTAGGGACTTCAATTCCATAGTTCTTGAATAGTGATATCAGCTTTCCACTGTCCCAAAGTATTATTCTCCCCTTGTACTCTCTAGCAACCAGCAATCGTGCATCCTTTGTAAATCCCCTAACTGAAATTAGTATTCCTCTATCGGCTTTATACTCTCTCAGTGCTTCTCCGAATACGTTAACGTCTCTGGCTTGGGCCATACCCTTATCATGAATTTTTAGCATAATCTTCTCTGAACCGACGAGAGGATCTTCCCGTATGGCAATTATATCAACGCCCCATTCCTTCCTATTTGATACCTCCTCGTACTCTTTAAAGCCCATTCTCCGCAGTAACTCTTTGACTTCTGCAATCAGCAATTCTGGAGATAACAGTGTTAGCACTTCGGAGCTCCACTCCATTACATTTCACCTTTTCCTATAAACTTACTTTCTCAAAATTAATTAACTTTTACATACTCAACCTTAGATAAGGGACGACATCATCATAAACCCTGCTCCAGTCCACTATGCCAACTCTCCTCTTGGTGCCAGATTTTATGAGGTTTAAAATCTCATTAACGACTTCCTGAGGATCCTTGCCAGTTGTGTCTACCTCAATCACATTTTCATGCTCGTCTACGGCCTCCACTAAAATCAAATCTATGAGCTCGGCTTCAACGTTCTCTCTAACTTTCTCCTCCGGATACCCCCTGGCCTTAAGCCTCTCCCAGATGAGCTTTGGATGTGCTCTAAGCACGATAACTAAATCTACGGGCATCAAGTGGCTTAGGTGTCCATCTAAAACCACATCCTGGCCTTTGAGATCCCTCTCAACGTGATATGCGAGCTCATCGACTTCAACTTCCAGCTCATCTCCCTTCTTCTCCCCTATGCCTTTTTTCAGTGCAAATTCCTTTAGGTCAACGTACTCATACCCAAGGATTTCGGCGAGCCTTTTCGCCACGGTAGTCTTTCCAACACCCGGGGTTCCCGTCACGGCTATTATCATCTCCATCCCTCCGTCAATTGCCGATATTAAATTCTGCATTTGGCGAAATACTTTTATATCTTCCCATCTCAAACATTTACTTAGGTGATAATATGGAGCTAGACCTACTGCTCAAGAGGCTTACGGTTGTCAGGAGAAGGAAGGAAGCCCTTCTACTGGAGGAGGCAAGACTCGCCAGGATGATGAAGCAGAAGAAACTTAAAAATGCATCTCTCATGAGGATAGTCAAAAGGGAAAAGGAAATGGTCCTCAGGGAAGAGGCTAGAATAGTAAGGTTCCTCAGGCAGGTCAAGGCTTAACTTTTTAATTCTTTCCCGCTCTCTGTTCTGTTGATGATCATACTTGGAATTCACGATGGTCACGATGCGGGGGCAGTTCTATTCAAAGATAATGAGATTTATGCGGTTAACGAGGAGAGGCTCAACAGAGTAAAGAAGTACAGGGGCTTCCCCAGGTTAAGCCTAAAGACAGTTCTTGAAATGGCCCAAATTAGTCCCAAGGATGTTGATGTAATAGCAGTTGCTGGCCTTTTTAGGAGACAGAAGAGGCTTTTCGAGCTTGAAGCTGAGCTTAAGAAAGTCTTTGGAAGAGATTTTAAGGCAAAAACAATCTTCGTCGAGCACCATCTAGCACATGCAGCCTCTGCCTATTATTCTTCAGGCCTTAGAGAATCCCTTGTTCTTACGATAGATGCCGCTGGTGACGGCTTAAGCTCAACGGTGAGCATTGGTAGAGATGGGGAGCTCATTAGGATAGCACAATCCACTTACATAGACTCTTTGGGTGACTTCTACGCTTCCATAACGGAGCTCCTTGGCTTTAAGCCCATGAGGCACGAAGGGAAAGTTATGAGCTTGGCCGCTTACGGGAGGCCAACCTACGAGCTAAGCTCGATAATAGAGCTCAATGGCCTGAGTTTTGAGAACCACTTAAAGGCAATCGGGGTTGAAGCCACAAAGAAGTTGGCAGAATTCTTTTCCTTCCCTCTTGAGAGGGCTAAAGAAATCTCTTCTAATCTAAAGAAGGGAATAATGGATGGAGAACTGGAAAGAAAAGCTATAGAAATAGCTGCGAGCGCCCAGGCTCACCTTGAAAAGCTTGTTGAGGAGCTCGGCTTTAAGCTGAAGGATTATAAACTGCCGGTTAGTTACGCCGGTGGAGTTGCCCAGAACGTCAAGGCCAACGCGGTTTTGAGGAGGATGTTCGGGGACATATGGGTCTTTCCCGCGATGGACGATGCTGGACTGGCCTTTGGAGCTGCAGCGTATGTAAAGGCCCAATTGGAAAGACTGTACGGTAAATGGATGCCCTTTAAGCTGGAGCACGTTTACCTTGGCCCCTCCTATTCTGAAGGATTCATTGAGGAGATCCTGGGGAAGCTCGGCCTTGAGTACGAGGAAGTTGATCCTTCCTTCGTCGCTGACACTCTCATTGAAGGTAAAATCGTGGGCCTGTTTCAAGGGAGCATGGAGTACGGGCCAAGGGCCCTCGGAAATAGATCAATTTTAGCCGACCCCAGGAATCCGGATGTAAAGAATAAGCTAAACCTTGCACTGAGAAGGGATGTGTTCCAGCCTTTCGCACCTTCGATACTCGAGGAGGACTTCCCTAGGTACATTGACGACCTTACTGGTGAGCCCAACAGGTTCATGACCATGAGCTACGTTGCAAGCGAGGAGTTCAAGGAGATAGCTCCAGCCGTGGTTCATGTTGACGGAACGACAAGGCCTCAGAGCGTTACATCAGATGTATCTCCAGCGTACTACAAAATAATTCGGGAGTTCAAGAAGAAGTCAGGAGTTGGTGCCGTCCTCAACACATCATTCAACATGCATGGTGAGCCTATTGTCTGCTCTCCTCATGATGCAATTAAAACGTTCCGTGAAGCTAAACTGGACGTTCTAATTTTGGAAAAGTTCGCCATATACAGGTATTAATTGTCTATGTTTACGAAGTTTTATTGGAATTAAAATAAAGTTTATAAGTTCTGACGTCAAATAGTAGTGGGTAAGTTTCAATCAGGTGATAATGATGAGGTTCTTGATAAAACTGAGACCAGAAAGGGAGAAATTCAAAGTCCCGTACAACCATCAATACTACCTCCAAGGGTTAATATATAACAGAATAAAGCTAGCCAACCCGAGGCTAAGTACATTCCTACACGAAACCAAAGGTCCGAAGCTATTTACCTATTCCTTGTTTATGGCTGAAAAAAGAAGCCACCCGAGAGATCTGCCATACTTCCTGGGCGGGAAGAGGGGGTTCTTCTACTTCTCAACCTGCATCCCTGAAATCGCGGAGGCCTTTATTACTGGCCTGTTTAAGAATCCGGAGATAGAGCTGTGGGGTGAGAAGTTCTACCTTGAGGAAGTTAAAACGCTCAAGGAACCAAAAAAGCTTAGCGGATTGACATTCATAACACTCTCTCCAGTTGCCGTTACGACGGTGAAAGATGGGAAGAGGGTTGATCTGTCCCCCCTGGAGGAGGAATTCTACACCGCAGTAGAGGAGAACCTCAAGGATAAGTACGTCATGATTAACGGCGACAAGCCTCCGGACGATTTTGATATTGAGATAATAGTTGCAAAACCCAAGAGGTTTAGGATAAAACCCGGAATTTACCAGATGGCATGGCACCTTGTTTTCAAGGCCTATGGAGATGACGAGCTGATTAAAGTTGGCTATGTAGTTGGCTTTGGGGAAAAGAACTCCCTCGGCTTTGGAATGGTTAAAGTCGAGGGTGGTAAACGTGTATCGGGCGGAGTTAGAAGTAGAGTTTATAACTCCGGCGTTTATCCGAGGAGCAGACCAGAAGAAGGCGGAGTTGAGGGCAGCGTCTATTAAAGGGGCAATGCGGTGGTGGTTTAGGGCCTTAGCTGGAAACTACTTTGGAAATGACATTGAGGGATTAAAAAAGGCTGAATCTTACGTATTTGGGAGTACGGAAAGGAAAAGTAGGGTTAAGGTAATAGTTAACAGCAATGAGAATAATATTAAATATGGAAAAGCTCCGATTCCGATGGTTTGGAAGGATGGAAAAAGACTCCTAGCGAGATGCATAAAAGAGAAGAGTACATTTAGTGTTACTCTTCTAAGTTATGACTTCCACGCATTGTATCTTTCGACATTGTCATTTGTTGCAATGTCATTTTTAGGTGGTATCGGGTTTAGGAGTAACAGGGGGACAGGTAGTATTAAAATTTTGGGCATAGAAAGCAATTCAGTAAAATTGCCATTCTCATTGCTTCCATGTGGTCCAAATCAGTTTGAAAATGTCGTGAAGACATTGCTAGATGAGTTTATGAATACAATTAAAAAGTTCCAGAGGAAGGACAATCCTAAGAGGAAGTGGGAGTGTGGAATTTCATGTCCTCCCTATTCATCCTTTAAATGTTTTTCTTTATGGTTATGGCCAGATGACTCGTCAGATATCCGAAAAATTGTAAGGGAGGTATGTTATTCCGAACACGAAACCTTAGATTCTCCTAAAAGTTTACTTGGCGCTTTTGAGAAGGAATTTAAAACTAAAAAGATATATCAAGACGAGATATTTGGTTTACCAAGACCCAAGTGTGGGCTCAAGGGTAGACGCGCATCCCCCATGAAAGTAGGCGTTGTTTATTTGGGTGAAACCCCCTATGTAAGGTTTTCTGTCTTTAAAACATGTCCGTTTTCTCTGAACAAAAAAGATGTCAGGTGGGAGCTCATTGACCGGTTTTTATCCAACATTAAAGCACAGAAAATATTTCATGGAGGGGAATAAAAATGAAAAGCGAATTCTGGAAGAATAAGATTCGGGCTTTTCTACACGATCCTCCTGATAAAGTTATTAAAATATTGGATCACATCCAGAGAAGGTTCTCCATACTTCCACAACACCTGTGGTACTATGCAGATTCACCCATCCAATTAAACATAAAAAAGGCCTGCAAGAAATTTAGGTGGAAGTACCATGAGAAATGTATGAAAGACCAGAAAAGTGGTAAATTGATTTACCAGATTTTTGATGACCTCGAATCCATACCAGAGATTCACTATTCGGATGTCTATGCTTCCTCACTTCAGCGCATCGACCTAGAAAAGTCAAAAGATAATAAGATCCTTAGTTCTCAATTTTACAAGATATATGACGGAAGTAAATACATTTATGTTGGAGATCCCATATTCAGACACCCAATAACTGGGGAACCCAGGGAATTTTGTACCATAAGATCTGTCCTTCCTTCTTCGGAGCCTCTAGATAAAACTACTGCTTCTAATGCTAAACTAAACAGCTACGACGATAAATTTAACGATATATTGGAAAATAAGATATTGCCGCAAGAAGAATCAGCGTTTTCAGTGCTTGTTGAAGGTAATTATTACAGAGATTACCTGCGAATTTGGGCCTGGTACAAACGCGTGCTCAAGATGAAATTAGAGGAGGAGTTCGGTAAGGAATTTGCCGAAGAATTCATTAATTTACCTGCTTACTCACTTGCTCCTGATCATACACTATTTGACCATGCAGATGTCACGTCGGCAATATATGGAGCCATGGAGAAAGGAACTCCCGCTCTATTGCTCTTCAAGATATCTCCAGTTCAGGGCTTTATCAAAAATGCAAGGAAAGAGCGGGATCTTTGGGCCGGTAGCCACATGCTTGCTTTCCTGACACTCAAAGCCATTGAGGGTATAATTAAACGTTATGGGCCTGATGCCATAATCTACCCCCATTTAAGGGAAAATCCCTTCTTTGAAGCCTACCTCGTTCAGGAAGGTTTGGATGAGTATGCAGATGAAAAGTTGCTAGATTTACTGAAGATAGCAAGCCTTCCGAATAAGTTCCTCGCTCTGGTATCCTGGGAGGACGTTAATAATATAAAAGAGGATATCAAGGAGAGTATCCACAGCGAACTTATAAAAATGCTTGGCTTTGCATTGTCTGAAACCCTGAGAGATGATATTCTTGAAGAAGCTATTAACTATGCCAAGCACGAACTCAATAACGTCAAAGATGAGAATGAAAAGGATAGACTTGAAAGAGCTTTAAAATGCCTTGAATCCCTTAAGAATCTAAGTAAAAATGAATATGAATATCTATCGGATCTCAGAAATTCAAAACTTGGGAAAATTCTACTCAGTCACTTCTCTATCACTGTAACGGCAGTTCCCATAAACATGAGCATCCCTAAGGAGGAAAGAGACAAAAAAGAGTCCTACAATAGGCTTAAGGAATTTGTTGAGTCCCTCAACCTTCCAGAGAAAATTGAGAAGAAGTACCTTGATTGGCTGAATTTTCTAGGTTCAATTGAGGTTAGTGAAAATGTTGCGAGGCCTTTTGACCTCTATTCATTGTACTATGAGGTTCTGGTCGAGTTGAATGCCATCGAATCCTCTAAATTCGAGAAAACCAGAGAAGACAGTGGGTGGAAGTGTACACTCTGTGGTGAGCATCTTGCAATAGGTGGTGAAGATTACAGGGTAATGAAGAAGCTATGGAACAAGATCCACATGAAAATACCCCACTTAATTAAGGAAAACGAGCATCTGTGTCCTGTGTGTCTAGTCAAGAGGCTGTATCCCAAATATCTGAGAAGTCTTAACTCCCACTGGAAACGGGCTGTTCCCACTATTAAGAGCGTAAGCGAGGTTGCCATGAGAAAAGGAAGTAACGCTGGATATCCAACATGGGCAGATATAGCTATGTATTTAGACCCAAGGCGGAATGATAACATACCCAAAGACTTTGAAGATAATCTCAGGGTTGCTATTGAGAACGCTAAAAGGGCAATAAAAGACGCACTCGAGAAAGTCAAAGAATGCCTTGATCTCAAAGACTATGAGGATTTGTTTGACGTTGAAATTCTATATACAGAAAACCTCCGGGATGAAGAGGCATTCCTTAAGACGTTGGGGTTTGGGATTGGGAAATCTTGCAGTGGCCTTGGGTCTGCTTTGAGTAACCTTGAAAAAGCACTATCAGACCTCTACACCAAAATTGGAAAGCCAGCTAAGTATTACGCTCTCTTAATGATGGATGGAGACAGGATGGGATCCCTTCTAATGGGGGATGACATGAAGACCGTTGACTACTACCTCCGTCCAAGGGTTCTTGCTCACGTTAGCGACAGCGTACGTGAGAAGGCAAAGAGCGTAAAAAGGCTACTAACGCCTTCCGTTCATGCCGCAATAAGCCGCTCCCTTAGGAATTTTTCAGTTGAGTACGTTCCAAAAATCGTTGAAAGCAGCAGGGGAGAGTTGATATATGCAGGTGGAGATGACATCCTATCGTTACTCCCCGTAGATACTGCTATTTCAACGGCTTTGGAACTGGCAAAGATATTCTCAAAATCTTGGGATGGATGGACACTTCTCCCCGGGAGAAGTCTAAGCGGAGGGCTGCTTATAGCTCACTATAAACATCCGTTGTACGATGCCTTGGATAGAGTCAGGGCACTAGAAAGCAAAGCCAAGTCCCTCGGTAGGAATGCACTGACAGTTGGTTGGCTGAAGAGGAGTGGAACTTACTATGAAGCTACCGTCGGATGGGAGGGAGTGTCAAAGGTTCTCTCTATTTCCAAGCAGTTTGCCCAGGGCGTTGCCTCAAAGAGGTTCCTGTATCACATATCCCAGGAATTAGATAATCTGCCGCCAAATGCTAAGGCTATAAAAGCGTTTCTGAAGCGAGAGAGCATTAGGCACTTAAAGAGAGACCTTTCGGAAGAGATAATGGATGTCCTGAGGCATTTCAGAGTTCAGCTTCAATCTCTCGGCGAAGAAGACATCAAGAAGATAAACAAGCTAATAGCGGAGGGAAGACTTACCGTCGGGGCTCTTCTTGAAGCTCTTGGTCTTGAGAGCAGGGAGGATGCGGAGAGGCTGTATGGAGAAATTGTAAAAGAGCAACTAAGAGGATTTGTTAACTTTCTCAAGATCTTAGTTGAGGCTCAGGCTGGTGATGTAGAATGATACTCAAGATAAAACCTCATGATGTTTTGATGTTTAGGGAGCCAAAGCCTTTTGATACCGATCACCATCTAGCAAGAACTACGCTACCCCTTCCCCAGACGGTAGCGGGAGCTATAAGATCAAAGCTATTCTTGAAGTATGAGGCTGAAAGCAATAATAAAGCTAAAAATGAACTTAAAAACTTGATCTGGAACAATGGAAAGGAGGACAGTGAGGAGCCAGGCTTCGAACTCCTTGGACTTTTCTTCTCTAAGGTTCCTAAGGATTACTACTTTCCTGTTCCTTTTGATATCGTAAAGGATAAAGATGGAAATACATTCACCGTTAAGCCCATGCCCCTTAAATTACCAGGAGTCGAGGGGAAACATATATTCTCGGGCCAAAACATTCATTTCGAGCCAATGTCAGGATATATACCCTTTGAAGCTCTAAAAGAATACTTGGCAGGAACCTTACCGAAATCCGAACTTAAGAACACAGTGATACATGAGAGCAGGCTTTATGTTAGGGAAAACAGGATTGGCATTAGGCTTACATCATCTAAAGTCGTGAGGAAGGGGCTTTTCTACCGAGTCGAAATGCTCCGGTTGAGGGAGGATGTTGAGCTAGTAGCTTGGGTAAGGGATTCGGCAGTTCTCTATAAATATCTCGGCCAAGAAGGAACCCTTAAGCTTGGAGGGGAAGGGAGATTTGCTCGGTACATTTTTGAAGGGGAGAAAAAGATTCGAGAACTTACCGAGTTCTGGAAAAAGAAAGTTAAGCCAAAAATACAGAAGAGTGGCAGATTTAAGCTGTATTTAGCAACACCCGCCATTTTTGAAGAGGATTCGAAATATCATGCGATTCCTACTGACACCAATGTAAAAGTAGTTGCCCAGATAGTTGGCAAACCAATCCCAGTAAGTGGTTGGGATATGAAGAGTAGAAAACCTAAAGCCACTCGTTATCTCGTTCCTGCTGGTTCCGTATATTTTGTTGAAGGTGACTTCGAAGGAGATTTTCCTTGGATAAAGATTGGAAGTTTAACGAAGTTAGGCTACGGATTGGCGTTTGTGGGGGTGTGGTAGAATGGAAGGGGAAAAGTTTGAAAGAGTTTTGATTACTACCTGGGGAAATCCATTTGGGTGGAAAGAAACAGCATACTATATAAGTGGGCTAAAGGATGAAGTAAAAACTAGGAGCACTTTACCTGTGCTTGTGGCTGCTTATAATCCGGATTTAGTAATAATAATTGCCCTCGACACACTGGTGAATTATATTGGGTGTAAAGATAACATCAATAATTGTAGTGAAATTTGGCCGTATCCTGATGAGGACGGCAGATTTGAAGACGTTGGGTCTTATGAAAAAGTCATAGAAAATGTTGAAAACAGGATTTGGCGGTATGTTGAGGAACTATGTAATGAAAGTACGACAAAGGCTCCTGGGTACGTGAGAGACGCACTTCGTGAGTTCCTTGATACTGGAAAAATTAAAACAATAGTTGCCCCCGGGATAGGGGATTTCAAAGCCAAAGTAACAAAGGCTACTTCTCAACAGTCAATTGAAGTCAGGGTAACAGTTGAGAATGGACATGCCACTGACTATTACCACTTTATAATGGCTAAGCTTGCTGAACTGTTGCCTTCCACTAACTTGGAGATAATACTGGATCTAACTCATGGACTTAATTTCATGCCCGTGTTGACATACAGAGCTGTTAGGGAGCTGTCGACAATAGGAGCATACTTCGGACGTGTTAAGCTTACCGTTGTGAACGCGGAGCCTTATCCAAAGGCGGGGGGAGCTTTACAAATCCATGTAATTGAGGATTCAGAGATACTGCCTTCTCCAATGTACTTCAAAGTTAATAACCAGCGTTGGGATGCGTTTATAAGTGCCCTTGCCAATGGCTTCCCGTTAGCCTTTGCAAAATTTTTCCCCTCCAAGGATCAGATTTTCGGAAAAATAAGAGACATCCTTGAGTCCTATGAAGACACTACTAAAGTTGAAACTGAAAATGGAACTGAAAATAGACGTGTAATAATAAGCCGGGGGTTGGAATTGGATGAACGTTTATCTGGTTTGGCCCTGCTTTACTATGCAGTAAAGAGAGCAAAAGACTCACCAGAGCTGAATGGAATAACGTTACCCAAGGAAGAATTGACAATAGATGAAATTGATAAAATAGCAAGGATTTTTGAAAAAATACCGGCAATAGGCGAGAGGGTCAGATATGAAGTAAAGAAACTGAGGAATCTAAATAATAAATCCGGCCCTACATGGGAGCCTAGAAGTAAACTTGATACGGGGTGGAATCCCCATAATCGCATATGCCAAAATAACAATGATAAGAATTGCATAAAGCCTAGAAACTTTATCGCTCATTCTGGGCTTGAAATGAACGTTGTAGAGTTAAAGCTTGGAAACAACACCCTATTTGTGCGGTATCCCCCAAGTAAAGAGAATATAGTTGTGGATTTATGTAACCTTGCTCTTTCAAGGAAGTTTGGGGGTGAATGCCGATGAATGAAACCTTCCTCTTTTTCGGTTTCTATGGTTTAACACCAATCCACGCAGGAAGTGGGGCAGAGCTTAGTGTTGTTGATCTGCCAATTCAGAGGGAGCGCCACACCGGCTTCCCAACTATCTGGGGCCAGAGTCTTAAGGGTGTTCTAAGGAGCGAGTTCAGGAGGAAAGAGCTTCTAGGGGAGTTAAATAGTGAGTGTGGCGACTGGAAAACCTCAGCAGAGAAATATATCTTGGGCATGAGCGACAAAGAATCCGGGAGCATGGATGAGGCACAGAGGAAAAATCTTGAGAGATACAAGGAGGATGTAGAAAAGAACTCGCGAGATCCACCACTCACTGAAATAATATTCGGGCCGGCAACCACTGCGGCAAGTGAGCATGCGGGGGCAGTAAGCGTTGGAGATGCAAGAGTGTTGCTGTTCCCCGTCAGGAGCCTTAAGGGTGTTTTTGCGTATGTAACATGTCCCATGGTTCTGAGGAGGTTAGTCGAAGATCTCAAGTTTGCAACTAGAGAAGATGATTCTGAGCTCCAAGCTCTTGAAAAAATTGTAAGGGATATTGAAAGTTCATTTGAGATGTCTGTCAATTCACAATCTGATGACAAAATTCCAGCTTTTATTTTGGGAAGTGAGCTTCGTCTTCCAGAGAATGTCGCAGTGTTAGAGGATATAGAACTACATAATGTTAATACAGAAATTAAAATTGACTTTGAAACCCTGTTTGATCAACTCAAAGGGCTGTTCCCTGGGTTATTAACGGAAGAAGACTTGAGAAAGCGTTTGGCTATAGTACCAGATGAAATTTTCCGTAATTTTGTGTTGCTGACTACTGAAATCGTCGCAAGGATTAGAATAAATGCCAAAACTGGCACCGTTGAGAAAGGTGGCCTATGGTATGAAGAGTTTCTGCCAGCAGATACGGTAATGTACTCGTTAGTAGCCGTTAATAACCCCAAGGTTAAGAAAAATGAATTGCCTGATTGTCTAAATGGTGACAATCCAGCCGGAAAGATCGCGAAGATACTGCAGACTACCTTCAATTCTGCATTCCTCCAGATTGGAGGGGACGAAACTGTTGGAAAGGGCTTTGTAAAAGTTTCTGTAGCCTTTCCGGAGGTGAGTATAGATGAACATGAAAACCCTTGAGCAGAAAAGGGCCGACTTTGCCTTTGGAGTCGTAGAGATGATAGCAACGTTGAAGAACATGGAGAGGGAAAAACTCCTCAGAACCCTTGTAGAATTTATATCCCCAGATTCTGGCTCTAGCTCCAACTATAATGAGTTCTATAAAGAGTTTTTAGCTGTCAAAGGACAGGATATCGACCCCGAAAAGTTTGGAAAGGAGCTTGAAGAGAAGATGTCCTCTTATATCTCAAAGGCTCCTGTCCTTGTACTGACAAATGGTTTGGGACAGACAATGGCATTTTTTGCATCAAAAGCAGAGGAAAGACCTTTCAAAATACCTAGACTAGCTAATGACTTCCTAAATGCAAAAAAGGAGCATGAATCGGTAAAAGACGAACTAAAGTGGATTATGGAGCACGGAAAGAGTGAAGAAGAAAAGAAAAAAGCAGAAAAAGAACTCGAACAGTTAAAGAAAAAAGTCATGAATTCGGCAAATAGAGTTAAGTCATTCCTACTTAATCCATCAACTACCGCTTACTTAATCCTCTATGCATCAATTCAAAAATGGCTTTGGAAGAGAGATATAATTCCAGAGAATAAGGACTTTTTGGAGTGGTTTACTAAAGATGCTGACTCTTTAGTGCTTATCCAAGCAACTAGAGAGGTTCTTGAGCTTTTGAAGTGGATGGTTAGATTTGCGGACGCCATGCTGGAGGGGGAGTAAAATGCTCAGAGAGGTCCTTAGGGAGGCAGTGAAAGCTAGATCCTTAAACCTCTCCCTTTACCTGAACAAATATCCACCCTATATTCTCTTTCCCGAAGTTCTGACAAGATTCAATGATGTCGTAATGTCTAGTGGCGGTCTTAGGCGATTGAGCATTTTCCTTCTTGATAAGGAGTTTCTAGAGGTAGAGAGGGACCCTGGGAGGCAAGATGTTGTTAAGTTCTTCGAAAATGCCATACAGGGGAAACTAAAGGATATTCAGCTTAGCTATTCGGTAAAACTATCAAAAGACGAGCTAGCTCCGTATGAAAAATTTTTTGACAAATGGGTTGAACTATTATGCAATCGTATTTCCCCTAAAACTCCGGAAATTTTTGAGACGGAATCAAGGCTCGTCGTTGGTTTGGGAGACGAAAGCATATATGAAACAAGTATAAGGCTCCTGAGGAATTATGGAGTTCCTTATATCCCAGGGTCTGCTTTAAAAGGAGTTAGCAGGCTCTGGTCCATCTACATACTTGCAGATCTCCTCAAGAAGGAAGAAGTGTATAGTAATGTAGATTTTTACACCCTGGCTGAAAAAGTGCAGAGGGCCTTAGATGGGCGCGATGAAGAATTCTATAAGAAATTGGTATCAACTAATTTGGAAGATGAGTCGTTGTCCAATGTATTTAGAGTCTCTAAGCTTTCAGAAGCCGTTAAACTCGTTAGAGAAATATTCGGAACAACCGAAACCCAGGGTAGCGTTGTGTTCTTTGACGCGTTGCCTCTGCCTGAATCCTTAAAAGAAAAGCCTGCTCTTGAGCTTGACATAATGAACCCCCACTATCCCAATTACTACCAAGGAAATGAGCCCCCAGGAGACTGGCAAGATCCCCGTCCGCTGTTCTTTCTCACGGTTCCGAGGGGTGTTAGATTTGCCGTAGCAGTTGCTCCCAGGGATGAATCCACAGAAAACCTTGTCAAGGTAGCGTTTGGGCTTCTAACCCAAGCGTTGCAGGGGCTTGGGGTCGGGGCAAAAACCTCCCTAGGATATGGTAGATTAAAGCTCGAGGGGGTGTGAATAACGAAGACCCTAGATGAGTTTTTGAATGTGAAACCCAACAAAGGATGTACTTTTGAATGGACAGGACATCCTTTCGTCGATGCAGGTCTTGTTGCTCTCCTTTTAATCACCAAGAAATCTGAACCTGAGGATTTAACAGAAGAAGACATTGAAAAGGCTGTGGGATTTGCCTCCGACCTATATGCAAGAAAGGAGTGGAGCTCTGGCCATATTCATGCAATGATTCTCCCAAACAGCGGCATTTTAATGGCCAATCCCAGCATGTCTAAAAGTAGAACGCCAGAAAGGATTAAGGAAAACTTGTTCTCCCTGCTAAAGGAACAAGAAGACAAGTCGGCGCCTATATGCGAAATATGTGGGAGAAGACATGCGCGCTCAAGGCCCGTATACCGCTCTGACTTTCCTCTTGTCGGTACTGGTGGCGTGCCCAATTACTTCCCCTCGGCCAAGGATGGAGCGAATATCTGCTCACACTGCCTGTTCTTGGCCCAATTTATGCCCCTAATTGTCTACAGAATGCGGAGACTTTTGATAATCCACACAAATCCTCCAGATCTGATGCTCAAGTTCCATTAGGAGGCCCTAAACGACGTCAGAAAAAATCAGCTTGCTTCAAATGCCAGAGGATTTAGGAGGCCCGAGAACTTCCTGTTTGAAAAGCTTATAGAAATCGGAAGAGATATAGAGCTTGGCAAACTCGAAGGTGTATCCATAACCCTGTACTACTTTGTAAGCAACAATCAGGGACAAGAGATAGACATAATATACATCCCAAATCCTGTGCTGAGAGTTATAGCATTTGCTGGCCCTGAGTTTAAGAAAATTGTTAACATGGGCTGGGCAAGGGGATGTGTCAAAAGAAGAGATGAAGCTGAGGTTATCAGGGAATGCAGGAACGAAGTCTATAGGAGGTTAATTGAAAACGAGTCCATTCTTCCTTACTTCATAAACCCGCAAAACAGAGATGTGAATTCAAGCTGGAGGCTTTTGGAGTTTTATTGTCTGGAGGTGTTGGGTTTGGAGAAAGAAGCTTTGAAGTTTGTTAGGGATGTTGCCGACAGGATAGTGGAGACTCTTGAAAAACTGCCGGACAACAAGCTCGCTAGAAGGGTTAGGGAGCTTGAAAGAGCAGAGAAGCTCTACCAGTTTGAGGCCTTCTTCATTAGGGTAGAGAAGGACAGGCAAGAGTTTGGCGTTCCCAACGCCTTGGTAACTTTTGATGAGTTTGCCACCTTACTAACCAGCTATGGCGAAGATCTAAATGTTTCTTGGAGAACCGTTAAGCATTTGATCTTGTTTAGGATTTATGAAAAGCTCCATGATAGGCTTATGAAAGTTAAAGAGGAAGAGAGGGTTGAGGAGAAATGAGGTTTGCTACTGGTTTGGTTTTGATAGATGCTCCAGCATCCGCCCTGAACATGCTAGGGATAGACGAAAGCCTCCCGGACAGAAACGTCACCAGAGTAAAGACCCTCAGAAGAGGTGGAAGGAGATATCCCTATGTATCTCCACAGGCTTGGCGCTACTGGTGGCGCTTTACCCTTAAGGAGTACTTCAAATGGGAGCTTTCCCCTCTCTTTAGAGAGCAGAAGCAGGTATTCACAGCTGCAAATCCATTGAAGTACCCTGATGACGACGTCTTTGGATACATGAGGGCTTTTAAAAAGGGAGGAATAAACGTTAGCGTTACTAGAATTTCTCCGCTTAAGAACACTCCTTTAATTTCAGTTCTGCCTGATAGGAGCTCTTTAACGGTGGATGAGGGATACGCCTCGAGACATGAAGGTGATCCTGTTCCATATAGTCAAGAATTCTACTCTACGATTTTCAAGGGAGCATTCTCCCTAGATTTAGAGTCCGTAGGCAGGTTCACGTTGATAAGCAAGGCTGGGTTTAAGAACTTGTTAACTTGGGATGATATCCCCAAGGACAAAAAGGGTAATCCAAAGAAGGGGACTGAGGAGATAGCAGAAGAAATAAAGGAAATGGAGAGGCTCGCTAAAGAACTTGGTGTCCAAAAGACTGAAAAAGAGTGGTTAATGCCTCCAGACATCAGAAAAAAGCGTGCCACCGATGCAATTAAGGCCCTGCACTTACTTACTGGGGGAGCGAAGCAGACTCAGTACCACACAGACGTAACTCCTAAGTTCGTTCTTTTACTCAACATTGACGCTGGCATAAATCCATTCATAAGCAATGTAGTGTTCGAGGAAGGTGGAGAAGTGAAGGTTGATGCAGGAGCCTTAGCATCAAGGCTTGCTGACATCGGAGACTTAATTCCTGAGGGGGCTAAACTCTACCTCGGCTATGATAAGGGATTCGTCAAGTCTCTGGGCTGGAATGTCGAGGAGATTAGGAACATCCTAGAGGGAGCAGAGATCATGGTTTCAGTAGGAACTGTCAAAAAGGCTGTAGAGGACTTTGCTAAGGAAGTTGAGGACTACTACGGGTGAGGGCATGATAAGAGTGAAGCTTAAGGCGTGGACTGCCTCATTTAGATTTCCCACTTTTCAATCAGGGTA
This sequence comes from Thermococcus chitonophagus, assembly GCF_002214605.1. NCBI lineage: Archaea > Methanobacteriati > Methanobacteriota > Thermococci > Thermococcales > Thermococcaceae > Thermococcus > Thermococcus chitonophagus. Next base: position 1,639,354 of record NZ_CP015193.1, on the reverse strand, counting down.
CCAACCCATACTGCCCGTCCCTCCGCCCTCTACAATACAGGGAATACTTTCGGCTGCTAAAGGGGAGCCTATCTACCTCACCGGTCTGCCATATATGGGCTATGTATTCAGGAGTGAGGGAATTGGGGTAGATCTTGAAAGAATCTATGCATTGGGCAAGGTTGAAACAGACATAATAAGGAGAGAGTTCCACTACAACGCCGAGCTCTACCTTTATCTCCCCGATGAGTGGGAGAAGATCTTCAGGAAGCCTAGGTATCAGCTCCTTATGGGCAGGTCGAGCGATATAGCAACCGTCGAGGAAATAAGGAGAGTTGACCTTGAAGAAAAAGAAGCCGTCTTAGGCGGAACAGTTGTGCCCGTGGAGCTCGGGATTCCTGGGATAGTGCATGCTCTCGTGGTGGAGTTTGACTACACCTCAACTCCGAGAAAAGCCAGATTAGTCAAGCCATTCATTATCCTCCCCTACCCCAGGACAAGGGCCGAAAGAAAGCGGCAAACTGCAAAGGCTTTTTACGATCCTGATCTTGATAGTGGAGTTTATCTCCACAGGTGGAGCAAATGAAGCCCTGCTATGCAAAGTTCAATCCCCACGAGTTCCTAGAGTGCCACGTGGGAGATGCTGTAAATGTCCTCAAGAGCATTAAGGAGAACTTTACATGGTTGCCAGATGAAGTGTTTGAGCTTGCCTTTTACTCCTTAGTCCTGCACGACGTTGGGAAGTGTTCGGGTTTTCAAGACGGCCCAAGGAAGTGGAGCTATAGGCATGAAATACTCTCGGTTCCCTTCGTTCAGTTCCTAAGCATAGATGAGAGGGGGAGAAACCTTATAGCCCTAGCAATACTGACCCACCACAAATTCTTAAAGGAGATAGACCCTTACCTCCCTAGGATTCCAGATACACCTCCCTTTATGGACTTTGAAGACAAGGTTCAGGAGCTTGAAAATTTCGAGGAATATATTGAGAATCACTTTCTCCCAAAGGTTGAGGCTCTAGAGGAATACTTCTTCGGGAAAAGGTTTGGAAGGCTTAAGCTCCCTGAGAACTGGCTTGAGAGGCTTACTGACTTTAATTTTCAGAAACTAATTGATTGGTATGAGGAGAACCTCGGGAGAGAAAGAACGCTCATGACTCTCCTGAAGGGCCTAGTCAACGCGTGCGATCACTTGGCTTCCGCCGGTGAGACCGGCATTCTCCTCCTTCCAAGCATTGAGGACAGACTCTTTGCTTTCCTGCCTCAGGAATACCTCAGGCCAGTGCAGAGGGAGGCCTGGAACGCCGAGGGAAACTTGCTTTTGAGGGCTCCAACGGGCTACGGAAAGACCGAAGCTGCATTGCTGTGGGCTGATAGAAATTCCATTAAGAGGAAGAAAAAGATAACGAGCAGGATATTCTACATCCTACCCTACAAGGCTAGCATAAATGCCATGCACCGTAGGTTGCTTTCTATCTTCCACGATCCAAGCCTTATTGGGGTTCTCCACAGCTCCTATTCCTTCTACCTTTACTCTTCTGCCTTGGAATACAGAAGGCTCAGCTCCCTCTACAGGAAGATCTACACACCACTGAAGGTGACAACTCCCTTCCAAGTAATGAAGGCGTTCTTTGGAGTTGGATTCCACGAGATGCTGAAGACGGAACTTACGGGCTCCTTGCTGATATTCGACGAGATACATGCGCATGAGCCAAACGTATTCGGAATCATTTTGGCTATCCTTGGTCAGCTTGATGGTCTCAAAGCGAAGGCGCTGGTAATGACTGCAACCCTTCCAGATTTTCTTGAGGAACTGATAAAGGAAACCATACATCCTGGAGAAGTGAAAGTGCCGCCTGAAGAAGCAGATAAGTTCACTAGGCATAGAATCAGGATCATTGATGGGAGTATGGACAGGATTGAGGAGATAATAGACAAGCTCCCAAAGCCGGTTCTCGTAGCGTGCAACACCGTTGACAGGGCCATTGAAACATATACTAAGCTCAAGAACCTGGGTCTTAGGGTTCTCCTCCTCCACAGCAGATTCACTCACGGGGACAGGGAGGAAAAGGAGAGACTAGTCATTGAGCACATGAACGAGTTCGATGCTGTGGTTGCTACTCAGGTTGTAGAGGTTTCCCTCGACGTCAGCTTCGCGACGATAGTTACCGAGCCTGCTCCTCTGGATGCTCTAATTCAGAGGTTTGGGAGAGTTAACAGGAGAGGATTTGGAAAGCCCGTGGACGTTTACGTCTTAACAAGGGGTTCAGAAGGAGATAAAAAGGTGTACAAACCGTACTCAGTAGTTCAAAGGACGGTTAAGATCCTAGAATCTCTTGATGATGAAGTCTTGTGGGAGTCAAAAGTTCCTAAACTGGTTAGTGATGCCTACAGAGGAGTTGCAAGGGAGCTCAGAAAGAAAATAGAAAAGTATAGGGGAATGGCCGAGGAAGTCTTTGAGAGCGTTAAGCCAATGCAGATCGGCGAAAGTGAGGAAAGATTTTATGAGATGTTTGAGGGCTTTGAGGCTGTTCCTAGCGTCTATCAGGGTAAAGTTCAGGAGTTGCTGGATAAAGGCCTTGGAATTGAAGTATATAGGTACCTCGTTCCAGTACCATTATGGCTCTTCATGAGCCAGAGGGAGCAGTTCCACCACCTTAGCTCTAGGGGCCCAGGGAAGCATATAATAGTGGTGGAACTTGAGTACAGTCCAGAGCTTGGACTATTAAGAGAGCACGTTGAAGAGGGAGAAATACTATAGGTGGCCTAAAATGGAGGATTATCCCATACCTAACCTTTTTATTCGGGGAACTGAGGTAAACTACCTCTTCGTCTGCCCAACGAAGCTCTGGTTCTTCACTCACGGGATCACGATGGAGCAGGAGAGCGAGTGGGTAGACCTAGGGAGATTCTTGCATGAGCAACGCTACGCCAACGAGGAAAAGGAGGTTCTAATTGGGCCGATAAGAATAGACTTCATCAGGAAGGGAGACGTTGTGGAAGTTCACGAGGTTAAGATGGGCAAAACCATAGAGAAAGCTCACGAGATGCAGGCTCTGTATTACCTCTATTATCTGAAGAAGCTCGGAATAAATGCCAAGGCTATCCTGCACTATCCGAAGCTAAATGAAAAGAAGGAGATAACACTCGAGGGAGGAGAGAAGGAGGTTGAAGATGCGCTCCTCCAGGTTGAAGTTATAAAATCCTCCTCCCGTCCCCCTAAGCCCGTGAAGAAGTCTATCTGCAACTCTTGTGCATATAAGGAGCTTTGTTGGGGATGAGTCATGAGGAAGAAACCCCTGACTATACTATCTGATGGTATCCTTTTGAGAAGGGAAAACACGCTCTACTTCGAGAATGAGAAGGGCAGGAAGCCCCTAGCGATTGAGGGCATATATGACATCTACATCTACGGTCACGTCACGATAACATCTCAAGCACTGCACTACCTTGCCCAGAAAGGCATCGTTGTCCACTTCTTCAACCACTACGGCTTTTATGATGGAAGCTTTTACCCCAGGGAGACCCTTCTTTCCGGAGATTTGATAATAAAGCAGGCCAAACATTACCTCGAGGGAGAAAAAAGGATGAAGCTTGCAAAGGCCTTCGTCTGGGGAGGAGCCAAGAACATGGAAAGGAACCTAAGAAGGTGGAAAGTCAAAGCCAATTTCAGCGAAGAGCTTGAAGAGCTCAAGAGTGCTGAGAAGATAACAGAAATCATGAATGTTGAGGCAAGAATAAGGGAGAAGTACTACGCATCCTGGGACGAAACGCTTCCAGATGGCTTTAAGATTGTAAAGAGGACAAGGAGACCACCAAGGAATGAGATGAACGCTCTGATAAGCTTCCTAAATTCAAGGCTCTATGCAATGATTATCAGTGAGATATACAACACCCAGCTCGCTCCAACTATAAGCTACCTCCACGAGCCGTACGAGAGAAGGTTTTCCCTGGCCTTGGATATAAGCGAGATCTTCAAGCCGGTAATCGTGGATAGAATTGCAAACAGGCTGGTCAAGCAGAGAGTAATGAGGAAAGAGCACTTCAGGGAGGACATGAATGGAGTTTTGCTAACGGAGGATGGCATGAAGAGGGTTATACAGGAGTACAATAAGGAGCTGAGCTCTTCGGTAAAGCATCCAAAGCTGAAGAAGAACGTTACGAAGCAGAGGCTGGTAAGGCTTGAGTGCTACAAGTTGATAAAACACCTCGTTGGGCTGGAAGAGTATAAACCACTAGTTGCTTGGTTCTAACTTTACTTTATATAAAGCTCCAGTTATGGCATTATATGTTCATAGATTTTAGGCGTCCCTAACATATGGAAAACTTTATAAGTGGTTATGGTCTTGTAGTTCTTGAGCAAGTTATAATAAGTGCAGAAGTTATAATCAGGTTTGGGATTACAGGGTCAAATCAGTAGGTTGGATGGAATAAGGAGTTTAGATGGAATCAGTGGCGGGTAGTTCCGCCCCTTAAATTATATCTTCTATCGGATTCTTTTCAACTCCAAGGGTTTCGCGTGGAGGCATGGATCTTAGCTTGTAGATGATTATGGCATCATGGTCTTCGTTAATTAGCTCCCTAAGACCTGTCTTTATCCTCTCATATTCTGATAGAGTGACTTCCCCTTCAAATACGCTGTTTTGAACCCAATTTAGGTGTTGCCTAAGGAACTTCTTCACCCTGTTTACCCTTTCAACCCCAACGTCATACACAACTACTATGTACATGTGGGGCACCGAATAGTATTCAATGCAAGAGGATATTTCTTCTTTTTGGATATATGCACAGAGCAAGGCTTAGTTTTCCTCAGTAGGGTCGCTATTCTCTCTGGAGGTTTTTAATAATCTTGTGTTAGAAAATTACATAGTGCAACAAACAACTGATTATTTTGTAACTAAAATTTTTTGGCAGTATGGTATTAGTTTTGTCCTGGCGGGTTTGATGTAGCAACTAGGTATAATTTGCATTAGAGGGTAGGGCATGGATTTTATCCTCATATTGGCTGTAATATCGCATGGATAGGCTTTGGAGTTTACCATCTCTAAGTGCTTAAAAACTGTTCGGGAAAGATAGTGTCTTTAACCTGCCATTTCGTGGCGTTTAGTCCTCCTTTTATTGGGTGCCTCTCTGCTTTTAAATACCACCATCAGCGAAAAACTTATATTGTAACAGTTTTCTTACGACTATTTGATGCGAATCGAGCAAAAATTGGGCCTGTTCCAATAAGACTAAAATAGAATTGAAAGAGGAGAAGGTCGCAGTAGTCTTCTGGACGCCTGTGAGTTCCAATAAGACTAAAATAGAATTGAAAGCATTGTGGGAGGAATAATAGCAATTCTGAGGAGGTGAGGTTCCAATAAGACTAAAATAGAATTGAAAGCTCGAAGTCGAGAAGATGAAGCTGGAAGAACTTCAGGTTCCAATAAGTTCCAATAAGACTAAAATAGAATTGAAAGATGTCCACTACGTGGACAAGGACGAGGGTCTTCGCTGGGGATGTATCCTCCTATTGGTGTGAGCTTTCTGGGTTTAGCTCTTCCTTTTTGTTAGGGCGTCGCTAAGAAAGACAATAATTTTTACTACTAATAAACAAAAACAATAAAAAGTCCTTTGTTTTTGATTTTAGTGGATAAAATCCTTGTTATTTTATTTTACAGCATGTTTAGCTAGTATTTAGATTATTTTGCTTCTATGTGCTGAGTACTTAGGCTGCTAATTTTTCCAACTCTAAATCAGTAAATAATGCTGTCGTTTAGTTATTTTTATTGGCGTTAACTGAATAAATGGACAATAAATTAATCAAATAACTGGTAATTCAACAATAAATAACCAAGAAAATTTAATAAACATCAATTTTTCCTAAGGAAATCAACTCAAAATGAAACACCTCTGGGGATGAGATAATGTCAAAATGCAAATACTCCAAAAGACGGTTTGTGTACAGTACTGAGTGTTTAATTGGACGAAAGAGGGAAGTTGAGAACCTTAAGACGCTTCTCACCAATAAGGAAGAGAAACCGTGGGTGGCTGTGGTTGGGCTTAGGGCAACAGGGAAAACTACCTTGGTGCGCTCCGTGATTAATGAAATTGACAAAGACTCTGAACTGTACATTGATATTGAATTGTTAAAGGATTCTCCCCTTTTTCAGGAGGACCCACTTAAGGCTCTAGCCTACTATCTTCTAGTAGTAGCTGACGTGAGAGGGCTTCTAAAAGATAGTGCTCACAGAATATTCTTCACACCAACTGAGCATAAAAAGAGTTCAAAAAAGACTGCTAAGATACTTGCCAAGCTACTTGGACCTTTATTATCAGGAGAGAGTGAATTACAGGTGGAAATTCAAAAATTATCCAAATTTGAGCTCAATGAGAATATGATTTGCCTCTCTAATGTACTGTTACACCTCAAGACAGATGCTAGGGTCTTTTTTGATGAGATACAGCACTTAACAGGTAGGATTTCCACATTTGCAGAACAACTACGTGGAGTTTTTCAAACTCCCAAGGATCCCTCCGATAAGCCTTGGATAATAATTTCTGGCTCTGTTATTACAGCAATAAAACCATTCATTCAAGCCTCTGCTAAGGACGCATTTTACTTGCAGGCCTTTGAGGAGATAAAATTGGATACTCTCTCCGTACAGGACTCTATTGAACTACTAAAAAGGTGTCTAATTGAAAAAGGAGTTCTCAAAAAACGCCAACTCCAAGACAAAACAATGAGAGAATTGGTAGAAAGTCTGCTAACCACCCCAGCACAGGAACTTGGGGGATTTCCTCGTGCGCTTGTTGCATACTGTGAAAAAATTAAGACCCTCAACGATTTAAACAACAAGGACATTATTAATAACATAAAAAGTGCCGTAAAAGCCCAAGCCATTGAAGAACTCCGCCATATAGCCATGATGAGTGTTGTCCGTGCAGATCAAGAACGAGAGAAAGTATCAACACTCACTTTGAGAGAGCTTTTTAAAAGAATCAAGAGGGCATACAACGAGATGGGGACAAAAGGGGCATTCAAAAAGTCGTTACTCATAAAAACACATCGCATTCCCAAGGACATAGCAGAATACCTGATAGATGCTTTAAAAGAACACAAAATAATCTCTGAAATTTATGACGGGTACTCAATACTCGATCCATTGTACAGAGAAGCAATGGTTTCCATTAATATCATACTAACCAAAGACATTAAGAAAATCATGAAAGTTGAGCATTTTCCGTTCCAATAGGAATAAAATAGGGTTGAAAGAGAACCTCTTGAAGGGCACGGCCCACGACGGCACGCTATCAGTTAAGAATAAAATAGAATTGAAAGTTTAAGACTTAGCTAGCTTTGCTATAAAGAAGCTGTTGCAATCGTGCCTGTGGGTCCATGCCCTAAACACTTTATCTCCAATTTCTAGAAATCCTCTGTCACCCCAGGAGTACTCATATTCAACGAGTTCAAACCCTCTATCTAACGCAAATATCACATTCTCTTCGTTCTCATCAACCCTGACGGAACACGTAGAGTACGTCATCTCTCCCCCATTCCTCAAGTTCCTGTAGGCGTTGAGAAGCATGTTCCTCTGAACACTTATCACCCTCTCTATTTTTCCCTCATCGAACCTCCACTTAACCTCTGGAAACTGCCTGTAGGTTCCTGAAGAAGAGCAGGGGGCATCGAGTATTACCTTATCAAACCTCTCCTTGTCGATAAAGCTCTGACCATCCGCGTGAACTAGCTTAACGTTCTTTACTCCTAACCTTTTCATTCTCTCCCTCATTTTCATTAGCCTGTCATATGAATAGTCAACAGCAACTATCATCCCCTTATTTTCCATAAGGGCTGCCGCATGGAACGTTTTACTTCCTGGGGCCGCAGCTAAATCCAAAACTCTTTCCCCAGGCTCTGGGCTTAGAACATGAGCAACGTAGGCAGAAGCTAGGTCTTGTATAACGAAATAGCCCTTTTTGTACCATTCCAGCCTTGTTATCGGAATCTCATACTTCAAAACTTTGAGGACATCATCTACAGGAGTGTAAGAAACTCTAACACCGTTTTCTTCCAAGTACTTCTTGACCTTTTCAATGTCGGCCTTTAGCGTGTTAACCCTCACGTAGTACCTTTGGGGCCTCAGATTACTTAGGAGAAGCCTAACTGCCTCATCATAACCTAGGAGATTGACGATGTACTCAACGTACCATCTTGGGTGGGAGAATCTTACTGAGAGCCACTCAAGTCTGTCTTTTTCCTTCAGCTTTTTAAGAGCTCTCTCAACGTTGAACTTCTCTGCCTCCCTAAGGATTGCATTTGCGAACTTCGCCCTTGTTAAATCAAACTTCTCTTTAACTACTCTAACTACCGAGTCAGTGGCTATAGCAGGATTCACGCCTTTGAATTTCATCTCAAATACTCCAATTCTGAGGAGGTTAGCCAAGTACAGGTCGAGATCTTCGATCCTCGATCCCTTCAGAACGGAGTTTATTATGAAGTCTATCTTGGCCCTCCATTTTTCTATCTCAAAGACGTACGCGTGGGCAATTCCCCTTGCTTTCTCTTTGTCCTTTCCCTCGACTTTTCTAAATATTCTCTCAAGAGCGTGCTTTGACGAGAGCTCCTTCTCCTCGACAAGCATTAATGCATCCGCAACTATCTCGTGAAGAGTGACCCTATAAAACAGCTCCATGTTAGGTGAGAGCTTTGGAGAAATTATAAGTCTTTTTATGTGATTGAATAATAAAGTAATTGCTCAATTGCATTTGGTTACTAGCTTCTGTTTTATTACTCGCGATTATATTTTATGACAAAAATTATGTCGAAAAAGATATAAATGGTTGGAGGGATCTAGCTTAGGTGAAAAACAATGGAGCCGCTTCACGCTCCTCTATACATTACCGCTGTGTTCAGGCAAATAGGGGACGCTTACCTTACTGAAAGAGGAACAGAGCTGAAGTATTCGAGAGAAGAAAATCCCACTGTCAGACACCTTGAGGACAAGCTTGCTGAACTTGAAGGCTCTGACAATGCATTAGCTTTCAACAGTGGTATGGGAGCCATAGCTACTCTTTACCTCTCACTTCTCAGGGCTGGCGATGAGGTAGTTCTCTCAATGGAGGGATATGGAAGCACCATAGAGCTTGCTAAGCTGTTGGAGAAGTTCGGGATTAAGGTCAGGTTAGCCTATCCAAATGCTGAAAAGCTGTGTGAGGCTGTTAGTGATGGAACTAAATTGGTACTAGTAGAGACAATGACTAATCCAACGTTGAAGGTTATTGACGTTCCAGAAGTTGCGAAGAGGTGTAGAGAAGTTGGGGCAACACTGATAGTTGACAACACCTTCGTTACCCCCCTCCTATACAAGCCCCTTAAAGATGGTGCCAACTTCGTGGTTCACAGCTTAACTAAGTACATAGCGGGCCACAACGACGTCGTTGGAGGGGCTATTCTTTGGAACGGGCCTTTCATTCAGGATCTGTGGGACTGGAGGAGAAGGCTGGGAACGATAATTCAGCCTTTTGATGCTTGGCTCATAGAGAGGGGGATGAGGACATTAGAGGTAAGGTTTGAGAAGCAGAGCAGAAGTGCTGAGGCAATAGCGGAGTTCTTGGCAGATCATCCAAAAGTTAAGGAAGTTCACTATCCAGGGCTTAAGGATGATCCATATCATGAAATAGCGAGGAGATTGTTCAAGAAGGGGCTCTATGGGGGAGTGGTGTCTTTCGACTTAGGAAGCGAGGAAAATGCTCTTGCCTTTCTCAGATCCTTGAAGAAGATCTTCCCCTCACCATCCCTTGGAGGTGTGGAAAGTATAGCCACGTACCCCGTTAAAAGTGCTGTTAAGAACATGGAAGAAGAGCAGAGAAAGGTGCTGGGGATTACTGAAGGCTTGATAAGACTTTCCGTTGGTCTTGAACCTCTCGATGATTTAATTGAAGATCTAGATAGAGCCTTGGAGGTGGTTAAATGAGAGTCACCGGGTGTCCTAAGGATCTTCTGAACGGGCCGTGTGGGGGAGCATTGGGTGGAGTTTGTGAGGTTGACGGGAGAAGGTGCCCTTGGTTTAGCGTGATGGAGAGATTTGAACTACTCGATGGTGCTCCCCTGCTTGTTGAGCATCCAGTTGTAGTTGAGATGGAGAGAAAATACAGGGGAGACGTGAGGATAAAAGAAAGCGAGTTCATGAAGAACCTTGAAAAGGGAAAGGCTATTGCAGTTGAATTTCCCATAAGGCTGTTTGAGAGGGGTGAAAGGAAGTTCAGACGAATTGGGGACATATACACCGTTCCAGACAACCCTCTTGGCTATCCCCATGTCTCCCCTACATCTCTCGCAACGTGGCTTAAGACTCACGGATTCTCGGTGATGCCTCACCTTACAGCTAAAGACAGGAACGTTGTCGCGATATCCTCGGAATTCAGAACGGCACTAGAATTTGGATTTGAGGGAGTTCTAATAACGACTGGGGACTGGCCCGGGTTTATAATTCAGAGCAAGCCTGTTTTTGATCTCGACTCACCAAACATGATTAAGCTAGCAAGACTCATGTTCTCGGGGGTTATGCCGACTGGAGAATACGTAGAGGTTAGGGAGAGGCCTTTTGTTGCTGGAACAATGAACCCAAACTACCCGGAGAGAGTTGAAGGGAAGAGGTTTGCAAGGAAGATAATTGCCGGAGCAGATTTAGTTTTCACGCAGGTGGTGGCGAGTGTTGAAGCGGTGAGGAGAATACCCAGAATAATCGAGGAGTCAAAGAAGTATGCTCCGGGGGAGGTTCCAGTAGTTGTATCTCTCCTCTATCCACTGACAAAAGAGCTCGAATCAACGCTAAGGAAGATGGGAATTGAGACTGGAAGCTCGTTCCAGGAAATAGTTGAAGAAGTTTCTTCCCTTGAGCTCGGGGGAATAAATCTGATCGTGTTTGAAGAAGCCCTGTGGAATGAGAAACTTGATGAAGCCTTTGAAATCTTGAAATCAACTCTTTAGGAGGTGGTTGGATGGTTATTCCAGCCCTTATAGGTAGCCTTCCAAGACCCGTTGGTTTAGCAAAGAAGATAGAGCAGTATTCAATAGGCAGACTTAGTGAGGAGCAGTTGGAGGAGGCTTACAGGGAGTATACAAGGAGGGCCTTCATAAACCTAAAGAAAGCCCGGATAAAGGTAATCACGGACGGTCTCTACCGCTGGGATGATATCTTCAACCCCTTCATAAGGTTCATAGATGGAGTTGAAGTCAACGGGCTCTTCAAGTTCTACGAGAACAACTTCTTCTATCGCTCTCCAGTTGTTAAGGGGGATTTATCCCTTAAAGAAAATCCCCTCCCAGAGTGGATAAATATTGCCCAGGGGATCAGGGAAGAAGTTTATCCTGAGGCAACACTGAAGGCCGTTCTTCCCGGTCCTGTCACCTTGGCGTACCACTCGATAAATGAGCACTATAAAACCTTAGACGAGCTTGCTGAAGCCTACAAGAACGTCCTAGCTGAGCTCATTAAGGAGCTTGACGTGAAGATAGTAGAGCTTCAGGAACCGGCCCTTGCGGCTGAGCTTTCAAAGGCTACTAGAGAGGTTGAAGAGCACGTAAGTAAGGAGGTCGCCAAGAAGGTTATAGAGGAGCTCGCGAAGATCAAGAAGCTCTGGGTTGTTACCTACTTTGGGACCCCCCAAGTTCTTCCTGAAGGGGTTATCCTTAACGTTGATCTAATAGATGGAGAAGTTCCCCAGGACTATAAAGGGGAGATAGGTCTGGGGATTGTAGATGCAAGGGAGACAAAGATGGAGAGGGCTGACAGGCTACGGGACAAGCTGAGAAAGTATCTGGCCAGATATGATGTGGTTTACGTGACACCGAATACCTTGCTAGACTTCCTGCCGGAGAGCGTCGCTTGGAGGAAGTTAAAACTTCTGGGAAAGCTTGGAGGTGAGTGAAGATGCTTCCAATTCTCCCCACGAGCGTTATAGGGAGTTACCCTAAACCAAGATGGCTTCTCAGGATGTACAGGCTTAGGGAGCTCGGCAAGATCCCGGAGGAGGACTTCAAAGAGGCAGTTAAGGATGCAAGCGTTGCGGTTCTGAGGGAGCATGAGAGAGCAGGCGTTGACATTCCATGGGAGGGGGAGATGTGGAGGAGTGAGATGACGGAGTACTTCACTGCTAAGATCAAGGGCTTCAGGTTCTATGGCCCTGTTAGAGTTTGGGGCAACGCGTACTTCAACAAGGCTGCGGCCGTTGATAAGCTTGAGTACAAGGAGCCCCTTGTGTTGGATGAGTTCCTTTGGGTTAAGGAGAACACCACGAGGGAAATAGTAAAAGTTCCAATCACTGGGCCCTACACTATAGCAGAGTGGAGCTTCAACGAGTACTACCCCGACAAGGAGAGCTTCGTCATGGATTTAGCTAAGATAATAAATAAAGAGCTGAAGACCTTGGAGGACAACGGCGCAAAGTTCATCCAGCTGGACGAGCCAGCAATGCTCAACCATCCAGATGAGGTTCCCCTAGCTGTTGAGGCAATAAACAGGGCCGTGAAGGGGATAAAAATCAAGGTCGGTCTTCACGTCTGCTACTCGAACTACTATCTCTTAGCTGATTATTTCGACGACATAAGGGTTACCCAGTTCGCCTTAGAGTTCGCCAACAGGCAGTTCAGGGATATGGACTTCGTCAAAAAGCTCTCCGGCAAGGAGCTTGGTTACGGAGTAGTTGATGTCCACAACCCCAGGGTGGAGAGCGTTGATGAGATAGTTAGGGCCATAAAGAAGATCTTCAACTACCTCGATCCTGAGTGGGTCTACATAAACCCCGACTGTGGCCTCAAGCTCCTTGACAGAAGAATAGCATACCAGAAATTAGTGAACATGGTTCAGGCCGTGAAGATAGTCAGAAAGGAGCTTGAGAAAGAAGGAAAAACTGAGGTAGAGTTCAGAACCTTAAAGGATATTTAACCAACGCTGAGTTTTTCGGAGAAGTCCTGGGTTGAGGGCTGGTAGTCCAAGCCAAGCCTCTGCCTGTACTCCATTATTTTATCTCTGAGCTCGATTAGCTCTATTGGTTTGTCTTTTCCCATTACCTTTAAGATGTCATAGAATGCCCATATCCCACTGAATATCTCCCCAATCCTTTCGCTTAAGTTTTCTGCAGCAAATATTCCCTCCTTCACGAACCTCTCTATCTCCTCCCTAGGGTCGATTAGAGGGGCTATGGAGATGCTCTGGATTACCATCCAGTTCATGACTGCGGCATCAAGAAGTTGAGCGCTGGCCCTGATTATCTTGGCCCTCGCATCTTCGTAAGCGATCTTTTGAGCGTCGAAGTTCATGAACTCGAGGGTATTCAGGAGAGATTCGGCCGTTCTCAAGTCGAGCTTTATGATCTCCCTCTTTGCATCTAAGACTGCGGAGATCGTTTTTATGTCATCTATAGCAATTAAGGTTGCAGTACTCAGAATTGAGCTTATTATCACCAGATCATTTTTGAACTCAAGCTTTCTTGCCTGCTCGTAGTTTTTGTAGATAAGGTATCCAGTCTTGGTGAGGAGCATCTCCCAGAGTATTAGCTTTATCGTTTCGAGGTCGGGATTTTCCATGGCATCTCTGATGTCATCTGTATGAAAGTACACCTTTCCATCTCCCGTCAGCTCGCTATAGGGAAGTATCAGTATCTTCTCTCCCTTTACTTTATCCCAGGTGTCAATTGGCACAACCTCGATGTCATAATCATCCATTGGGAACGTGTTTCTTAAATCCATAGAGAATTCGGAAATCGTTGAAAGAACTAGTTGGGTCACTTCTTCCGGGGAATCTCCAGTTAGGAAGTCCTTCATAAACCTGTGCAAGTAAGGCTTCACCAACCCACCTCCAGAAATAATATATTGGGAGCTTGGGTTTAAAAGTATTCCTGGGCTAACCTTTATAAACTAAGAGGCAGGGACATTATAGCGAGCGGGGGTTGCCGAGCCTGGTCAAAGGCGCGGGATTCAGGGTCCCGTCCCGTAGGGGTTCCGGGGTTCAAATCCCCGCCCCCGCACCAAGAATTAAAGCCTTTTCTCTTCTAGTAAGCTAAAAATATACTCCTGGCTTTTAACAAATAAATTTACCTCTACCTCTCAATAACTCTTCTATAAGCAACTGACAAGCCAAATTGGCGTAATTTCCATGGCTTTTTGAAATCTTTAAAAATATTCTTTATACGTGGAAATGGAGCCAAACCCCCTCGACTATTAAGCCTCGGAAGTTCCTGTCTTGTCATAATATGGGCCATAAAATCTCAAGTGCACTTTAACCTGCCAAAGACATGGAAAACAAAATTCATAGATTGTAACTTAAAATCAATAAAGTAAAGTTGAGGATTTACTTAACAACTTTGATCCTCCTAGCGGCCCCAGGAGCTAAACCCAGCATCTTTGAATCTATAACTACTGCATCACTTCCCAGGAACGATAAAATATCTATCTTAAGTCCTGAAATCTCCGTTATTGGCCCTTCTTCTCCGGCCTCCTGCCTTAATAGCTGGGAGAAGAAGTTGTAGGCTTCTCTGCCGAAAAGAATAACATCAGGCTCAAAGCCATCCATTTTGAGCTCGTTGGCCTTCTCTTCAATCTCTCCCAAAATTCTGATTAAGTCTCCCCTGGCTGTCATAAAATTCCATAAGAGAAGGGAAATAAAAAGGTTGCTAAAGCCTAACGACGTGAACTGAACATGAAATGCAGGGATCGTAGGCCCTAACAACCATCTCAGCTAATAGTTTCAGCTTCTCTGGGTCGTCATTGTAATGCTTCTCCGCCATCATCCTCACGTGTTCCTCCATCATAGCTAGGTTGAATGCTGTTGGCGTTATTATATCTGCATAACTCACCTTCCCATTCTTGACCTCTAGGGCATAAACTAGGATTCCACGCGGGGCTTCAGTTGTTGAAACTCCGAAGCCGTCTCTGATCTCAACTTCATCTCTCGCCTTCACTGGCCACTTGGCTAAGACATCATCGATTAAGTAGATAGCCCTCTCGGTGAAGTACACTAGCTCTAATGCCTGAGCTAAGTTGTTCGCAAATGGGTTCGTCGCTCTAAGTAAATCCCTGTGGCCCTCATAGAGATCCCTGGCCTTTCCGTAGAGGAGGTTCGAGTTGTTAACAATCCTCGAGATGGCACCCACCATGAAGGGCTTGCCCTTGTAGTGGGAGTGCTTTGCGAAGCTGTGCTCAACGACGAACTCCTTTATGAACTCCTTGTACCTCTCGCTTGGGAACTCCTCCCCATCGCTCGCCTTTATGTAGTCCCCATAGATCCCATAAACGTCCTCTCTGGGCTTAACCGCCAAGTGGGTTATTGGCCCCTCAACCTCTTCATACTGCTCGAGCTTTGCGAAGAGCTCGAAAGTGTACTCCGCCAATGGAAGGATTGACTTCAGTTCTTCTTTCATTTTCTCCAGCGTTTCTTTCCCAGGAAGCTTCCCAAATCCTCCAAGTACAACGTTCTCCTGGTGTATTGCCCTTGCTCCGAGAACGTCCATTATCCATGAGCCAACGTTCTTCAGCCTTAGGGCTGTCTCAAGCTCCTTCTTGTACTCGTCCACCATCTTAAGAGGGCTTGAATAGCCGAGATAATCCGGAAGAACCAGAAGGTACAGGTGGAGGGCGTGGCTCTCTATCATGTCGCCTATGTAGAGGACTTCCCTCAGCTTCTGTATCTCCTCCCTCGGTGTGAATCCTACTGCCTTCTCGGCAGCTTCAACGGCTGTCAGCTTGTGGGCTGCTGAACAGAAGGAGCATATCCTGGGGTAAATCGCCAAGGCCTCATCGAGCTTTTTGCCCAGGGTTATGGCCTCAAAGAACCTTGGACCCTCAATGATGTTGAGCTTTACCTCTTTAACCCCCTCATCTCCTATGAGTATCTCAACTCCACCCTTACCCTCAACCCTAGCGATGTGATCAACCGTGATCGGGAGGTAGAGGTTCTTCATCGTCATTCTTCACCACCCGCAAATATCTTCTCAACCATCTTCTCTATCCTCTCGTCGTGCCCGTTAAACATCTTCATTCTCTCAATAATCTCCTCCTTCGTGAGACCCTTCTCCTTGAACACCCTGGCTAGAGAGTCGAACCATGCAACGTCGTAGCCTATCGCTCCCCTACACCCTATGCATGCTATTCCAAAGCTTGGGCACCTTGCGTCACATCCCGCCCTAGTTATAGGCCCAAGACATGGCTCTCCCTTCTCTAAGAGGACGCATGGATTGCCCTTAAGCCTACACTCGAGGCAAACTGGATAATCGATGTCCTCGGGCCATGAACCAACTAGGAAGGTTCCCAGGGCATAGAGGAAGTCCCTCTTCTCTGGAGGACAGCCGTAGATGTTGTAGTCAACCTTGATGTATTTCGAGACTGGCTCTGCCTTCTTGGGCTGGAACTTGACCTTTCCATCACCGTAAACTGTCTTCCAGAGCTCCTCTAGCGGTTTGTTACTCCAGCTCTGAACTCCTCCTTGGACTGCACAAGCTCCTACTGCAACCACTATCTTCGCGTTCTCCCTGATCTTCTTCACTAGCTCAACTTCCTCCTCCGTTGAAACGCTACCCTCGATGAAGGCTATATCGACGGGCTCATCCTCAACGCTGTCCCTGTCGAGCATGAACCAGCATACTATCTCAGCGTTGGGAAGTAGCTTGAGTAGCTCATCCATCATTGCCAGCTGGAGCTGACAGCCGTAGCATGAAGTTAAAGCGTAAAATCCTATCCTAAGCTTCTTCCTCTCCATTTACACCACCTCAGTCTAGTAATCCTGGGGTTGATACTATGTCGAAGTACGTGAACACTGGTCCGTCCTTGCAGATGTACTTCCAGCTCGTGCTAGTTCCGACGTTGCAGTGGCCGCACTTTCCAATTCCACACTTCATTCTCCTTTCCAATGTAACGTAGATGTTCTCTGGCCTGTATCCATAGTTGATGAGAGCCTCAAAGACGGCTTTGTACATCCTCGGCGGGCCACAGATTGCCACCGCTGTGTTCTTCGGATTGGTATTTGCTTCGACTATGAACTGCTGGGGTCTTCCATGCAATCCGGGCCACTCTGGATCTCTCGTAACGCTCTGGATTATCTTGACGTTTTCAGCTTCAGCCAAATCTTTCATTGCCTCGAGCTCCTTGTAGAACAGCAAATCTTTTCCATACCTAGCGGTGTTAATGAAGGTTATGTTCCCATACTTCCATCTGTTGTCCATGGCATACAGGAATACGCTTCTTAGCGGGGCTGTCCCTAATCCAGCGGCAATTAGAAGGAGATCCATGCCCTCCCACTCATCTACCGGGAACCCATTGCCGTAGGGGCCTCTCACTAAGACTGTATCTCCCGGCTTGAGCTTGTGAACCACCGTAGTTACTCTCCCAGCCCTCCTTATGCACAGCTCGAAGAATCCTTTCCTCATCGGGGATGAACATATGCTTATTGGAACCTCCCCCACCCCGGGGATCGTGAGCTGAACGAATTGCCCCGGCTTAAAGGTCCAAGTTTCAGCCAACTTCGGATCCTCAAATCTGAAGAGGAATAGCTTCTCCTTCTCCGTTAGATCGTAAACCTTGAGAACCTTAACCTTGTGAAGTGCATAGGGGTTATCGTTTGGCATCATAATCTCCTTTGGGAGGGTCATACCCCATCACCCCTTATGTCTGGAGAGTAAGCGAAACCTCTCTTCGGTATCTCCTCACTAACCGTCGGAGGACACTTATTCTCTTCAAATCCTAGGATCCTCCTAAGGTTGTTTACGAAGCTAATTCCAGCTGGACAGAACGCTGTACATCTTCCACATCCAACACAGAAGCTTAACCCGAGCTTCTCGTTGTAGGAGTTCTTACACAGGTACCTGTTGAGGAACCTCGACTTCTTCGTTGGCCTGAAGTTGTGGCCCCCAGCAACTAAGCCGTGGCTCCTGAACTGGCAGGAATCCCATCTCCTCTCCCTATAGCCCGTTACACCATCGAGGTTCACTATGTCTTGCACTTCATAACAACGGCAGGTTGGACAGGTAAGGTTACAGATTCCACAGGCCAAGCACTTATCAGCCTCTTCTTCCCACATCGGGTGCTCCATCTCGAGCTCCAAGAGATAGCGGAGGTTACCCCAGTCTTCGTGGTACCTAAATGCCTGGTGCCTCTTCTTCTCGAACTCCCTGAACGCGCAGATGTCCTTGTCTGTAACTTCCTCGAATAGCTTGATGTTCTTGTCCACTATCCTATGACCTTTGGGGGTTCCTACCCTGACGAGCCATCCATCCGGCAACTCATGGAGGAAGAGATCAAAACCGTCATCGGCGAAATCCGTCTCCCTGAGGTTGCAGAAGCAGTATTCATCTGGCATACAGCTTATTCCTATGATTATCCCCTTCTCCCTGCGAACTTTGTAGTACTTGTCTGGCAGCTCGTCCAGGTAGACTGTATCAAGGATCTTTAGGCCGTAAATGTCGCAAGCGTGAACTCCGAAAAGCACAAAGGGTTCAACATCCTCAATTACTTCATTGTACTCTACCTTCTCAAGGTCAAACGTGAACAGTTTTTCCCTGGGCTTAAAGAAGAACTTCTTTGGAGGCATTATCGTCCTTGTGTAGTGGAACTCAACTTTCCTCACGTCATCTATCTCTCTGAAGTCGTAGAACTTATCTGAGATCTTGACGGGAGCATAAAGTTTGCCCCAATCTTTAAGCCTCTCGAGGAAGATGTAAATGTTCTCCTTCGGTAACTTAACGTATCTCACATTCATCACCTCCTGGAGTGAACATAATTGTACATATGGTAAACATAGTTATATCTGTGCTCATTTTTGTCCCCTCATTCAAAAGTTGAGCATTGAAATAAAAAAGCGTTTTTAAACCCGAAAATTGGAAACCAAAGGTTTAGAACGCTCGACATTTACGGAATGAGGAACGAGATCAAGTTATTAAGGAATCAGTTTGGTGTTAACTATACAAATTTGTCCATACAGTGACGTTACTGAGCTGGTTTATATTTGTTGTGAAAATCTTTGTTTTATTGTTAAAATTCAAATTTACGAAAGTTAGATATAAGTTTGAGAAAAATATATATTAGACAACTCCAATAATAGGGGAACCAAGAAGAGAGTCAACCTCTCTTCTTGGTTGCTGGATGGGGTGTGGAATGTATGTATAGACAGGGAAAATTGTCTTTAGTATTGGCTTTGTTCTTAGGCATTGTGATAGCCTCTAGTGGATGCGTAAGCAATGTCCCAAGTGTTCCTACCGAAACAGCAACAAATACTGTTTCAGAGTCACTGAGTCCTACTGAATCTCAACAGGAAGGTTCCAGTACTTTTGAAACATCACCACGAGATAAAGGATGGGAAATTACTACTGGAACTCTCCAAGAGCCAGAAGGGTTGAATTACAAAAAAATAGAGCTTGGAAGTCCTAAAGGAGGAGGGCATATTTCGGGTACTGCAATCGAGTTCGAAAGTAGGATCTATGGCAAAACTCCGGCAATGACTCCTGTTATATCTGAGGCTAGCCAATATCTCCCGACTTACTTAATTTGGACAGAAAGGGGTGACGTTTATTACTTAGATCTTAGCAGAGATCCTTATAAGGTAGTTAAAGTTCAAAGCCCTCAGGATATTTCCCAGGTGGGGATTATTTCAGACAAAGCCTTTATCGGGAAACTAAATGGAAAGGTAGTTGTATATTGGCCTAGAGACAATTCAATGCTTCAACTAGAAGGACACGCAACTAGCTACGCAGTCCTTGAAAAGTTGAACGAAGAAGGAACTAGGACAGGGGTTGTTGTAGTTTACTCTCACGATGACCTGTTAACATTTGTTGAGTTTCCATTCGAAGCATTGATGTCTCCAGTCGAGCCTATTTCTGTAGACTCCGAAAAAATGCCCTGTACAGTTACTACCCTTTATCCGGTGGTGGAGGATGATCAGTATACGGGTCTATTAATTGCAACTGTATGTGGGTTATATGCAAGAACGTCCGAGGGAAGGGTTTATAGAATGGAAGAGGTATTCGGAGGAAAGGAAGTCTACATAATAAGTAATGAAAATGATCCCCAGGGAGCAGTTGTAGTTTATACAGCTGATAACGAAATTTATGGTCTTTCTATGGAACTGAAAACTGGGACATACTATATAACTGAGCCCTTGGAAGTCCCAAGGAAACCAGATGCTGCTTCTATTAGCTATGACTACTTAGCCCTAGTATTTGGAAATGAGATCAAATTATATTATCTTGAGGACGATAACGCATATAGGGAATTGGGGAGTATCGAACTATCATTTAGACCAATAGATATTTCATTAAGTTATCTTAAGGCCACGGGTGACTTAAGAATAAATCTCATTTGGGACAAAGGTGTTGGTACTCTATATGGAAGCCTAGATAGCTGGAAAAACTCTAAACTTGTTGGACTTGAGGAAGAGAGCGAATCAGAGAGTGAATCAAAATCCCAAGTCAAGGAGGAAAGCAGAGAATTTGCACTTGAAAAGATACCCGATCTCTATGATATAAAGTTAGTGAATTTTGGCCAACTCAAGGGTTTTGAAGTCGAGATAAAAGGGGACTACGGTTACAAAAATGTTCATGATTGGCTACAGATTAGAGTCTATGAGCCAGCGGGACTTCCATCAGCTTATGTCTCCTTTGGAAACTATCTTGTCAGGATATACACCTGTATACCTTGTGCCGAGGATAGCTTAAAAGAGCAGAAGGTCAAGAACGTATACTCATATATCTACATTCTTCCTGAAGAACCCAAAGACTTCACGATCGGTGGTTATTCAGGCGAGCTATTGATGGTCGGGAAGAGTGGGAAACTTTACGCACTATACGGTAGGCTGACGGAAAAAATTGATGAGACTCATTATAAGGTAACTTACAAAATGAATATCTCGTGGGATCTAAATGTTGAAGGAGTAAACCTTGTTGGCTGGAGAAATGTGTACAACTATATAGCATGGGGGGACAATAAAATTTACATAATTCAATATGACAGCGACTATCTATACCAAGCTCTTAATGAAGGTGGTACATTAGAGGCCAAAGAACCTATCGTTGTAGAGTTGCCAGAAAAGGTTGAAAAAGTGTACATGATAGGAGGCCCCATAATTCTAATTAAGACAGAAAAATCTATCTACGTTTATGATATAATGGGGTACAGGTATGAAAAGGGCAAGCTTTATAAAGTACTGGATTTCGATGGACAACTTCAGATAATACAAGGTAATAAGGATTTTGTGGGATATAAGAATGGTAAGCTATATCTCATCAGGATAGGAGTGACTTATGATAAAAATGACAAATACATTCCAAAGGCAACTGTATACTCTGGACCAAAAGTTGAGGGCGTGGTAGCATTTTCTGGAATGTACAATACTTACATCACACAAATCATACTTGGGTTTGAAAACAAAATTGGAATATACAACATAACGATGGGCGATAATTCTTTCACCTTAAAACTTGACCAAGAGTTTAGCGTACCTTTTACTCCAGATTTTGTCTACGGGGAACACGATTGCTATTGTCATGTTAGACGTACAGCAGATTACATTTACACATGGGCTGGAAACAAGTATTACCTCCTACTTGGACCAGATCATAGGAGGTGGTGAAGATGGGGTTATTTAAAAAATTAAAGGATGTCGCATCAACTGTTTCAAAACACCTGAAAACTGTGACGGTAGAAATAACAGCTGAGGAACTACTAGAGAAATGGCCGATAATAAAGAAATATAATCCACTCCCAGTCATAAGTGGTTACGAGATCGGAGAAATTGATATACTGGACGTTAATAGAAGAAGTGATGGAGACATTAATCTAGAAGTTCTTGTTAGGATCGAGGAAGAGGAGTGTTCGGGGGAAGAAGAGGAAGAATGTGAAACCAGAATAACTGAAGAAACCAGATTCGAAAGACTAAAGCCAGATGAAAAAGTAAAGCTACTTTTCAAGTATGCAAGGTATGAGGAGCTTGTCAGGGAACATGGTGACATATTCAATGCATTGAAGAAATAGAGAGAAAAGAGGCTACTCAACGTAAACAGCAGGTTTAAGCGGCATTGACTGCTTTTTCTTCCCTCCTTTATCCTCTTCTGGATTTATTATGATCTCAATATTTAGTTCTTTCTCTATAAACTCCTTTGCCTCTCTCAGGGCTTTCTCTTCGTCTATCCTTTTAACGTCAAAGGCTCTATCCTTAATCAGCTTTTGAACTATCTTGGCAACTTCCTTTCCGTGCTTTCTGATTTCAGGATCCTTCATCAGCTCGGCCATCGCTGACTTGAAGTCCTTCTTTTCTGCAACAACCTCAACAACGCGCCACTTCCACTCTTCTGCGGTGTAAATGTACGCCCTCTTAGGATTCTCTATCTTTGCGACTTCAATGATCTCCTTGATGTCCTCTATCAATGATTTAATGAACTCTTCTTCTGCCTCAACCTCCTCGTTCCACCACTCCTCGACGGGCTCTGGCCACTTGGCTAGGCTTACGAATCCTTCTCCACCAAGCTTCTCCCAGAGCTCCTCGCAGATGTGTGGTGTGAACGGTGCCATCAGCCTAACCCACACATCAGCTAGCGTTCTCAGCACGAACCTCTTTGCATCATCGTCTCTGCCTTCAGTTCTCCTCATGTACCACCTTAGATCGTTCATTATGCTGTAGAATGCCCACTGGACAGCAGTTCTCGTCCTGAACTCCTCCAACGCTTTAGTAGTTTCAACTATTGCCCTGTTCAGCCTGTGAAGTAGCCACTTGTCAATTGCCTTCAGCTCTACCGGTTTAGTCTCGTATTCGGCAAACTGGCTTATCAGCTCGTAGAACCTCTCAACCTGCCTCCTTAGCTTACCTACCTCTTTCCTCCTCCAGTCGAAGTCGCTATCGTGCTCCGCTAGGCTCATTATGTACAGCCTAACCACATCGGCCCCGTTTTCCTCTATCGCATCTATGAAGTTCAGCACGTTTCCCTTGCTCTTACTCATCTTCTGGCCCTCGAGCGTTCCAAAGCCGTTGACGGCGATGCCCTTAGGCCAGTGCTTCTCCGGGAATATCGCTACGTGGTTGAATATGAAGAACGTCAGGTGGTTCGGTATTAGATCCTTAGCCGAGCATCTCCAGTCGAGCGGGTACCAGTACTCGAACTCCTCTTTCATCTCGTGAATTATCTCTGCTGGAATTCCTGTCTTCTTCTCCAGCTCCTTCTCCTTCTCTTCGCTGAATTCTTCCAAGAATATGTAGTCGAAGAACTCCGGAGTCAGCTTTTCTGGATCGAGCTTGCCCTCCTCTCTTAACTTGTTTATGTGCCTGCTTATCGTGTAGTAGGCCATGTAAATCGTTGAGTCACTAAGGCTCTCTATCACCCAGTCAGGATCCCAGGGTAGCGGAGTTCCCAGTCCAACTTTCCTCGCACAGGCCTTCTTGTCCAGCCAGTCAATTACAGCCTCGAACTGGGCCCTTCTCGTCTCCGGGTATATCTTCATTCTCTTCAGTGCTTCCCTCGCTTTCTCCTTCCACTCGGGGTTTCCGTAGTCTATGAACCACTGGTCGTGGATTATCTTTATCACGGCCCTGTTTCCGAACCTTGAAATCACGTTTTTATCTGCAAACTCGTACATTATCTCCGCTATTCCTTTCTCCATCATGTCCTTTGCTACAAGCTCCTTTACCTCCTGAACTGGCTTGCCTTCGTAAGGTGGGATTTTGAAAATTCCCTTGTGGTATTCGGCCTTATAGATTGTCTTTGTGGCTTGCTCAAGCTTTTCTCTGTCTTTCTGGCTCTTGATTCCAAGTTTTTGAACCTCCTCAACCGCAGGGAATTCACCGTAACCTTCAAGCTTTATCAGGGAGATGTAGGTTATCTCCTCAACTACCCTGGGATCTATGTCGTACTTGAGCAGGATCTCGGTTTCCTTCTTTAGGTCCTCTAAAGCTACATGATCAAAAGGCGCATGTGCCGGAACGCTCATGACTATTCCAGTGGCATTGTCGGGATCTACGAACTCCGCGGGAAGGATAATAACCTCATCTCCAGTTACGGGATTCCTAACGTACTTTCCAACTAGCTTTTCACCCTTGAACTCCTCTACAACCTCTATCTCTCTGTCCTGGAATGAAAGCTTGTAAGCTGCTTCCTTGCTGACTATCCACGTTTCAACTTTATCTCCGCGCTTGACCTTCGCCTTAACGTACGTTGCCTCTGGGTTTATCCACATGTTGGTTACTCCGTAGACTGTTTCGGGCCTCAGGGTTGCCGCCGGTAGATATACCGTTTCCCCATTTTCCTTCAGCTCGAACTTGATTATCACGTAGTCAAGTATTGGGACATCCTCACCATCAACTAGGTCGTGGTCACCAAGGGGAGTTCCCACTACAGGATCCCACCTGACCCTGTGGGAGCCCTTAACTATGTATCCCTTCTCCTTCAGCTTGTAGAACTGCCACTCTATGAACTTGCTGAACGGCGGGAAGAGCGAGGTGGTGTGGAACTCCCTGCTCCAGTCCACGGAGAAACCAGCCCTTATGAATGTCTCCTTTGCGGCCTTCATGAAGTACTTCACTATGTTTATTGGGTCTTCAAACGTCCACAGTACATCTTCGGGAACCTTGTAGACGTCCCTGTATATCCAGATTGTGTGCGGGTCACGGTTCTTAATCCTCTCCGCTATTCCCACTATTGGAGAACCAGTAATATGCCAGCCCATTGGGAACAGGACGTTGTAGCCCTGCATCCTCTTGAATCTTGCAATTACATCTGGGATTGTGTAAGTTCTTGCATGTCCAACGTGCAGGTGGCCCGATAGGTAGGGGAATGCGACGGTTATGAAGAACTTCTTTTCCTTGGGCTTATCCTTTATGTTCGGTTCAAAGATCTTCTCCTCCAGCCAGCGCTTCTGCCACTTCTCCTCAATAGCCTTAAAATTCAGTTCTGCCATTTTAACACCCCCTTAGAAGAGCTATAATCAAGAATAGCCGGGTTATTTTTAGATTTGATGCTTTCAGCGGAGGAGAACTCGATCCCCCCTCATTAGCATCGGGGTTGGTTTAGGTGAGTAGTATTTAAGGTTTTTGGATTAAAGGTTAGAGAGAATGCTGAAGTTTACATTTTGCCCTCCCCCTAAAGCTAAGATAATAAGGGTTATTGCTGGATATAGTGGGATTAGGAGAACAAGAACAGCTACGTGGAGTAGCCGGCTATGATAATCGTGAAGGTGTAGAGGGCCAAAGCCGACGCCAGTGCTTCATAGAGGAAAAACTTAAGATATCCGATGACCAGGCCGAGGATCCTCCAATAGATATCTATCGTCATATAGGCCAGTTCAAACAATACGGGAACAAAACAAGGAACCAGAGCTGGGAAGGGAAATTAGAAAAACTGCACGCTTTTCCCACGCCTCGACGGGTATCCGAAGTAGTATAGGGAAGAGCCATAGCAATGGTTATTCAGTACTAAGCTTTCCTAGGGGTGGCAATAATGTCAAAGAAGAAGCTACTATTATAATTCCACCCGGCATTAACTTCCACTTAAGAGGAGAGTTGGAGGTATAACCTACTGCGACAATGGGTGTGTTAGGAACCCCAACTTATTACTTAAATTTTCAGGTGGGCAGATCCGTTATCCTCTTGTATACCCTTCCCTTAAGGTTAGGGAGGTTCTTGAGTACATTCTAAGGATGAGGGGGTTAAGAATAGGGCAGAAATTAACAAGAGGATAAAGGAGGTTTTGGAGCTACTCGGTCTTGAGTATGCCAGCGAATTCTACGGCTATCAGCTCTCGGGCGGAATGGCAAAGGCGGTACTCCTAGGAATGGCGTTAATTCAGCGGCCTCAGGTTTTAGTTCTCGATGAGCCGACGAGCATGATAGATGTTGCGACCAAGTTTAGGATATGGAACGTCATCGAGAACAGCCTGAGTAGAGGGGTTTTAATAGCCAGCCACGACATTAATGAGGTCAAACGCCTATGTAACAGGATCTACGTCATCGTTAGAGGCAGGATAGTGGCCTCAGGAACTCCTGCGGAGATATCCAGACTGTTTAAAATGCCCACGGAGATCAGGTTTGTACCTACTACGCAAGAGATTAATGGACTGCTCTCCGGTATAGAATACTGGAAGTCTGGAAACATGTACGAAGTAGCCTTTAAAGAGCTATCTGAGGCTCTTTCCTTCGTTCAAAAGCTGGTCGAGGGGGTTGGCGTCGAATTTTTAGAGCTAAGCTCACCCTCATTTGAAAAAGTTATCATGAAGCTCGTTGGAGGTGGGCAGGAGTGATTAGAACACTGATATCACTGGAGCTTAAGGGAATGAGGATGTACCTGCTGTATATAATAGTGAGCATGGTACTAATGCCCGCTTCCTTTCTCATAGTGATGATCCTGAACATGAAGAGCGTATCTGCCGAGACGCTTGCTTACCTAATTTCTGGATTCATAGTGGCATCTTTCGTTGGAACTTTCATTGGGACTTTAGCTCAGAGGGTCAGCAACGTTTTTGATCCTTCCGTGTTAGAGTTATACGCAACGTTTCCAGCAACGATAAGGCAGATAGTTTTGACGATTTTTGGAACTTACATAATCCTAGCCCTTCCCCAAACTGTTATTGCTTTGGTATTTCTGTTTTACTACTCAAGCGTAAATATTGGACTCCTCCTGTTGGCTCTTATACTCACAGTATTAGAGATGGGAGGTCTCGGAATTTTCCTTGGACTTGCCGTCAGGAATCCCTACAAGGTTCAGGCAGTTGTGGCAGTACTGCCCTGGGTTTTGATAGTATTCTCCCCGACGTACTACAAGGCCAGCTCTTCAGTGTTCCTTTTGGATCCAGTAACTTCCCTTCTTAACGTCCTGAGAACAGCGGTTGGTGTGGGAGTAGTTGATACAATATCCCTCGCAATACCAATAATCCTCACGGCCATCCTCTGGGGATACATTTACAGGAACGTGCAAACCTCCTACATGCTTGAGAAGCCTTTCTAACATCAATTTCTATATCCTAGGTGGTGTGGGGGACTTCGTTGAAAGTTGTGATGATGGAATAGTCAAAATCTGTCAAGTTGCCAAATCCTTAGCAATATAATGCTTGGGGGAGCATTGGGCATAGGTATTTATAGTACATTTGCTGTAATACTGTGCTGGTGATATGTAATCGCAACTGTAACAAAGAAATACCAAGTCACTATACCCAAGGAAGTGAGAGAGGCTCTTGGAATAAAGGCTGGGGATGAAGTTGTATTCGTGAAAACAAAGGAAGGGTACGTAATTAAACGTCTTGAGGACTTCGTTAAAGAGATGGCAGATCTTGCAAAAGACATTGATGAAACTATAAAGGAAATGAGAGAAGGTCTCAGTAAAATATTCAAGGAGGCTCATGAATGAAAGTTGTTCTTGATACAAATGTTTTCCATAATTGGAAGTTCTTGCTTTGGCTGAAAGATTCGCCGTATTCTCCTGTCACAAGTTCAATAGCATATGCTGAGTACCTCTACCATCAGTCTAAGAAACTAGGTAGCATTGAAGAAGGAAAGAGTGCTGTTGATACACTGTTTCAGAGTATTCGCATTGAAGTCATGGAATTCGACAAAGAGTGTGCAGTAGAAACTGTGAGAGCTGTCTGGGGGGGATGGGATTTTAGAAAAAATGCGAGAGACTATATGATAGGGGCGCTAGCAGTAAAGCTGAATGCTCACTTGATAACATATAACAAAAAGCACTTCGAGTGGTATGATAAAGTATACACCCCAGAGGAGTTCATGGAGCTTTCAAAATAATCCAGAAATTTGGCTCCTGAACAAGGACAGAGTTCCGAGGAATGCAACCTTTTGGCCTGGCTTTATACGGTAAATGCATAATCAAGCTTGAGTAATCAGGAAGAGTATCTAGTTTTGTTAGGAAACCTCTTCCAAATCGTAGAATGTTAACCCAAATATCGTAACGATAAACTTAAAAGACCATCCTCAAAGGCAAACCCGAACAGCCGGGATGTTCCCGAGAGGGGAGAACCGGGGATGGGGGGAGAAAGATGGGAATGTACAAGTACATTAGGGAAGCATGGAAGAACCCGAAGAAGAGCTATGTAGGTCAACTACTCAAGCAGAGGATGATAAAGTGGAGGAGAGAGCCCGTCGTCGTTAGGATTGAGAGGCCCACGAGGCTTGACAGGGCTAGGGCTTTGGGTTACCAGGCAAAGCAGGGCTACGTTATCGTGAGGGTTAGGGTCAGGAGAGGAGGAAGGAAGAGGCCCAGGTGGAAGGGCGGAAGGAAGCCAAGCAAGATGGGTCAGGTCAAATATAGTCCAAAGAAGAGCCTCCAGTGGATCGCCGAGGAGAAGGCAGCGAGAAAGTTCCCAAACCTTGAAGTTCTCAACTCTTACTGGGTTGGAGAGGACGGAATGTACAAGTGGTTTGAGGTCATAATGGTCGATCCGCACCACCCAGTTATCAAGTCCGATCCGAAGATAGCCTGGATTGCCCTCAAGCACCACAAGGGTAGAGTGTTCAGAGGTCTCACCTCTGCAGGTAAGAAGGGAAGAGGCCTCAGGAACAAGGGTAAGGGTGCAGAGAAAGTCAGGCCAAGTATCAGGGCCAACGAAGGCAAGGGCAAGTGATCACTGGATTCCGAGTAGCATTGCTTTCTCATTTTCTTCCCATGCTTCCGGCGTGTACGCCACGATCACACTTCCTCCTTCTTTTAGCGCGTAGTCCCTAAGGGTGTGGAGGAACTTTAGAATTGACTTAAGATCATTGTACAGCCTCAGGAATTCTAAACAGTCTATAGCAACTATTCCCCTTCCTCCCGCTTCTCTGACCTCTCTCAGGAACCTTACAGCTAGATGAGTCATCTTCTCCAGCTCAGTTGGCCTTACGCCGTTTTCAACTTGGGTATTGGTAACGTAGAATATCGTCCAGTTCTCTGATTTCCTGTTGAGGTCCCTAGTGAAGAAGAGGACCGGCTTGTCTTCCAGTGTTTCTAGGAGAACTTCGAAATATGCGTCTGGAACTATCTTAATCCCGGGCTTTATTTCAGGCATTTCCCCCTTGCTTATGACCTTAACTAGCCTTGAGTACTTCCTTATGCTGGCGAATGAGAGTAATAGTGCCCCAGCCAGTATGAAGAGGACATCGACGAACGTGTCCCCTATGAACTTGTACAGCGTTAAGTCAATTCCCAGGATTATCATTCCAATACTCGTTAGTCTGCCATCCTCTCCAAGTCCTTTCCATAGTATGTAGGCAGAAATTAGGAGCATGAACCCGGAATCTCCAGCTATTCCACCAATTGGGGCTCTTTTTAGTCCAGCGCTTAGGGTTATTGCTCTATAGAGAACATGGCTCATCGGAACTAGGAGGTAGCACTTAACATACCGCAGAGCGGTGGGAGAAACGTCCTCAAGCAGGGTTACCGTGTACAGTGCCATTCCTAAGGCATAAAAATACAGTAGCATTTCTGAAATCTCCCTGGAAATTCCTACATGTCTAAGTATATAATAAAGGGAGAGCATCATCCAGCCTGCCCCGCCATACACAGCATCCTTTCTTTCTTCCTCATAGCCGATCCTGAAGAAGTATATTGCAGTCGCTATACCTATTCCAGCTATCAAAACTCTCGAAATGACATCAGCTTCCATCTTGATCACCGCTCTGGCTTGAGAGCTACAACCCCGAGGGCCTCCTCGACCTTTCTGACTCTCACAAATCCTGCCCTCCTTAGTCTCTCCATAACTCCCCTTTGAATGTCCTTGTGCCTGTACTTCTTCCCTGGGTTGCCTACATAGTGGAACAGCCGTCCACCCGGCTTTAATACCCTGTACAGTTCCTTGTAGAATTTCTCGCTGTAGAGCTCTCCAGCCAGCGAGAACCTTGGAGGATCGTGAATTATCACATTGAATTCTTCATCTTCAAATTTCTTGATAACCTCGTAAGAATCACCGTGAATAATCTTTATCCTGGAATTTGAAAAGAGTTCTAGGCTCCATGGGTTTATTCTTGCAAGCTCTATTACGTTGGGATCCTTTTCTATCGTGACTACATGAGCTCCCCTTCTCGCAGCCTCAATGGCCGTATACCCTAAACCCATGCACGTGTCTAGAACCTTTTCCCCCTCCCTGGGATTGACGGTGTTTACTTTGGCTAGAGTATCCCTTAGTGGGTTTGTATCTTTTGTTCTATGCATCCTTATTCCGTTTATCTCTATCGTGGGGGGAATTGTGGGAACGAGCTTATAGAAGTGCTCTCTGGCTATTGCTGCTTTAAACACTTCTCCCTCTTTTATGAAGTACACAGTACCCTCATCCCGGGCTATCTTTCTAATTATCTCCTCTTTTACTATGGTTCCATCGGGGAATACAAAGGTATTTCCCTCTTTTTTTACTTCTATCTTTGTGTCGGTTTTACCTAGGTCTGGGTTTATCTCCAAAGTTCCAGTTAGGAGGGCCCTAGCTTCCCTAAATGTTAGGTAATATATCGCCATAATTCCTCAGCCAATTACCCTTTCAAACACCCTCTTGAAGTTTTCGAAAGTTATAGCTTTAACTTCCTTTTCGCTGAACCTCTCGTTAAGAAGCTCAATGAGCTTTGGAATCTTTGATTCATTCTCAAAGCCCTCAACACTCTTCCCGCTCCATCCTGGAAGGTAGTAAACGAAGTCAAAGCCCAAACCCACATACTTGTATCCTACAAGATCGACCATGTACTCGATGTGCTTGACGTACTTCTCTATTGTTGGCTTTTCCTTGTCCACGAAGGCCGGAATTGCCACAGCTCCAATAACTCCATCCCTCTCGGCTATTGCCTTTATTTGGTCATCTGTTAAGTTCCTGGGGTTATCGCAGAGGGCCTTGGCATTTGAGTGTGAGGCTATAACGGGGAACCCCGTAACTTCAAGGGTATCCCAGAATCCTGCCTTATTTATGTGACTCAGATCGAGGACTATTCCGAGCTCCTCTGCCTTTCCAACGACCTCGACCCCAAAGTTTGTAAGACCTCCATTTGTTCTTTCGAAAACTCCATCTCCTATCTGGTTCCTAAGGCTCCATGTCAACGTTAATACCCTAAGTCCCAGGGAGTACAGTATCTCAAGAATATCTAAGCTTTCAACTGGCTCCCCTCCCTCAATGCCAAGCCAAAATGCTACTTTACCTGCCTTGATAGCTTCCTCCATTTCCCTCACAGTTCCAACAATCTCAAATCTCTGCCCTTCTTCTACATCCTTAAAGAGCCTATTTATCGCTTCCAAGGTATATCTAAGCATTATGGGTCTCTTTTCAGGTCTACTCCACACGCTCATAACCCTTGCTGAGATTCCATTAAAGAATTCATCGTATTTGTTCTCTAAAACCCTTGTTTTTCCCTTCCCCCTTTCTTCATAGACGTACGTTGGCAGGTCTGAATGTGCATCGAATATCATCCGATCACCTGTTTAGGCATATATCTCAAAGTTTAATTGATTTTCGAATGGAAAAGAATAAGTATTTGGTAACGCTACTTATCCTTAGGATGGTGAGGAGTATGCAACTGTATTCTGAAAGAGTGTCGACTGGAGTTAAAGGGCTCGATGAACTAATTGAAGGTGGTTTAATTCCAGGGAGGGTCTACCTTGTCATTGGACCTCCTGGGAGCGGTAAAACTACTTTTGGGATGCAGTTCCTATTAGAGGGGGCTAGGAGAGGAGAGAAGACTGCCTATATTTCTCTCATTCACAAGCCTGAGGAAGTAGTAAAGGACATGGTCAGGTTCGACCCTTCGATATACGCTTATGTAAACACGTGGAAGCTTATGCTCTTCGACCTTGGCCCAATCCTTTGGAGGGAATCGACAAGAGTTCCTACGTGGAGAAGTGTTCTTTCGAGAATCAGGGAGATAGTCGAGGATGAAAAGATTACAAGATTAGTAATAGATCCCCTAACTGCAATAGACTTTCCACAGCAAGATCCTGTGGAGAAGAGGGTCGAATTGGCAAAGTTCATAAGGGGACTTGAAGATCTTGGAGTTACAGCTTATCTCATAGCGGAGATGATAGATCTCGATAGGTATTCCGAAGAGCACTACCTCGTTAGCGGGATAATAATGCTCCACTACTTCATGCATGAAGGTAGAATGATCAGGGCAATCCAGATATTTAAGATGAGGGGGATAAAGCATGATCCAAACCTTAAGCTACTAAAATTTACAGATAAAGGACTGGTCGTTTATGATAAGTCTCCGTTTGAGGTCGAGGGATAATGAGAAGATATGAACTTGATGAAATATTGCATGAAAAGAACATCATTAAGAAGGCCTATTTGTTCGGCTTTTATGTGGGCCTTTATGGCCACTTGGACTGGTCAGGATGGGTCGCTGAGATAAGGCGGGAGATATATATTGAAGCTAGGAAACTGGGAATCTACGAAGAAGTTAAACATGCTTATAAAGAGGGGAAGGAGGCCGGAAAGAAAGAGCGCGCAAGGAGAATTAATGCCGGCTTAATGAAGGAAGAGAGGGAGAGAATCAAAGGCAAACCTAAAAAAATCGAGGCTTCAAGAGCTACAGATGAAGTTCACGAGTTCCCTAAAAAGGAGAAGGTTCCCAGGATTTTAGAAGGATTTAAGGGTTTAAGCCTTCCTAAGATACTAACCAGGAGGGTTAAATGATGTTTATGAAGTTCACATACCACTTCCATGCCTATCAGCCTGGAGATATTATATACGTCCACGACGGCTCGGGTTGGGATCCCATAAAGTACTCAGAGAGGCTTAGCCCAGTAGCATTGGAGATAAGGGATGAGGAAGTTAAGGGGAGGAACTGGACTAGGGCAATGATTAAGGCTTATGAATACGTTGATGACACGCTTAGAATGCTTGATGAAGGTTCCGTAAGCGTTGATTTCGAGCCGTTCACACTCTACATGGTTCTGAAGTATAAGCCGAAGATATATGGGGAAATAACGGAGACTCTTGAAACTCAAGTTGAACCCGTTGTTACAGTCCCCTTCCACCCAATAATGCCCCACCTAAGTCACTTTGAACAGGAAATACTTGCGAGGATATCTTTCGACTTCTACAAACCGTTCATAGCTAGGAAGCCAATAGTTGCTTTCTGGCTTCCTGAAAACGTTATAACGAGGGATACTGCTAGGATAGTTACAGAGGCAACAGACAAGGATGTTGTGTTCTTACTGGACGAGAGACAGTTCATAGGAGTGAATATTCCCCAGGCTAGATTTTCGTGCAACAAGTACCTATGTGATGGAAAGAGTGCCTTCGTCTTTGGTAGAATTCACTATATAAGCGATGCCTTTGCATTCAACACTCTAGACACTGAGGGTCTAACGAGGGCCGTTGCAGAGGGTTGCGTAGATGTATTTAAGGAGAAAGAGGGAATAGAGTATCTAGTCTTCCTGTCAAGTGACCTTGAGAGTTTGGTTGCTAATCCAAAGCAGTTAGATAAATTTCTAGGCTGGATAGATGGACTCAAGAAGAGGGGAATTGAAATAGTCAACGTTGCTGAGTTCATAAGGAGGAAGACATTAGGTGAGTATAAATCCCTCCCAGGGGAATGTAGCGAGAGTTTCAGAATAAACGTCAAGGACTTCTCAAGCTGGAGCGATTACTTTGACCTTAGCATAGATGGAAGAACGAGCGACATGAGGTGGACAGGGATAAGAAGGGAGGATAACGTTGTGATCCATAGGTGGTACAAGAATAGGAAGGTCTCACAACTTTGGAAGTATGCTTTCATGAAGCTCTTCAGAGAGCTGAATAGGACCATAAGGTTTGGAGTAATCGACATGCTGAGGGCCCAGGGAATAAAGGAGATTGAAGCAATAAAGGAATTCTTGGTGAGGTATTCAAGGATCTTCTTCAGGGAGCACTATGAATACTTTGAGCTCGATACGAGCGTTGACTACGTTATGGAACCTATAAAAGATGCAGATCCTTCCTTGGCTTTGAAGCTTGGGAGGATATACTATTTGATGCTCTTAGCCAACCACTCCTGCCCAAGATTCTGGGAGAATATAGACACAAGGGTTGCCTTTGGAAACGTTGCTGTGATAAGCAAGGCACTCATCGAGCTGATGGAACTTTACCTTGAGGAGAACGAGGAGAGGGCCAATTACATCTTCTTAGAGTACATGAAACTATTAGCATTTCCACAGCTGTACTATGATTATGACCTCTTCAGAATGAAGGGATTGGAAGGCTGGGAGACAACTGAGAAAGCTTGGTTCGACTCGTTGAAGAGCGAAGTGCCGAATAGCAAGTACAACGTTGTCACAAGGGCCGCTCTGTACGTTGGGAAGAGGGATCTCCCCCAGGACATGAGGAGCGTTATAGATACTCTCTACGATCTAGAGGAGGCGGTTCCGGACACAGGTCACATCCCAGGAGAGATGCACGGAAAGTGGGAGAACAGGGAGTGGTGTGAGCACAAAGGGAAAGATTAGTACTCCCTGAACTCCCTTTTTAGAAGGGCTATTTCTCTTTCTTTAAGGGCCTCTTTCTTGATCGGGACAAGAACTAGGGTATTTGTTGTCCTTGCGATGTCGTGAATTACAGTTAGCCACTTGAAGACTCTTTCGAATCCATTTTCAATAACTAAGTATTCAATACCATCGATTATTATCACCTTTTTATCTGACGATGCATTCATAAAAGTTGAGGCTATATAGCCAAGTTTTTCCAAGTCTGTTGGTTGTATACTTCTATTAGTGGTCATTTTTGTTATCCAATAAACATTATTTTCCCCTCTAAACTTCCAGGGATCCCTTGTCAATATTAATTTAAATGGAGGAAGAACGTCAGTGATTTTTGTAAAAGATGTATTCTCGAATATTAGATGAACTCCTGGGACAAAGCTGTATTCCTTCAAACCCCATGGTATTTTAGCCCCTACAGTCAGACTTAGGAGTTTATACCATCCATAGGCATAGGTAAGGAATGCTCCAACAATAAGCAAATTCAGGATAACAAAGAAGTAGGGCCTGGGATTATATATCCTGAACAGTGCTACTAACATCAAATCAGTAGCAGTTAGTGCAAAAGATAGGGATATTATTTTATAAGAACCCTTTTGCCTCAGGGAACATAAGCACAAAAAATTTCTTGAACTTTACCGTTATAATTAGGATTAATATTATGACAATAGAGGCAAAAAATCCAAAGATTATCAAGACTAACTGTGTTAATTCTATCATGAACATGCCTCCGTAGAAGGATTATTTATACTTAAATTATATAAAAATTATGGCAAAATGATAGAAAATGTGTAGAAAACAAGACGAAAATTAATCAAGGAACAAGCCTTCTCCTGTCTCTGGGGAACAAGATTACCTCTCTAATATTACCAATGTCAAGCATCCTCATTATGAGTCTTTCAGCTCCAAGCCCAAAGCCTCCATGAGGGGGCATTCCGTACCTGAATGCCCTTAAATAGAACTCGAAGCTCTCCGGATTAAGTCCTTTCTCCTTTATTTGCTCAACCAAGATCTCGTGCCTATGCTCTCTCTGCCCCCCCGAACTTATCTCAATGCCCCTGTACTCCAAGTCAAAGGCCCTACATATTTCGGGCTTATCATCGTACTTCATTATGTAGAAGGGCTTAGCTTCACTCGGATACTTATAGATAAAATACAAGTCTGCTTCCTCGTTTTCCTTTATATACCTACCTAGTAGTTTTTCTCCCTCTGTATCTATATCCTCACCCCAGGGAATTTCCTTACCTAAATCAGCTAAAATCTCAAGGGCCTTATCATACGTTATCCTGGGGAAGGGCTGCTTTGGCTCTTCAAGCTCGAACTCCAAAATCTTAAGCTCTTTCTCGTTGTTTTCCCTCACGTACTTGATCGTGTAAACAACAAGCCTCTCAAGTAAGTCCATAACCTCTTCCTCGTTCTCTATGAAGGCCATTTCTGCATCTATGCTCCAAGCCTCATTTAGGTGCCTCGTGGTGTTGTGTTCCTCAGCCCTAAATATTGGAGCCACTTCAAACACCTTGTCAAGCCCAGTTGCCATCATAATCTGCTTGTACAGCTGTGGGGATTGAGCGAGGAATGCATCATTCTCGAAGTATTTCATTGGGAACAGCTCAGTTCCTCCCTCGGTTGCAGTTGCTATTATCTTGGGCGTGTGGATCTCTATGAAGCCCTCGTTGTAGAAGAACTCCCTCACAGCCCTAAACACATTCGACCTTATCTTGAATATTGCCATAACCTTTGGATTTCTCACATCCATGAACCTGTTGTCTAGCCTAGTGTCCAGCTCAGCCTTGACCTTTCCCGTAGGGTCAAGGGGAAGGGGAGCCTGAGCTCTGCTTATTACCTCAAACTTCTCTGGAATTATCTCGAAGCCAAGCTTTGCCTTTGGGGTGAAGTTGACTATGCCCTCAACCACCACAACATCTTCGCTGTTGAGCTTAGGGATGAGCTTGAATATCTCCGGAGGTACTTTCTTCTTTGGAGCGGTTACCTGCACTATTCCTTCCCTGTCCCTTATCCAGACGAACTTTATTCCCCCTAGATCCTTAACCTCCTGAACCCAGCCGGCAACCTTAACCCTCTTCCCGTTGAGCTCCTCGGTTATCTCGCTAGAATAGTGTGTCCTTAACATTTCAACCCCCGAGTGAAGAAAAATTAAGGGCTTTTAAATTTTTAGAAAAAGAAGGAAATCAAAAGAGCCACTGGTTCTCTATACACTCATCACACGGAGGCTTCTCCCCGGCGATTGCCTTGAACTTCTTGTAGATACACTCTGGTAGGCCGAGGGGACACCTGTCAGGCGTTAGCTCTGGCCTCACCTTTGCTGGGTCAAGCTTGATCCTTATGTACGCCTCATACTCTTCAACTTTCTTCCATGGGAGTATCTTAGCTCCGTAGATAACAAGGTTATCATAGATCTTTGCGTAGTCTCCAACAACTGCGTTTTCCTTGACGATAACGTTCTTCCCTACGACGACTCCCTCTCCAAGGATCGTGTCCTTCAGCTCGGCCCTCTCCTTTATTATATCGCTACCTAGCAGTATCGATCTCTTGATGTATGCCTTGTCCTCGATTATCGTGTTCGGGCCTATGTACGTGTAGGCCTTTATCTTAACCCCATGCCCTATCTTCGCGTTGCTGTCAATGTACACCGGCCCTTGAACCTCAACGTCTTCTGGAATATCGACGTTCTCGCCAAGTATCATGTACCCGTTCTCCCTTGCAAGCTCATCCAAGGCTATCTGGTGGGCATAGAAGAGGTCATCGGGAGTTCCAAGGTCAACCCAGTAGTACTCCTTTGGCATCTTGTACCCGTAGACCAAGCCCTCGCTGACGAACTTCGGAAGGATCTCTCTCTCAAAGTAAACTTCCTTGTTCTTTGGTATCTCCTTTAGAACGTCCTTGTTGACCACATATATTCCAGCATCGACTAAGTTAGTCTTGGGCTTCCTGGGCTTCTCCTCGAACTCTACTATCTTACCCTCTTCGTCAGTTATAACAACGCCGAACCTCTCAGGATCGTAGACCTTGGTTAGTGCAACGGTTATTAACCCATCGTTCTTCTTGTGTGCCTCTATGAGCTCAGAATAGTTGAAGTTCGTGAACACGTCACCGTAAATTACCAGGAAATCATCGCTCACATAATCTTCCACATTCTTTAGGGCTCCACCTGTTTCTAGAGGCATTGGATCGTTGACGAACTTAATGTCCTTTGGATAATCCTGCATCTTCTCTTGAATGAACTCCCTAATCTCGCCCCTCATGTAGTGAACTGAGAGTATAACTTCGTCAATCTCACCAACCTTCTCAAGGGCCTCGAGAATGTACTGAAGGTTAGGCTTCCCAAGGACGGGAACCATTGGCTTTGGCCTCGTTGATGAAATGGGCCTCAATCTAGTTCCAAAACCACCCGCAAGAATCACAGCTTTCATGTTATCACCGTTAGAATCTTAAAATTTCACTTTTATAAAATTTTCACTCTATAAAAGTCAAGGCTTCCTTCGGAAACTCGTCAAATGTTATTGCATCGTAGGTTTTTGATGTCAGCTCTCTGAAGAATCTTCAGGATGTTAAACACTCTTGTTTTATAATTATGGACAATATTAGCAAAGTTATGGAATTAGAAAAGCAATTAAAGATGCAGGATCAATGTGATATTATGCTTGAGTACAAGAAGTTTAAGGTTGCTCACGGGGATGAAAAAGTTAAGATCGCCAAGGAAATTTTAAAGCGACTAATTGAGCTTGCACATGCCGAACCATATTGGGAGGTAGTGGAAAGAACCCTCGGGCTGAGGGAAGGAGAAGCTAAAGGAGTTTTGATATTCCTAGAAAATATGGGAGAGCTGAAAATAAGGAGGGCGAAGAATGGAAGAAAACTCTACGTGCTGACTTTGAGAGAGCGGAGGAAGAACCCTCAGACTCTAGACATGTGGCTTAAAGTTAGCAAAATCGTTTAACATGACAATTTTCCGGCACATATTTTGTTTTCGCAAAATTTTATATGGATAAATGTAAAGATGTATTTGGTGCTCTCTATGTATGGGTATTGGGGCAAGATTCTAAGAGTAAACCTTTCTGATGGGACAATTAAGGAAGAGAAGTTCGATGAGAGCTTCGCTAAGAAATGGCTTGGCACTAGAGGGTTTGGAATCTACTACCTTCTCAAGGAAATGGATCCAAAGGTCGACCCCTTCAGCCCCGAGAACAAGCTTATATTTGCAACGGGCCCGCTAACGGGAACCTCCGCTCCAACGGGCGGAAGATACATGGTGATAACCAAGAGTCCTCTAACTGGATACATTGCCATGGCAAATTCTGGAGGATATTTTGGTGCCGAACTCAAGTTTGCAGGCTGGGATGCTATCATAGTTGAGGGAAAGGCTGATCATCCAGTGTACATTTACATCAATGAAGATAGCGTTGAGATAAGGGACGCCTCTCATTTGTGGGGCAAGCTCGTAAGCGAGACGGAAGAGAAGCTGAAGGAAGAAGTTGGAGATAAGAACGTTCAGATAGCCTCCATTGGACCGGCTGGAGAGAACAAGGTTAGATTTGCAGCTGTTATGAACAACGGCCACAGGGCCGCGGGAAGAGGTGGGGTTGGAGCTGTAATGGGAAGCAAGAACCTCAAGGCAATAGTAGTTAGGGGACGCAAGAGAGTTGAAGTCGCTGACAAAGGGAAGTTCATGGAGGTAGTCAGAGAGAAGATTGAAAAGCTAAAGAAGGACCCCGTTGCTGGTGGAGGGTTACCCAAGTACGGAACCGCCGTTCTAGTGAACATAATTAACGAGAACGGACTTTATCCAACGAGGAACTTCCAGACTGGAGTGTTTAAATACGCTTATGAGCAGAGCGGCGAGGCAATGGCCGCCAAGTACTTGGTTAGGAACAAGCCGTGCTTTGCCTGCCCAATAGGCTGTGGAAGGGTCAACAAGCTACCAACCCTAGGAGAAACCGAGGGGCCGGAGTACGAGAGCACATGGGCCCTTGGTGCTAACCTTGGGATCAACGATCTAGCTGCAATAATTGAAGCTAACCACTTTGCTGATGAGTACGGAATGGACACAATAAGCCTCGGTGGAACTTTAGCGACGGCAATGGAGCTTTATGAGAGAGGCTTACTCAAGCAGGAAGATATTGGAGGAGACAACGCTCCACCCTTCAGGTTCGGCAACACTGAAGTGCTACACTACTGGATCCACAAGATAGCGACTAGAGAAGGCTTCGGAGATATTCTTGCTGAGGGAGGCTACAGGTTGGCTGAGAAGTTCAATGGTCTCGAGTACTTCATGGGAGTTAAGAAGCAGGAACTTCCAGCCTATGATCCGAGGGGTGCAGAAGGACACGGACTGGGTTACGCGACCAACAACAGGGGAGGATGTCACATCAAGCAGTACATGATCAGCCCTGAAATCCTGGGCTACCCATATAAGATGGATCCTCACGACATAAGCGACGAGAAGGTCAAGATGGTTATCCTATTCCAAGACCTCACAGCTTTAATTGATGCCGCAGGCCTCTGTGTCTTCACGACGTTTGGATTAGGTGCTGATGACTACAGGGATCTCCTAAATGCGGCACTTGGCTGGGACTTCTCAACCGAGGATTATCTTAAGATAGGAGAGAGAATATGGAACGCTGAGAGGCTATTCAACCTTAAAGCCGGCCTTGACCCACTCAAGGAAGACACACTACCTAAGAGGCTCCTTGAAGAGCCAATGCCAGAAGGGCCACACAAGGGACACGTCGTCAGGCTTAAGGAGATGCTACCAAGGTACTATAAGTTCAGAGGATGGACAGAAGACGGAAGGATTCCAGAAGAGAAGCTCAAGGAGCTTGAGCTTGAGGAGTTTATGTGACTTCCTTTGTATTTTTTGCTGTTATTAATCTATTCTTTTAGTCTATGCCTAAATTTATGATATATTAGGAAAAAGCGCATGAGCTTGCTGGGAGTAGCGTTTACTCCTTCAATTAGTCCTAGTTTTAGCCTTATGTTCCTGGAGAGGTAGCTGATTTCATACAAGGCCTTTCAATTCTCTTTTAGTCTTATTGGAACTTGACGGTGTCCTAACTTCTCGCTTTAAAGAGGAAGCCAATTTCAATTCTCTTTTAGTCTTATTGGAACCGTATGCGTAGAATGTTACTGTGTAGCGCTTGTATTTCATTTCAATTCTCTTTTAGTCTTATTGGAACCTTCAGCACATTGACGAGGTGGTGCAGAAAGACTGCATTTCAATTCTCTTTTAGTCTTATTGGAACGCCAAGGTTTTTGGAAAGGATAATGGATACATTGTAATTTCAATTCTCTTTTAGTCTTATTGGAACTCCTAAGACACATGCTTGAAGAATTCCTGATAATAGTATTTCAATTCTCTTTTAGTCTTATTGGAACTGATATATTAGTTACCACGCCAATAAGTCAGTGGTCCCCATTTCAATTCTCTTTTAGTCTTATTGGAACCATCAAATCCACAAGCAACAGCCCTTGAGATCATAAATTTCAATTCTCTTTTAGTCTTATTGGAACCCAAGGATTGAGATCAAAGTTGATTATGAGATCAACAATTTCAATTCTCTTTTAGTCTTATTGGAACGTTGTTTGGCAGCCTCCAAGACTTCTTCAGAACGAATTTCAATTCTCTTTTAGTCTTATTGGAACAGGCGCGATTTTTCGTGCAATTCTCCTGATATCCCCTAAGAAAGCCCCGATATTATAAACTTTTTGGCAAGGGTTCTCTTATTTCCCTTCCCAACTTAAAAATTAAAAGAACCTACAAGAATTGCAAAATATGTTTATAGGGCATTTTTCTTTCTGCTTCTTTCCCTCTTAATTCTGCAGTTTATGCAACCTTAGGGAGCATTTTTGTCGGTAAAAAGATAAAGCACCTCTTAATTATAGTACCAAAAATCCTTCGTACCTGTCTCATTTTATATCTGCCTTTAAAATGCTTTTTAATTATTATCATAAAATTTTCGTAATACCATCCAGCATTTTATGTAACCTATTATCATTTAGTAACTAATGGTTACTAAACACCTCCAATC
Source organism: Thermococcus chitonophagus (assembly GCF_002214605.1). Classification (NCBI taxonomy): domain Archaea; kingdom Methanobacteriati; phylum Methanobacteriota; class Thermococci; order Thermococcales; family Thermococcaceae; genus Thermococcus; species Thermococcus chitonophagus. The sequence goes on along the minus strand of NZ_CP015193.1, from coordinate 1,597,912 downwards.
AGCGTAGACCAAATATTTTCCCTTTTCCACAGCTCGTACAGGATTAATGAAAATAACAAGAGAGCAGAAAAGGTATCTAAGATTTTTCGATTTCACTAGGGAACTTTATGGCATCAAATGGGCATGTCTGGTTGCAAATTCCGCAACCCGTACATATCAAGCTGTCTATCTTTACCTTCCTCGTTTCTGGGTCATAAACCAATGCTGGACAGCCAGTCAGAAGAATACACGCCTTGCAGCCCGTACACTTGCCCTCAATTACTACTGGTATCTCTCCTATCTCCCCTCTCCTGATTACCGGAATTACGCACTCCCTCTTCGCTATTATCACGGCTGGTCCCTTAACCTTCATGGCCTCCTTTATGGCTTCCTTTGTTGCCTTGAGATCGTATGGGTCGACAGTTTTAACGTACTTGACTCCGATAGCCTTGACCAAAGCTTCGATGTCTATCTCCTGGAACTTCCTTCCAGTCTCACTGCCGCCAGTTCCTGGGTGGGGCTGATGGCCTGTCATTGCTGTGGTTCTATTATCGAGGATTAGAACCAGGACGTCAAGGTTCTTGTAGACTGCATCTATTAGGGGCTGGATCCCGTTATGGAAGAAGGTTGAATCACCTATCGTTGCGACTATCTTCTTGCCCATAACTATGCTCTGGCCGTTGGCGAGGCTTATGCTGGCACCCATGACGAACTCAGTCCATATAGCCTCAAGCGGTGGTAGGAGTGAGAGAGCGTAACAGCCTATGTCGCCGTGAACCGGAACGTCGAACTTTCCGAAGCCAAGCTCTCTTAGGGCGTCCAGTAATGCCCTGTAGCTGCCTCTGTGGGGACAGCCGGGGCACATAACCGGGGGCCTCTTTGGGGCTAATGCTTCCGCTTCTCTTACCTCCTGGGGTATCTCTACCTCTTCCTTCTCCCTCCCCAAGATCTTTAATAGGGCATTTTTTACCAGCCTCGGATTAAGCTCTCCCTCTAAGGGCAGGTGTCCGGTTCTTTTTCCATATATCGGAACTTTCAGGCCCTCCTCATATGCCACTACTTTAACCTCTTCCTCCAAGAAGGGTGCTCCCTCTTCGATCACTATTACCTCCTCAACACTCCTGAGGAAGTCGAGAACGAGCCTCCTTGGGAGAGGGTGCGGGGTTGAGAGCTTGAGTATCTTAAAGCTCTCACCAAGGGACGGTATTACTTCTTTAACGTAGTTGTAGGGTGCCCCCTCCACTATTATCCCTATTTTCCCTTCGCCCTCGATCCAGTTAAAGGGCATTGAGTTGAACTCCTCCTCGATCTTCTTCAGGGTTTTGTTGAGCCATTGATGCCTTCTCCTGTTACCTTCCATACTAGCCCTCACGTACCTCTCTATGTCCTTCTTGAACTTCGGTTCCCTCTTCAATTCTTTGAACTCTCCGACCTCAACGTCAGCAGTGGTGTGGTTAACTCTTGTAGTTGTCCTAAATATAACGGGGACTTTATACTTCTCGCTCAGCTCATAGGCGTAGATTATTAAATCGTGGGCTTCCTGGGGGTCGTATGGCTCTAGAACAGGGAGAAGCGATATTTTTCCATAGTATCTGTCATCCTGCTCAGTCTGGCTTGTGTGGGGCCCAGGATCATCGGCCACCAAAATTACAAGCCCTCCTTCGACTCCAGAATAGGCGAGGCTCATTAGAGGATCGGCCGCAACGTTTAAGCCCACACACTTCATGGTAACTAAGCTCCTAAGTCCAGCATAAGAAACTCCAGCAGCTTCCTCCAAAGCTACCTTCTCGTTTGGTGCCCATTCAGCAAAAACTTCCGGCCTTAACCTCGCTATCGTTTCAATAACCTCCGTTGAGGGCGTCCCAGGGTAACCGGTAGCGAACGCGATTCCAGCTTCCAACGCCCCATGAGCTATCGCCTCATTTCCCATGAGTAGCTTCTTCACGTTAAACCACCCATCTGATTGTATTCATGAAAGTTAAAAATTTTCATTATCTAAAATATTTGGTGATGGCATGAGAGCTCTAGTTAACGGCACAATATATACCTCCTTCAACCCGGTAAAGAAGGTTTCAGGTATTGTAGTTGCCAATGGCAGGGTAATATACGCTGGAGAAGGGGAAGTGGCAAGGAGAATCGTTGAATTGACAGGTGGTGGAGTTGTTGACTTAAAAGGAAAGTTCGTCATGCCAGCGTTCTTTGACTCCCACCTGCATTTGGACGAGCTTGGGATGAGCCTTGAAATGGTCAATCTGAGAGGAACTACATCTATCGAGGAGCTTGTAGGTAAACTTAGGGCTTCAAGCGCGAGGGTAGTCTTTGGCTTCGGCTGGGATCAGGACGAGCTCGGCAGGTGGCCTACGAGGGATGACCTTGATGCTATCGATAGGCCAGTCTTCATATACAGGAAGTGCTTTCACGTTGCCGTGGCCAACTCTAAGATGCTTGAGCTACTAAACCTAAAGTCTTCAGAGGATTTTGACGAGTCTACAGGGCTGATAAAGGAGAAAGCCCTTGAGGAGGCCAGGAAGGTCATAAACGAGAAAGTCCTGTCGGTTGATGACTACGCTCACTACATTCTAAGGGCCCAGGAACACCTGCTTAACCTAGGAGTCCGCTCCGTGGACTTTATGAGCGTTAATGATAAAGCTTTCAAAGCACTATTCAGACTTGAGAGTGAAGGTAAGCTGGGAATTAATGTTTTTGCCTACATAAATCCAGAGTTGCTCGACAAGCTTGAGTCCCTTGGCTTGGGAAGGTTTGAGGGGAAAAGGTTGGTAATAGCTGGAGTTAAGCTATTCACGGACGGAAGCTTAGGGGCAAGGACCGCCCTTCTTAGTAAGCCGTACTCGGACGATCCCTCAACATCCGGCCAGCTCGTTACAGAGAAGAAGGAGCTCGTAGAGGTAATTGAGAGGGCTAAAGCTTTGGATTTGGACGTTGCTATTCATGCCATCGGTGATAAGGCTCTCGACATTGCCTTGGATGCTTTTGAAGAGGCAGGATTCTCGGGAAGGATAGAGCATGCATCAGTAGTCCGGGATGACCAGCTTGAGAGGATTAGAGATTTAGGGGTTAGGCTTTCAGTTCAGCCCCACTTCATAATAAGTGACTGGTGGATTGTGGACAGGGTCGGAGAGGAGAGGGCTAGGTGGGTGTACAGATTCAAAACCTTAAGCAGGTACACTGAGCTCGGGTTCAGTACGGATGCCCCAATAGAACCTGCTGATCCGTGGTTGACGGTAGATGCTGCAGTGAACAGAGGTAAGGGGAGAGTCAGACTGTATGAGCTGACAAAAGATGAGTCTCTCTCAGTGAGTGAAGCATTGCACTTCTATACCTACGGCTCAGCAAAAATATCACTAGGTAAGGATATAGGGAAGCTTGAGCCTGGGTTTAAGGCGGATTACATAGTATTGGACAGGGATCCTCTAAAGTTGCCTTAACATTGTATTTTTAAAAGCAAAGGTAGTAGGAGGGGCTTGGGATAAAACCATGAGAAGAATAAAACCAGAGTTGCTTTGGCTTTTACTGATTTCATTTGTTGTGAACTTTATGGTTGTCCATGACCGGAGAATGCCAGTCGGGGCTAATGGTGGAGATACTATAATCCACATGGCAATGATTAGGGGGATTTTCCTCGGCAGAAATCCTTTCCTCGACCAGCACTACAACGTCTATCCAAACTGGTACCCCTTCCTTTACCACCTTCTTATGGCATTCTTAGCAAAAGTTACTCACGTTTCTATCTGGACCCTCATGATCTGGACTCCGCTGATCTTTGCCGTGTTGATGGTCTTTGCATGGTACAGGCTTGGAGAGGAAATTGATGGAGGATATGGTGGAGTTTTGTTGGGTTCGTTTTCATTCCTGATAATGAAATCGCAGCTTTTCCCAAATCCTAAGGCCCTAATTCCAATTTTCCTCCCCTTGTTGTACTTGGAAGTTCTCAGGTACCAAAAGACTGGAAAAAGAAAATACCTCCTTTATGCAGGCTTGTTGCTGGGTCTAATGCTGTGGAGCCACTATGGGGCCGCTATGCCAGTTTTCATTGGGTTGCTTTTCTATGCCCTTCTTAAATCCAGGGAAGATAAATTGTGGATACTTCTTCCTACCATAGGAGGCTTGTTAATTTTGCCGTTTGTCGTTAACGTTCTCTTACACACTGAACATGGGGCATCCCTGATGGTTGAAGGTGATTGGCTAAACTCCCTCTCCCTCCACGCCACAATAAGAAGAATACTTCCTCCAGCTTGGGGGATAGCCCTCTTGATACCAGCAGTGTGGAAGGGCAAGAAATGTGGGCCTTGGGATTTCATATTTTTCATGCTCGGGATCATGGGAGTAGTTAACGTGCTCCCATCGATTCTGTTCCTCTTTACTGGAATCAAGATATTTCCATCTCGATTTGTGATTCCTCTTCACTATACCTACCTACTTGCGTATTTCTGTGGTGTGATGAGTATTTTTGAGGAAATCAAAGCTGGAAAGTTTGTAGTGTTTGGAGTTTCGGCAATACTACTGACTTATGGTTCACTTTCCTTTGTTGACTACAACTTTCACAATCCAAGTACTTTCTATGCCTTCCCGACGTACACTTATGTAGATTTCGAGAAATTGGCTGAAAACTATACAAAGGGCTTAGTAAAGGTCTCTAGATGGATCAACGAAAATACTAATAGTAACGACTATTTAATTGGTCATCCCTACACTCTAGAATGGATTGCAGGCTTTACTGGACGGCCTATAGTGGCTGTAACATTTGGGCACGGAAATCCCTTTTTGAACATGGAGCAACGAAGGAAGGAGATTGAATTATTTTTCACAAAGCCTAGCGAAAGATCAAAGATTATTAAGAAATATGAAATCAAATACGTAATTTTGGGCCCCTATGTAAAATGGGCTTACAATGTCACAATTAAGGATTTTGAGGGAGATAGCAATTTTAGGATTATATTCCACTGGTGGGAATTTTACATCTTGAAAGTGGAGGGTTGAAATCATGCTTTTGGCAATGGCGGGCCGGCCGGGATTTGAACCCGGGACTTCCGCCTCCGGAGGGCGGCGTTCTATCCTGGCTAAACTACCGGCCCACCCATTTCCCTTTTAAGGAGTTAGCTTAAATTTCTTACTGGTGGTATCATGCCCAGGATAGCCGTCATAGGAGGTTCTGGAGTCTACGACTTCCCTGCTGAGGATAAAAGGGAGGAAGCAGTGAAGACTCCATACGGTGAGGTGACTCTAACCATTGGAAGAATAGGTGAGGAAGAAGTAGCTTTCCTTGCTAGACACGGAAAGGGGCACTCAATCCCTCCCCACAAGATAAACTACAGGGCTAACATTTGGGCTCTCTACGAGCTCGGCGTTGAAAGGATTATTGCTACCTCAGCGGTTGGTTCCCTAAACCCGAACATGAAGCCTGGGGACTTCGTGATTCTTGATCAGCTCATGGACTTCACCGTTTCAAGGCCCAGGACGTTCTATGATGGGGAGGAAAGTCCCCACGATAGGAAGTTCGTTGCTCACGTTGACTTTACTGAACCTTACTGCCCTGAGATAAGAAGGGCGTTAATAACAGCCGCAAAGAATCTGGCACTCCCATACCACCCCAGGGGAACCTACGTCTGCACTGAAGGTCCTAGATTCGAGACTGCCGCAGAGATTAGGGCTTATAGAATCCTGGGCGGGGACGTTGTTGGAATGACCCAGTGCCCAGAGGCGATACTTGCGAGAGAACTCGAAATGTGCTATGCCAGCGTTGCGATAGTCACTAATTATGCCGCTGGAATAAGTCATCAAAAACTAACTCACACTGAAGTAGTTGAGCTAATGCAGAGAAAGACGAAGGAGATAGTTTCGTTGATAGTTCATGCAATTCCCCTCATACCCAAGGAGAGGAACTGCCCATGCAAAGATGCGCTTAAGGGGGCTACTGGATAAATTCCCCCAAACTTTTCAATTCTTTAGAGTTTTGTCATGTACATGTAAAATAAATCTTAAAAACACCCTTTTCTTTGACAAAACAAAGGCAATTGGAGGTGCCCTGATGGGCTGGATTGAAAAATACTTTGAGTTTGAGAAATATGGTACTGATCTTAGAACCGAGATCCTTGCCGGGTTGACTACCTTCATGACGATGGCATATATTCTCTTTGTTAATCCATCGATTCTCAGCGTTGCAATGGGAAAAGAAGCCTTTGATTCGCTCGTTGCAGTAACTGCCCTGGCAGCAGGACTAACGACTATCCTCATGGGTGTCTACGCCAAGAAGCCATTTGCCTTAGCCCCAGGAATGGGTCTCAACGCGTACTTTGCCTTCACAGTAGCTCCCAAGTACGGCTGGAGGGTAGCCTTAGCTGCGGTGTTCGTCGAGGGTATAATTTTCATCATCCTCAGCATAACCAAAGTCAGAAGTGCCATAATCCACGCAATTCCTCTGAGTCAAAAGTACGCCGTTGGTGCCGGTATAGGGCTGTTCTTGACTTTCATAGGCCTCAACGATGTTGGCCTTCTCACGGCGGCAACGACCAAGGAGGGAGTTCTCCAGTTCACGGGCCTTAACGCTCCAGCATTGGCAAAGCCCGAAATACTGCTGTTCCTCTTCGGTCTCTTCGTTGCGGCAATTCTCATTGGAATGAGGATCAAGGGAGCCCTGCTTATATCGATACTCGCGACGAGCATCATTGGCTGGATAACTGGGGTCGCTCCTTGGCCCGAGAAGCTGTTCTCAATGCCGACGATAAGCTACACCTTCATGAAGCTCGACCTCCACGGCCTGCTGAACGCTGGAGCCCTTGGAGTAGTGTTTGCATTCTTCATGGTAGACTTCTTCGACACTCTTGGAACAGTCACCGGTTTGAGCGCCAAGGCCGGGTTCCTGACTAAGGAAGGTAAAATCCCAGATGCAGAAAAGGTGCTCCTCACGGATGCGATAGGAACCACGTTCGGTGCAATACTCGGTACTTCAACAGTTACAACATACATCGAGAGTGCCGCAGGTATAGAGGAGGGAGGTAGAACGGGATTCACGGCAGTTGTAGTTGGCCTCCTATTCTTGGCTATAGGTCTCTTTATAGCACCCTTGGCAAAGGCCATCCCAGCGTTCGCAACGGCTCCTGCCCTAGTGATAGTCGGTTACTACATGATGAGCGCCTTCAAGGAGGTCGACTTCAGCGATCCAACCGAGGCAATTCCAGCGTTCCTCGTGTTGATAACGATACCGTTCACATACTCAATAGCCGATGGAATTGGCGTTGGTTTCATAAGCTACACCCTACTCAAGATATTCACCGGAAGGTGGAAGGAAGTACACCCACTGATGTACATCTTGGCTTTAGTGTTCGTTGGCTACTTCGGTTACCTTGCTGGTGTCTTCTGATTCTTCCATTACCTTTTTTAGAAACTGTTTTAGCACATAGGGACAGTGCTCTTGGACATAACTTATGAAATCCTTTATTCTTTGAATCGTTATATCATGAACGTAATGCTCAAATTGGCATGCATCTTCCTCAGCAATCTCTGGAGGGATCCCCAGGACGTTGGTAAAGAACTCGGTAAGGAGGAGATGCTTAGAATACGTTTTCTCCGCGATCTTCCTCCCCTCTTCCGTTAGAAGTATCCTGTCGTATTTTTCATACTCAACTAAACCCTTTTCGGCAAGCTTTTTCAGAGCATCTACAACACTTGGAGGCTTAATGTGCAGGATCCTTGCTATGTCTTTAACCCTAATTACGCCTTTATTTTTCTGAAGGAGGTACATGACCTCTAAGTACTCCTCTTCCCTCTTTGAAACCACCTTCACCCACCAGAGTTAGACTAACCTAAAGAATTTAAATAATTAATTGAGTGGAATCCTCTCCACTTCGACCCTGTCCCAAGTCGGATACTCCTCCACTATGTAGAACTTAACATCCCCCTCTATTGCATCCGCGAGCTCCTCGGCAACTTCAACGGGCATCTCTATCCTCTTTTTCTCCCAGTTTATGTAGAGCCACTCTTCAGGAACGCCTGCCTCCTCAACGAGTAACTCGTATAACTCTTCGAGATCCTCGTACTCTGCTATTCCAAACCTTAATGTTCCGTCCTCCGTTATCTCCATGTAGGGCCTTGCAACGTTCTTGGCCATCCTTATAAGCCTGTTCCTGAGCTGGACGGCATCCTTTAGCTTCGCCGTGCAGAGGTGGTAGTTCAGTGAGGTATTCTTCTCGCCCCACTCTAATATCTCAAGGCCCAGCTCAAGTGAGCCCTTTATCGCAGAACTCTCATCACTAATTGGCCTGTATCCTCTCGTAAGCAGGTTCCTTAAGTTAGTCTCGCTGAACTCGAGCTCGTTTATGTTAAGGAACCTTCCTCCCATGTTGTCCAAGAGACTAGCGAACCATTTTATTCTGTCTCCAAAGCCAGGAACAGCTGGAACTTCCCCTCCAACGTCCCATGAGAAGTCAAAGGCCTTCTTCATATTTTCAATTTCCCTCTGCAGGAACTTCGAATTTGGCTCAAACAAGTCCGGATGGAACCTAATCTCATCCAACCCAGCATCGTAAAGTTTCTGTAGGGCTTTTTCATCGGCTAGAATTCCTGTAGTGTAGAGGTGGATGTGAAACTTTTTTCCAAATTCTTCCTTGAGAGCCTTTATGTATTCAATAGTCCTCGAGAGCCTTGCTAGGGGATCCCCTCCCGTAACTCCTGCTCCCCTGGCATCTTGAATCTTTGCTTCCTCTATTATATCTTTCACTGACTTAACGGGTCTCTCATTGGCATAAACAACATCTTTCCTCCTCCAAGGGCTTAAAGGACAGTAGAAGCAGTTCCTGGGACATACACCAGTGACAAAGAGAACCAGCTTCTCCCCCCTAACACAGTACTTACACCCTTCTGGAAGCTCTCCAACAACGTACGAATAGTATGGGGTTTCTCTCATTCAAATCCCCTCAGCCAGCCATCCTCTAATCATCAAGTTCATTTAACAGCTCTCTCATCATAGGGCTACCTTCTCTATAACCTTTGGTACCTCTTGGGGTTCAAGTGCTGTCTCAACTATATAACCCTTCTCCACCAGTATCTTCGTGAACAGCTCTTGCCTTCTCCACCCATCAAGCGTCATGTCTCCATAGAACATAAGCTCGGGCAATAAGATTAGGCCTATTTCAACCTCTGGAAGCTTTTCGACTTCTCTAAGAACATCCCTACCTGTAAGCAGGCCCGCTGTCCCTATGTTGCCTCCAAAGAACTCGTTCTTGACCATAACGACATTTATTTTGGGGAACAGCCTCTTCATCTCAGGATAGGCCAGCTCTCCCGTTAGGATATATGTTGGAATATCGGGCTCTATATTGAATGGCTTGAGTCCCGTTGTAAATTCGCCCAGCAACGCTAGGAATATTGGAGGGATTACTACCTTGATGTCCAGCTCCCTGTCTTTCTCGAGGGCCACCCTCTTCACGAACATCAGCTCTTCCCTGGTTAGGGACCTAATACCAAATCTGTTGTACCTAGTAACCCCCACGGGGAACAGTCTCACTTCGTGGATCCCCATTGAATCGAGATCTTCAATTATCTCACCTATATCGGCAACGTTGTACCCTGGGGTCAGAATTATGTCCGCTATCACTCTAAAGTGCTCCGCTACAAAGGGGAGGAGATCTATAAGCTTTCCAGCGTGCCTGTTTCTCATCAACTTTATCCTTACATCCTTCTTCGTTGTGTGCACTGAGATTTGGATCTCATCAAGGCCCGCCGAGTACAGGCTTTCTACTCTATTTTTGTCGAACTTCACGTTTCCTGAGGTATCAGTCACCCTTATCCAGAGGTCATAGTGCTCCCTTGCATACTTTATTCTATTTTCAAGCTCTGGATCGTTTAGGGTGTCATGTCTTGAAACTCTATATATCATGGTTGGAGGATTTTGGAGGAGATAGCAGAATACGCAACCGTTTCCACAGGGTCCAGCTTTAGAAGATGGGGGAATAACCAAAAGATCCTCCCTCTCATCGATGCCGTCGAGCTCGTACTTAGTTATCTTCCTCAGCTTTAGGTCTTCAGTAAGTTCGTACATCTGTCATGATGCCTTGGGTTTGGTTTAAAAGCTCTTCCCTTAAGTTCTCGTAGAACGACAGTGATGCCACTGATGTGAAGGCATGAAGTAGGGCCATTATCGGAGCTTGGAGAAGCGCTCCAATAAGTAGGCCTGCTAACGACCTTGAAAATATAAGTGGGAGGAATACTAACATACTGGCGACGATGTAGAGTGTGAATATCGTTAGCATCAGGAGTAGACCGAAGCTGAGTGTTGATTTTGGCCTCCGCAGAGGTAGCATGAGCCCTTCTATGCCTCTTCTTATGGAGTTGTTTACAACGTACGCAGGGAATATGACTGATACCGCACCTCCAGAGAATGTAAGTGCAAAAAATTCGCCCACTAGGAGGGCCAGCATTCCTACAGTTATCATGCCCTTTGATCCCCCAATGGCGCCAATTCCAATGATTACGCTGAAGGGTATAGCGACGACAATGGCAATGAGGCCCAGGATGATCGCAGAGATTAGTGTCACTATAAATGCCGGGATTACATTCTCCAACCCAGATATCAGGGCATCTCCAAGGCTCAGAGTTTCCCCTAACCGTCTGCGGTAGGCGTACATTGTTACTGAATATTGGGCGGCTGAGAGGAGGAGCATGTAGAGGAGGGCAATTACCAGGAGGGCTCTCAGCTGTTCTGGTGTTAACTCTTCGGCTGCTCCATGCTCTTCAAATATTATGCTCCCTTTTTCAAGATTTTCTAAGGATTTGAGAACGTTGTCCTTTTGGATGTACGTGTTTATCGGGGCCAAGATTAGAAGGAAGACTAAAGGTATTAGGATTACCTTAGGATTAGATATCAGGAAGGAAACTGCTTCTCCGAACGATTTTATAGCCACCATCCTTAAATCCCACTTGGTTGTGGTATTACTCCTTAAAAATATAATGCATCCTCCAAAAGCTTTTAAAGCCTTCTGTAGTTTAGGGTTATCGGGAGTGGGCCGGTAGCTCAGCCTGGGAGAGCGCCGCCCTCGCAAGGCGGAGGCCGCGGGTTCAAATCCCGCCCGGTCCACCAATATTTAAATCAATCCCCGTGGTTCTGTGTTTTCAAACTACCTATCGTTCAAAATTCAACAGTAGAGGGGCATACACATATCTTAGACCAAATAGCACTAACTACATCAGACGAGGAACGTTGATAGTGGGAATAACAGGTCATGTTTACAGAGCTCCTATAACCTTATAAGCTTCTGACCGGAGCGTTATCCGGGGATCTGCATGGACGGAGAGATAACTGTTCTTAGAAAGTTTGAGCACATAGAACACTGCCTTAAGCGGAATGTCCAAGCTCATGTTTCGAATGGCTTTGAAGATGTTCACCTAATTCACATGAGCCTCCCTGAAATTGATAAGGAGGAAATAGATCTCTCAGTGGAATTCCTGGGGAGAAAATTTGATTACCCAATAATGATTACGGGAATGACCGGCGGGACGAGAAAGGGAGAAATAGCTTGGAAGATAAACAGAACTTTAGCTCAAGCAGCCCAGGAACTCAACATACCCTTTGGTGTCGGAAGTCAGAGGGCGATGATTGAGAAACCCGAAACCTGGGAGAGTTACTACGTTAGAGACGTTGCTCCCGATGTATTTCTCGTTGGCAACCTTGGTGCTCCCCAATTCGGGAAGAATGCAATGAGAAGGTATGGGGTTGAGGAAGTTCTCTACGCGATAGAAAAGATCGAAGCAGATGCAATTGCCATCCACATGAATCCCCTTCAAGAGAGCGTCCAGCCCGAAGGAGACACGACTTTTGCAGGTGTCCTAGAGGCTTTAGCAGAGATAAAGTCTAGCATAGATTATCCGGTTATAGCCAAGGAAACAGGGGCAGGAGTATCTAGGGAGGTTGCAGTCAAGTTGGAGGCGATAGGCATCGATGCAGTGGACATAAGCGGTCTTGGTGGGACGAGCTGGAGCGGTGTCGAATATTACAGGGCGAAGGATAACGTGGGAAGGAGGTTAGCGTTAAGGTTTTGGGACTGGGGGATTAAAACTGCAATAAGTCTTGCCGAGGTTAGGTACTGGACAAGCCTTCCAATAATAGCAAGTGGCGGAATGAGGGATGGGATTACAATGGCGAAGGCTCTTGCAATGGGAGCTACGTTGGTTGGAATTGCTTTGCCCGTTCTCAGGCCAGCCGCTAAGGGAGATGTTGAAGGGGTAAAAAGGGTTATTCTGGGATATGTAGAGGAGCTAAAAAATGCAATGTTCCTAGTCGGGGCAAAAAATATTCATGAATTGAAAAAAGTTCCACTCGTGATTACGGGATTCGTGAGGGAATGGCTTGAGCAGAGGATAAACCTTAATGGTTTCTTAGGTTCTAGATTTTAGAACTTTATTTTTTAGTTAATTACACACCAGAGAAAAATTTATTAACACATACTAACAAAACCACAACTGATTAGATAATTTATGGGGGTAAAATAATTAAGTAGGGTGAAGTGAAGTGGGAAACTATCAGCTGGTGTTTGAGTGGCCCAGAAAGAGGCTCCCCCTCAGGTACAGAAGAGAATGGGATCTTGTGAGAGTTAGAGCAAGGGAAGAAAAGTTGCTTGAAACGCTAGTTAAAATATTTCATGAATCAGAGGAAAACCTTGAAATATCAATCGTAAAGGGCAAGAGAAACGTTGGAGAAGCCAGGATAAAAGGGGGTTCAATAATGGTTGCGTTCTATGGACACTCTCCTTACATACCGGAGAGTGTCACCATATACCTACCCGCTGAGAAGGATATTTCTGCAACGACTGAACTTCCCTTTGTAAGGGAAGGTACCGTTGAGGGTCTCCGGGAAAGTAGAGATGGCAAGAAGCTTGAAGTAGCGTTTAGAGCTGAAGTTAGGGGAGCTGAGCTTGAATCAAAATTCAAGGGAGAAAAGCCTGAGATAAGGTTGAGGTTTACCGAGTTGTGCCATGGCGAATGGGAAGAGTTGTGCCTCCATGAAGTGGAGATAAGGGGTAGAAAGGAAAAAGTTACAATTCAAATGAAGGAACATAGGCTTTGACTCCACTTCTAACGCACTTCCCCGGGCACACTTTTCTTAAAGGACAGCTTTCACAGCTCACGGTTTGTATCTCCTTTACGTAGCCCATGGACTTAAGTATCTCGAGCATTCCCTTAACTTCCTCCTTGGATACATTGAGCTTCCTAGCTATATCCTCCGTTGTGTACGTTCCCTTCTGCATGAGCTCAAGTAGCTCCTCGAGCTTCCCCATTCAGACCACCGAGCCTATGGCATAAGCAAGCATTCCTACGACGGTGGCCAGTGTTAAGTTGTATACCGCGGCAACTATCATCCACTTACTTCCCCCTTCGGCCCTTATCGCGGCGAGCGTTGCTATGCATGGCAGGTATAGCGTCGTTACCAGTGCGAGGACGTAGGCTTGGAGGGGAGTCATGGCATGAGCCATCGCTCCGGCCAATGATTCTTCACTCACCCCATAGATGACGCTATACGTTGCTATAACGTTCTCCTTTGCTATTATTCCGAAGATTAGGCTTACCGCCGCCTTCCAGTCTAGACCCATCAGCCTAGCTATCGGTTCAAAGGCCCTTCCAAGCCTTTCCGCATAGCTTAAGCCGGTTCCTACTGGTTGAGGATAGCTCGATAGGTACCATATTGTGATCGAACCTAAGAGTATTACCGTTGCTGCCTTCCTAAGGAACTCCTTGCTTCTCTCCCAGGAGTGGATTATCACGGTCTTCCATGAGGGTATCGAGTACTCTGGCAGCTCTATGACGAACGGGCTCTCCTCCCCCTTGATGAAGAACTTGCCCAGGATTAACGCTGATATTAATGCTAGAGCTATCGCTATCGCATAGATACTTATCGCTACCAGGGCCGCTTTGTCTGGGAAGAACGTTCCAGCGAGGAATGTTATTACTACCATTCTCGCAACGCACGGGACTAGCGGATTCACGAGCATCGTTAATATTCTGTCCCTCTCGTTCTCCAAGGTTCTCGTTGCCATTATCGCGGGAACGTTACAGCCAAACGCCAACACCATTGGAATTATTGCCTTCCCCGGGAGGTTGAACACCCTCAGGAACCTCTCCATCATCGCAGCGATTCTAGCCATGTACCCAGTGTCCTCGAGTATCGACATGCCGACGAACAGCAGGAACACCAGCGGGAAGAAGCTCAGTACTGCCCCAACTCCACCGATGATTCCATCCACTATGAGGCCCCTAAGGGTTTCATTGGCTATGTGAGGTGCTATAGCTTCTCCGAGCCACGAAAACGCTGAATCAAGCCACTCCTGTAAGGGCCCGCCAAGCGTGAACACGAACTGGAACAGGATGTAGAACACGATGACCATGGATATTAAGCCGTAAACTGGATGAGTCAAGAGCTTATCGAGTTGATCGCTCAAGGTTTCCCTTATTTCAACTGGGTGCCTCACGAACTTCCTCAGCAACTCTTCAAGGAACTCGTACTTCTGACTCGCCATCACTATATCGAGGGATCTCTTGTACTTCTCCTCGAGCTCGCCTATGTGCTTGAGTATCTCGTCCATCTTGGACTGGCCCAAGTACTTTAGAACGAGCTTTATTACCTCCTCGTCCCTCTGAAGGAGCTTTATGGCGAGCCACCTTATTGGGTACTTCTCGGCCAGTGGGGTTCCCTTTAGAACCTGGGATACGTGTTCTATCTCCCTCTCGATGTCCTCATCGTACCTTGGAATGATGGGGTTAGTGGTTATCTTGCCCTCGGCCATCATCACTATTAGCCTCTTCAGCTCCTCCAATCCCTCCCCGCTCTTCGCGTTCGTGGGAACTACAGGAACACCAAGGACTTTCTGCATCTCCTTTATGTCTATCTCAACGCCCTTCTTCTTTATGAGATCGAACTTGTTGAGGGCTATTATCACGTTCTTAGCTCCCATCTCGAAGAGCTCCATGGTGAGGAAGAGGTTTCTCATTAGGCATGTAGAATCTACTATATCCACTATTACGTCAGCGTTCCCCTCAAGGATGAAGTTTCTCGCTATTAGCTCGTCGACGCTATGGGCGGTCATTGAGTAAATTCCTGGGAGATCCACTACCAAGAACTCCTTGTCTTTGTACTTGAATATTCCCTCCTTCTTCTCCACGGTGACTCCGGGCCAATTACCTACGTGTTGCCTTAATCCTGTAAGAGCGTTGAATATTGTAGTCTTCCCAACGTTTGGATTCCCAACGAGGGCTATCGTCTTGAGCATCGTCAAACCCTCCTGACGATTATCTTCCTCGCTATTCCCCAGCCAATTGCTATTCTCGAGGAGCCAACGGCTATTATCATGGGACCGGGTCCTCTACCCTTAATGACTCTAACCGTGACTCCTGGGGCTATTCCCATGGCTATCAGCTTCGCCCTAGCGTTGGGCCCTCCCTGAATGTCCACGACAATCCCTGCCTCTCCCTCGTTTAATGCCGTCAGTGGCACGTACAAATTAGGCACCTCCCAATATTATTAGGCCAACCTAATTTTTGAGGGAGTGCTTTAAAAAGCTTATGTCCGAAAAGCGAAAGAATAAAGTTTGAATTTCGTTATAGAAGAAGCGAGAAGAAATCTATTGTGTTTTTCTCTGTTATCCTTTCTATTTCAGATTCCGGAATCTCCTTGAGCTTTGAAAGCTCCTCAATGACAACCCTTATGTACCACGGCTTGTTCCTCTCTCCCTTGTAGGGGCTCATATAGGGGGAGTCAGTCTCAGCAACGAGGTTTTCAATATCTAAGGTCTTAGCAACCTCCCTAACTTCAGGAATAAAGACTATGCCGGTAACTATCCCTATTATGTGTCCATTCTCAGCTATCTCCTTCGCAACGTCTGTGGGTCCCGTATAGGAGTGGAAATAGGCTTTAACGCCGTACTTCTGCACGAGCTCGTAAGCTTCCCTCTCGGCATCTCTTGCGTGAATTACAACTGGCAAATCTAACTCCACGGCGAGCTCCAAGAAGTGTTCAAATATTTTCCTTTGATTTTCCCTTTCCTTTTCAGTTTTCGCATGGAAATAGTCTAGGCCTATCTCCCCTATGGCATATATCTCCCCTGCATGATCTCTGATGAACTCCTCCACCTTTCTTACTTTCTCCCAATTCCCCCTCCTAGCCTCGTTTGGATGGTAGCCCAGAGTAGGGAAGATAAAGCCGAAATAGTGCTTCAGCAGATCCCAACTCTTCCAGACATGAGTTTTCCTGTACTCGGTTATTGAGTCAACTATCGCCCTGAGTTTTTCTTGGGCTTCTCTAATTATCTCCTCGTGATCCTTTTTGTAAAATTCAATGTGAGCGTGAGCGTCTATCACCTTTAACCACCGAAAAGCTTTACACTTCTAACTTTTTAATTCAACCCATGAACTTCGAGAGTAAGCCCCTAATAGGCGTTGTCCATCTAAGACCCCTCCCAGGATCCCCCAGGTTCTCGGGAGATCTTGAGGATGCTATTGAGAACGCCGTAAGGGATGCACGGACTTATGAGGAGGCTGGCTTTGATGCCATAATAGTTGAGAACTTTGGGGACTACCCATTTGCCAAGGAAGTTGGGAAGGAGACAGTTGCTGCCTTTACGGTTGTTGCTAAAGAGGTTCGCAGAGAGGTGTCTATACCGGTAGGCATAAACGTGCTAAGAAATGATTGCATAGCTGCATATGGAATAGCGTATTCCGTGAAGGCTGAGTTCATTAGGGTTAATGTTCTCACGGGAGTTGCCTTCACCGACCAAGGAATAATAGAGGGCTGTGCTAGGGATCTAGCGCTTGTGAAGAGACTACTTCCTGGGGTCAAAGTCTTTGCCGACGTTCACGTCAAGCACGCGGTTCACTTCTCTCGCTTAGAGGATGCAGTCCTCGATACCGTGGAGAGGGGAGGGGCGGATGCGGTAATAGTGAGCGGTTCTAGGACAGGAAGTGAAGTCAGCCTAAATGATCTTAAAACTGTCAAAAAAGTAAGTAGAGTTCCAGTTATAGTCGGTTCAGGTGTCAATCCTCAGAATCTGCCCTTGCTTGCCAAATTCGCGGATGGATTTATAGTTGGAACGTGGGTTAAGGAAGGTGGAATTACCGAGAATCCTGTTTCCATTGAAAGGGCAAAAGCTTTAGTTAGGATAAGGGACGATATTTTACAAAGATAAAATTGTGGGGGGTTCGGGATGGGTAAGTACTTCGGAACAAGTGGAATAAGGGAGGTTGTTAATGAAAAGCTAACTCCGGAGCTTGCCCTGAAGGCTGGTTTGGCCTTGGGTACATATCTTGGTGAAGGAACCGTCGTTATTGGAGTAGATACGAGAACAAGCAGTGAAATGCTGAAGAATGCTGTCATAAGTGGCCTCCTCGCTACTGGAATTAACGTGATCGATATAGGTCTTGCTCCGACACCCCTTACTGGCTTCGCCATTAAGCTTTATGGGGCTGATGCGGGGGTAACGATAACGGCGAGCCACAATCCTCCGGAATACAACGGGATCAAAGTCTGGGACAAGAATGGGATGGCATACACTCCGGATAGGGAGAGGAAGCTTGAGGAGATAATGGATTCTGGTCAGTTTAAGAGAGTTCCGTGGAACGAGATAGGAAAGCTGACTAGGGAAGATCCCAGAGAAGAGTACATAGAGGAAGCCCTGAAAACGGTAAGTCTTGAAGATTCCTACACAGTTGTTGTTGATACAGGCAACGGGGCCGGCTCGATCTTAAGTCCCTACCTCCAAAGGGAGCTCGGGAATAGAGTTATAAGTCTGAACTCCCATCCAAGTGGGTTCTTTGTTAGAGAGCTCGAGCCCAACGCAAAGAGCCTTGAAATGTTAGCCAAAACTGTCAAGGCAATGAACGCTGACGTGGGAATAGCCCATGATGGCGATGCCGATAGGATTGGAGTTGTTGATGACACTGGAAAGTTCGTTGAGTACGAGGTCATGCTCTCCCTTATCGCGGGCTACATGCTCAGGAAGTACGGGGAGGGGATAGTGGTAACAACCGTGGATGCTGGCTTCGCCTTGGATGACTACATTAGGGATCTTGGAGGTAGGGTAGTTAGGACTAAGGTTGGTGACGTTGCGGTTGCTGAAGAGCTGGCGAGACATGGGGGTGTTTTTGGTGGAGAGCCGAGTGGGACGTGGATAATGCCCCAGTGGAACTTAACGCCAGATGGCATATTTGCGGGAGCTCTCGTTCTTGAGATGATAGATAAGCTCGGCCCGATAAGCGAGCTTGCAAAGGAAGTGCCAAGGTACGTAACGTTAAGGGCTAAGATACCCTGCCCAAATGAGTTGAAGGAGAAGGCAATGGAGATAATAGCGAAGAGGGCTTTGGAGAGCTTTGAGTACAAGAGACTAATAGATATTGACGGCGTAAGGATAGAAAATGAGGAGTGGTGGATCCTATTTAGGCCGAGCGGAACCGAGCCAATAATGAGGATAACATTAGAGGCCCAAACCCAAGAGAAAGCTGAAGAGTTAATGGAGAAAGCTGAGAAACTCGTTAGAGAGGCAATAAGGGAGGCCCAAGGATGAACTACATAGCCTACGCTCTGCTATCTGCGTTCTTTGCTTCTCTAGTCCCAATTTTTGGTAAACTCGGCCTTAAAACTACAAGCCCGGAACTGGCTTCTGCCGTTAGGGCTATAGTTATGGCTACTTTCTTGACCATGCTTGTCATTACCAAGGGCGAGCTAAAGGAAATAAATGGGAAAGAATTTGCATTCATTCTTCTCTCTGGCATAGCAGGGGCTCTATCCTGGTTATTCTACTTTAAAGCTATTAAGCTTGGAAAGGTATCAATTGTAGCCCCCATAGACAGACTGAGCGTTGCCCTAGCCGTAATTCTGGCCTGGCTTATTCTGGGAGAAAATATCACCTTAAAAACAGCCCTGGGAGTTTTCTTGATAGTCGCTGGGACACTTCTTCTGCTTTAGCTTTTCCTGTTTTAATCCCAAAGAAAATCAGCAGGAAAAGCGAATTCCTTTGGAGTACTCCTAAGTTTCCGTAAGACACTGCAAGATATGCAACTCCATAGGCCAATCCCAGGATCCAGTAATGTAGAATCGTTGTTGAGGGTGTGAGAACCTTGGAAGCAAGAGTTAAAGCTACGAATATTGAAACTTCTACTATAGTCATGACTGTTGATAGTGCCGCAAATGGGCCAAGCAACTTGTCCTCTCTATGCTTTCTCAGCACGCTAATGTCGTGGGCTGAGTATATTGTTCTCTTACCAAGACTAACTCCGCTGTTAAACCCAAGGAACACCAGAAATGCTCTCAAGATTCCGCTGATCTTTACCGCTAGAATTACCGCCAGAATATACCTCACAATTTCAATTAATGCTTCAATTGTCTTTCTCCTGTTCTCTGGTAGATCGATCGTTTTCTTAAGAGGGATCAAGAATATTCTTACCATGAACCCAAACAAGGAGATGATAAGTTTGAAGGAGTACAAGAGGATAAGCAACAACAATTCTCTTATCATGAAACCACCTTCAGCCTTGGTCCAGCATCATCACCCCTCAGCAGTGCAAGGGCTCATCATCCTCGAAAACCCCTTAAATGCATAATCCTTTATGAAGCTGGTGGTGAGTATGGACATTGAGGAGAGAATAAACTTAGTCCTGAAAAAGCCCACTGAAGAGGTTTTGACTGTTGAGAATTTGAGGTACCTCTTTGAAGTTGGTGCTCCCCTTCAGCACTACATTGGATTTGAGATAAGCGGTTACATTCATCTCGGCACCGGATTAATGGCTGGAGCTAAGATAGCCGACTTCCAAAAGGCTGGAATAAAGACTAGGATTTTCCTAGCTGACTGGCACAGCTGGATAAACGACAAGCTTGGGGGAGACCTTGAAACGATTCAGGAAGTGGCATTAAAGTACTTCAAGGTCGGGATGGAGAGGAGCATTGAGGTTATGGGCGGAAATCCAAAGAAGGTGGAGTTCGTTTTAGCAAGTGAAATTCTCGAGAACGGGGACTACTGGCAGACGGTAATTGACATTTCAAAGAACGTGACCCTAAGCAGGGTCATGCGTTCGATCACGATAATGGGCAGGCAGATGGGAGAGGCAATAGACTTCGCCAAGCTGATTTACCCAATGATGCAAGTTGCCGATATATTTTACCAAGGAGTCACAATAGCTCACGCCGGAATGGATCAGAGGAAAGCTCACGTTATCGCAATTGAGGTTGCTCAAAAGCTGAGGTACCACCCGATAATCCACAACGGGGAGAAGCTTAAGCCCGTTGCAGTTCACCACCACTTACTCCTCGGACTTCAGGAGCCACCGAAGTGGCCCATTGAAAGCGAGGAAGAGTTCAAGGAGATAAAGGCCCAGATGAAGATGAGCAAAAGCAAGCCATATTCAGCTGTATTCATCCACGACAGTCCTGAAGAGATCAAGCAGAAGCTCAGGAAAGCATTTTGTCCCGCAAGAGAAGTCAGGTACAATCCTGTTCTTGACTGGGCTGAGTATATAATCTTCCGTGAAGAGCCCACGGAGTTCACCATACACAGGCCCGCGAAGTTTGGAGGGGATATCACTTACACTACCTTTGAAGAGCTAAAGAGGGACTTCGCCGAGGGCAAGCTACACCCACTTGACCTGAAGAATGCCGTTGCTGAGTACCTCATAGACCTGCTTGAACCCGTGAGGAAGTACTTCGAGAAGCACCCTGAGCCTCTGGAGCTGATGCAACAGGTTAAGATTACTCGTTGACAAGCTCTATGTACAGCCTTGGCTCTACGTCTTCCTCCTTTAATCCAAGCTTTTTAGCGACCTCCCATATTTTTCTCTTGGCCTCTTCTGGATCCTCGGCGATTACCTCTATATCCAGGAAGTCTCCAGCTTTTTCAACTCTGTTCAGCTCGAAAGTAACGTCGTTCAGCTTGTAGATCCATCTCTTCTTTTTTACTACTGCTTCAACTTCGTACCCAAGCCCTTTGAACATTTCCACAGCTTTTTGGAAATCTTCTACCTTGAATTCGATTTCATAGAACTCCTCGTTTCTTTCGTCCTTAATTTCCTTATATGTTATATAATACTCGCTGAGGTTGTTGATGGTCCTAACCCGGAGGAGCTTTGGTCTGGGGACTTTGAAATAAACGTCCTCTTGCTCCTCAAAATGGGAAAAATGAGCGCCAAGGGCCTCAATTTTCTTCTTGATTTCATCGAAGTTTACCTTGAATTTGATCTCTATTTCCATTCTCAGACCTCCGCAAGGAAGCCGGCTATATCCTCCCCCTTTCTAATTTCCGAGACTGGAAGGACTACAACATTCCTTAGTGTGGGGATGCTCTTTATGTTATCCTCTATGAAGTTCATCAGCTCTTCCTTATCGTTCTTGCCAACGAGGGCTATTATCTTGTCTGCACCACTTTTTGCCACGAAAAGAACCCCAGGAAGAGCGGACAGTGTCTTTGTTATATACTCAACGTACCTGTCCAAGAAATCCTCAATTATTGGTCTCCCAACCTCCAGTATTATAAAAGCCAGATACTTAGGCTTCAGGGGCTCCCCCAGAATTATTGTATATTTATCAATGATTCCTCTTTCTTGCAACTTTTTGATCCTAAAATGAACAGTTGACTCCGGTTTCCCTATTTTATTACTAATTTCCGCTATTGTAAGTCTCGCATCTGACTTTAGTAACCTTAATATTGCTCTATCAAGATCGTCCAGCTGAGTGTTCGGCATTTTCGACCCCCCACCTTGGATAGAGATTATGGTTAATCCCCAATATGTCGAGGATTTTCCCAATTATAAACCTTACTATGTCGTCTAGTGTTTGAGGTTTTGTATAGAATGCTGGAGATGCTGGCATAACTATGGCTCCAGCTTGGGTAACTTTCAACATGTTTTGGATATGCACCAAACTTAGCGGGGTTTCCCTTATAAGAAGAACAAGCTTTCTCCTCTCTTTTAGTGTCACATCGGCAACTCTCGTTATTAGATTATAAGAACACCCATTCGCTATTGCAGCAAGAGTTTTCATCGAGCATGGAGCTATGACCATAGCATCAAACATATATGATCCAGATGCTATTGGAGCAAACAGATCATACTCCTCGTAATCTGGCTTTAAATCTATCCCGGTTTCAAATTTTGCTACCCTCTTTCCAACTTCTGATGCTAGGAGTATTACTTCATGACCCAGAGCTTTGAGAGTTCTGTAAAGTTCTATGCCATAAATGCTACCACTTGCGCCAGTTATTGCTACTATTATCCTCATCAGATCCACCAGCTGGTTTAAATTTAGTAAACCCTTATAAAGCTGAGCTGAAAAATATTCAGTGGTGCAGGAAGTGGCAACGTACGAGGTTCTATTAGAGAAGGCGAAAGACCTGGCAAGGCAGATAAATGCAAAAGCACTTGTGTTAGTCTATCCTCCAATTGAAGACATTGAAGTAGAGTTTGAAGGTCCTGTAATAATAGTTGGTAGGGAATTTGATATAGAAAGGGATGATATCAAGAAACTCCCTCTGCCCCTTTCCATAGGCCTTAGCAACCTCCTTAATTTAGTTGCTGCCTTTCTGAAGGGGCAGGGGATTATAGAGAAGGGGGAATTGTTCGTGTACGTTACCGAGGATTCACTTGGCATTAAGAGAGTTGAGGAGAGAAGCATCGTTAGTAATGAGCTTTTTGATAGGTATGAGGGGATAGTTCAGAGAGCTCTGGAGATCGCTATTGAGCTTAGCATAGAGGGAAGAGAAGGAAAGCCAGTTGGCACTATTTTCGTTGTGGGCGACACGAAGGAAGTCATGAAGCATTCACATCAAATAGTTCCAAACCCCTTCAAGGGTCACAATTTAAACATCCTAGATCCAAAGGTCAAGCCCATAATAAAGGAGTTCTCTTTCCTTGACGGTGCTTTCATAATAACTTCGAAGGGCAGAATACTGGCCGCAGGCAGATATTTAGATGTCGATCCAAAGAGCCTTGAAGTAACTCTCCCCCAAGGGCTGGGCAGTAGGCATCTAGCTTCGGCAGCCATTACAAAGATAACTAGGGCCATAGCAATAACTCTCTCTGAAAGTGGCACCGTAAGGGTGTTCAAAGATGGACAGATAGTCCTTGAGTACAATCCAAGACTATCCGCGAGATCTTTTTAGCCTCAGCTTTTCAGTTAGCTCCTTGTTCTCCCTTCTAAGCCTGTCTCTCTCCTTCATCATCAACTCCTTGTCCTTCAAAGCTTTCTCATAGAATTTCCTCAGTCTTTCTAAGTCTTTTTCAATCTCCTGCAATTTCTCTTCCAGTTTTGCCTTCTTGCTTAACAGGAACTCCTCGTATTCAGCTAACAAAGTTTCTTCAACATTTCCGATGTTCTCCCTAAGTATTGTCTCTACATCGAGCTTCTTTAGCTTCTTCCACTCTTCCCTAGGCAATACTATAAGAACTTCCCCATGTACTCCGTTGGAATTGGGCAGAGAATTATTCCTCTTCCCCATAGACAGTCACCACAGCTCGGTGAGTTACCCCAGCAGTCCTGCCTTGTATCTAAAACAAATGAGCACGAATCATTCAGCGGACAGTCTATGCAGGACGGATAAGCTGAGGCCCTGACTATAAACCTGAACCATACAAAGTCCCTGCTCATCCATATATCTTTCAGATTTTTCTCTTTAACGTTCCCGAAGGAGTGGGCTATAACTTTCTTCTCCCTTTCAAATATAACCTCTGGGTAAGTGTGGAGGAACCGGTAGCAGGGGAAAACTTCCCCATCCCACCTGACTACCGCAACGTTGTTCTCAACGAATTCGCAGTACCTCTCTGTCCTAAGCCTGAACTCAGCTATCTTCATGAAAGGGCCTCCACTTGCTATCCTCTGGAGTTCCCTTACTATGGGATCCATGTCAACACTACCATCGTAAACTGTCAGCTTTGCCTGCTCTTCTGTCATTGGAAGCAAGTTTGAGACTAGCATAGAATCAACGCCAAGCTCCCTAAGGTAGAGGGCCATCTCCGGCAGTTGCCGGTAGTTCTCCTTTGTTGCAACAACTTCAACGCCAATAACGGGCTTCTCAGTCTTATACTTCTCCTTTAACCTGACGAGGGTCTTTATCCTGTTTTCAACTACCTTTGAAGTAACGTGGCCGAGCTTTATTATATCGGACGCAGTTGGTATGGCATCCATGGAGAAGTATATCAGGTCAACTCCAAGCCTTACGAACTCCTCCAGAATACTTTCAGTCAGGAGAACACCATTTGAACTCATTCCAAGGGCAAAGCCCCTCCTCTTTACCTCCCTAACCATATCCATAAACCTTGGATGAACTGCCGGTTCTCCGATTCCTCCAAAGTAGATCATCTTTAAGTCAGGAAACTCCTTGGCGTCATCAAGGATCTTCAAGAAGAGATCCCAGTCCATGTCTCCCTCTTCATCCTCCCAATATTGCTTGAAGCACATTTCACATTTAAGGTTGCAACGGTTCGTTATTTCTATATACAGGTATTTGAGATCGGGTTTCGGGTCTATCGAAACTTTAGCCCCCCAAAGATGAAACTTCATTCAACCCCCTCCGGCGGGTGGAAATATACTCACTGTATCTCCCTCCTTTAAAGGTGTTTCTAAGCCCTGGAGGTGCTCAATGTTGTGGCCGTTTACTAGGATAATGTACCCTTCCTCGAGTTCCTCCTTAACCTTTGGATACTTTTCGTAGATCTTCTCAAGGAGCTCCTTGACTGTTGAAGCCTCTTCCTCAAGTATTCTCTTCCCTATTATTTCTATGAGGGTAGCAAAAACTTTAACTGTGACCTTAGGCATTGTTTAGCACCTGATATAATATGTGGGCAGGTCCTTTATATACTCTCACGCGAAATATTTTTTGGGTGAATGCTTCTGGAAGCTTTGAGGTAAGTAAGTTGTTTTTGGATCCTTTGACGACAGTTCTCAAGAACAGTTGCATGGTTTGTTCTCGGAGAAATTTATCCAACAATCCATGCTTTCTCACGGAACTAACTGGTGTACTTAAATGACATCGTTCGATAATTATACAAGTTCATGCAGTTTTTGAGTAGTTGTTTCTTGAATATAAATAATTGTTAAAAAACAAACGTGTTCTATGTCCTAAGGTCGCGGATTTAAATCCCGCCTGGGACTCCATAGCAGATCTTCTAGACTGGGATTTGTCAAGTTCATGTATTCTGATTAGCTATTGCACTATTATATGGATCTAGAACTCTTATGGTGTTGTTATTTATCATTTCAACTACAACTGGCATATTGGGCAAGTACCCAAGTTTTGAAAGAAGCAAAGTAGCGGCCTTTGTTCCCCAACGATCTGAGCCTGCTACTATAACTACTAGCCTGTTCTCATATAATTTCGCCATTAGTACTCCTCTTTTCTTCCCAGGCCAAGTGTTTGAGACTTCAACTGGAAATATATAAAGATACTTTCTTGTCAATTTGTTTGCTACTGGACCACCGACTAGAATTAGATTGCTTTTGATTAGACTTAGATTTTCGGAGTCTGGAACTGCAGTACCATATCCCTCCTTCTGAAGGAAGCTTGCAAACTCTTTATCCACTCTACCCTCTCCATAAACAATCTTAAAGTTGGTCATATTCAAAGGCTGTGGTATGTACAACCATGTCATACATCTTTGTCCTTTTTCGGGTGATAAAATAACCCAAACCCTTTGAAACTCCCCACCAGAATATTCTTCCCACTCCTTAATGACTTTCAAGGGAAGTTTTGCTTCTATAGTATTGTTAAATACAAAACTGTTTGGATATATATTTCCAGTCCACATTTCTCTCGTTAGCTCATTTCCCCAGAATGAATTTCTGTTAAAGACAATAAAAGGAATGTCATCAAATCCAAAAGATAATGAATAACCCACATACTCATATACAGGCTTGGAAAGCTTGATACCGATGTGTATGTACGTTCCATCATTATATGCTCTCAACTCCAAAATCTCACAACTTTGTAATGGTACTGATGAGTATATAGTGTTCCAATCATCTAATACTCCATCAGCTTCTATGTTAACATCTAACCGGTCAGGTATGCCATCATTATCCGTATCTGGGGAACTTGGGGAGGTTCCATGTATTTTCTCCGCTATATCAATTACTCCATCCCCATCTTTGTCTTCGGAGAACCTTGTGTTTAGTGCCCTTATCGCATCGTTTATCATATTTTCAGCTTCATCGAACTTTCCAGCTAAAAGTGCATCTAAAGCCTTTTTTGCAATCTCCTTTTCTTCCACTTCAACACCATAATCTTCTAACTTTTCTGAAATATGAATAACGTAATTGATTTTCCTAACTATTTCGGAGTATTTTCCTGAAAGCCAGAGATTGATAGCCTCAATCGATGGTTTTATTGGGGCATTTTTTGAGTAGAACTCAAAGAAATCTCTTTTTCCACCAAATTTAGTCAGTAAATCAAGAAATTCTTCTTTAGTTATACTGTCCCTCTTTCTAAGCTCTGCTATAAAGTTCCTGTAATTGTCCGTGAGGAAGTAGGAGGTAAAGTAATCTGAATATAGATAGGGGGTATACTCCGGGTTACCAAACCTTGCTTCAATATCAATCATAGCATAGTAAAGATCTGGAGGGGCTTCATGATTTAGGACAAAGAACTTTAGTGTATCATTGAAATATGGATAGTATTGCTTTGCATATTTAGATATATCAATGTCAAAGTTGTAGATAGCATCTCTATCAATTTTTGCACCTTCTGATTCCACTATGTCCAAAAATTCTTCAAATGAAATCGTTTCAAACTTATGCTTGGATATTGTCTCTCCATAGATCTTTCCAAAGTCTTTTCCGACTTCCTTCAATTTTTCATAAAGATAAAAAGTGACTATGTACCCATACAAGTAACTTTTTGTTTGCTCAATATATCTATCGTTCGGATCCCACCTCTTTAATCTCTCTTGGCAGCCTCTAACATAGAGCAGGTAGTACAGATAATGATGTCCGAGATATCTCCTTTCTTTTGTGTACTCGTATGCTAGGGGAAAAGAATAAAAATTCGCAATGCCTTCATCCAAGGTCCAGCTCTTTCTTGGATCTGGTGAAAAGGTTGTGATTCCCATGACAGTCGTCCAGAGATGAACTATATGGTGGGCTATATGGTCCTCTCTTAAAGAATAATCTAGACCATGACCGTTAAGATAGGGCGTTATCCTAGATGCCGGAGTTATAAGAATATTCTCAATGTCGGGAGTGAAGTTAAATATCTGACTTAATTTTTGAAAATAAAACGATACTGATTTCAGATAAGCTATTGTGTCCCTTTCAAGCTCTGGGTAATAGTACCTGATTGGAACCTGATTTATGAATCCATCTTTATAATCCTTCTTGGGTTTCTTAAAGACTATATATGTGTATGTTTTCCCCATACTTACTATGGATTTTTCATATAATGGCTCACCAGTTATAACGTTGCCTCGCAATATTTCCTTCATTGAACCGCGTATAGTTGGTTTGGTGTAGTA
Organism: Thermococcus chitonophagus; assembly: GCF_002214605.1. Lineage (NCBI taxonomy): Archaea > Methanobacteriati > Methanobacteriota > Thermococci > Thermococcales > Thermococcaceae > Thermococcus > Thermococcus chitonophagus. The sequence continues at coordinate 1,570,453 of NZ_CP015193.1, read as the reverse complement.
AGTCTTCCATTTTTCTGGAGAATGTATTGTAACTAGAACTTGTATATCTAAATTTGAGGGAGAGTATAAAAGAACATGTTCAAGCCCTATTGCGGCATAAGTATCAGTTATTCCGGCATTCTTATGATAACCTGCTTTTTTGATATCATCCAAGCTATAGTATACCTTATATTTTATCGTACACGAATCTTCTTGTTTAGTAACTTTCCATGAAAACCTTTGAACTTCAATTAAGGTACAACCTTCTGCAGATATTATTTCGACACGTTCTCCTGGAGGGACGTGTCTTATCTCAAGGTAGTCGGGGACAGGGCTCATCAAGGCCCTGACTAGTAGTATTCGATCTGAAGGATCTACTACGATATCATACCTCCACATTTGGTCTCCCGTGACGAAGTTCCCAAAATTAACGCTAGATAACAGAAGGAAGAAAACTAATATTTTTCCTCCAACTCTCCTCATGCTCTTCCACCCCTATTGGGCTCTCGCCTTATATATCATGCAATATTTTTAATATAAAAAATTATCCTGGTTAAGATTCAAACCAGACACAACATCTCAAAGTTTCGGAAAATATATTGAACTATTCAACAATATATTGACTAAGACACTGTAATTTCAGGAAATTCTAATTTAATCGACACCTAATAGGGCATTAGAGAGGATCCTAAAAGGAGGACAATGGTGACAAACTAGTTTTTATATCTTTCACACACAGAAAGCATCCAGCTAGTCTTATAGCACTTCTCTCGTCTTATGCCTCCAACTTGAAACTAAGAATCTTAGTGGAATTGGTTCCGGAGGTAGAACTCATATTCTTAAAATTCTGGAAGGAAGACCCTTATTTTTCCTTCAACTTCCCTGGGGAATTTTTGCCTTGACTTACAGAACAGGGTAAAAGCTCTATGATCTCTTGCTTTTCCCTTGCTATCAGCTTTATTAAATTTTGTATATTTTGTATGATCTTGTTGGGTATTTAAAGGCATGTCCATTCGGGTGTTGGTATAAGAAGAACGAAATTGCGTGCAAACTTGGAATGACGAAGAGATTGGCTATCTTGGGTAAGCTAAAAATGAGGATAAGAAAAACACGAACTTGTACGGACTTAACGTGAATGAATCCTGATAATTATTGAAGATAGACGTTAAAGGATGTTAATAGGAACTATCCGGGGTTGCTTATCTCAGAAACCACTTGATTTATATACTATCCTCTTCTAATTTTCTTTGGGTGGTCGAATGCTTCTGGAGGCCCCTGTTTACAAGGAAATATTTGGTGCTGTAACGATTTATGAGCTTCAAAAGGTCATAAAAATGGATACTGAAACTGAGGAAGTCCCAATTTATACGATCACAAATATCCCCAGGGAGAAAATTTACGAAACTCTGGGGAAGATGGCGGTTATAGTACCCATGAAGAACGAGAAGCTACACCTAGTGGACGGTGTTCTCAAGGCAATCCCGCACAAGTGCCCAATAATCATTGTCTCAAACAGCAAGAGAGAAGGGCCCAACAGGTACAAGATGGAAGTCGACTTAGTAAGGCACTTCTACAACTTAACTCACTCCAAGGTCATGATGGTTCACCAGAAGGATCCTGGGCTAGCTAAGGCATTCAGGGAAGTTGGCTACACGGATATTCTTGACGGAAATGGCAACATAAGGAGTGGAAAAGGCGAGGGAATGCTGATAGGAATACTCCTGGCCAAGGCAATCGGGGCTGAATACATCGGCTTTGTTGATGCTGACAACTACATCCCAGGCTCCGTGAACGAGTACGTGAAAGACTACGCTGCGGGATTCCTGATGAGCGAGAGCGACTATGCAATGGTGAGGCTTCACTGGAGGCACAAGCCCAAGGTCACGAAGGGAACCCTGTACTTCAAGAAGTGGGGAAGGGTCAGCGAGATTACGAACCACTACCTAAACATGCTCATAAGCGAGCAGACGGCATTTGAGACGACGATAATGGTCACAGGGAACGCGGGAGAGCACGCAATGACAATGAAACTTGCCGAGATAATGCCCTTCTCCACGGGCTATTCCATAGAGCCCTACGAAATTGTATACCTCCTTGAGAGGTTCGGAAAGTGGGAGGGAGTTGAGGAGTTCAAGGACGTCTTCGATCAGGGAATAGAGATATTCCAGATCGAAACTCTGAATCCCCACTTCCACGAGGATAAGGGTCAGGAGCACGTGAAGGAAATGATTCTGCTAAGCTTAGCAACTATATACCACTCGAAGCTCGCTTCAAAGGGCTTGAAGAAGAGAATTCTAACGGATCTGGTGGAGCATGGCATAGTCAAGGAAGGCGAAGAGCCTCCAAAGCCCAGGATAATGAGGCCGATCAAGGAAATCCCGATAAAGGAGTGGTTCGACATAGTTGAAGACAACGCAGAAACTCTGCTGAGGTTTGAGATATGATTAGGGTCATATTTTTTGACCTGGACAAAACCCTGCTTCCAGAGTACGACCCAGAACCCGCCAAGCCGATAATAAAGGAGCTCAAGAAGAGGGGCTATGAGATAATCTTCAACTCTTCAAAGACAAGGGCAGAGCAGGAGTATTACAGAGAGCACCTTAAGGTTGAAACCCCCTTCATAGTTGAAAACGGAAGTGCAATCTATATTCCGAAGGACTACTTTCCCTTTTCAATTCAGGGAAAAGAGACCAGAAATTACATAGTTATTGAGCTGGGAGTTAGAGTTGAGGAGATAAGGAGAGAACTGAAATCTCTAGAAACATCCTATGGCCTTAAGTACTATGCAAATTCCACGAAGGAGGAAGTTGCGGAGTTCACGAAAATGCCCCTTGACTTAGTCCCCTTAGCGATGGAGAGGGAGTACAGCGAAACGATATTCACATGGAGTAGGGACGGCTGGCAGGACATTCTCAGGGGTAAAGGGTTTAACGTTACAATGGGAAGCAGGTTTTACGCTGTCCACGGGCACTCTGACAAGGGAAAGGCTGCAAGAATTCTCCTAGATTTTTATAGGAGGCTTGGTCAAGTTAAAAGCTATGCCGTTGGTGACGGTTACAATGACTTCCCCATGTTCGATGTCGTGGATGAGGCGTTTCTCATAGGAAATTTGAGGCATAAAAAGGCAAAAAACGTCTCCTCGATAGAGGAGGTTTTGGAGGTGATAGAATGAAGACGTTGATATTGGCAGGAGGTAAGGGAACAAGGCTCTGGCCCCTAAGCAGGGAGATGATGCCCAAGCAGTTCATAAAGTTTTTCAACGAGAGATCTCTGTTCCAGAAGACGGTGGAGAGAGCTTTACTATTCTCGAAGCCGAAGGAAATATTCATTGTAACTAATAAGGAGTACCGATTTAGGGTGTTCGACGATCTTGACGAGTTAGGGGTTAAGGTCCCCGAGGAAAACGTTCTCCTTGAACCTATTGGAAAGAACACACTACCCGCAATATATTGGGGCCTCAAGGTTATAGACGAGAATTACGGTGACTCAGTGGTTGCCGTCCTCCCAAGCGATCACGCAATTGAGGTTAACGACAACTACATCGAGGCCTTTAAGAAGGCCGAAAAGCTCGCGGAGAAGTACCTCGTCACCTTCGGAATAAAGCCAACTAAACCTCATACCGGCTACGGCTACATAAAGCCTGGGGAGAAGATAGAGGTGGAAGGGAAGTTCCTGGGATACTTAGTTGATGAGTTCAAGGAGAAGCCAGACTTTGAAACCGCGAAGAGGTACGTGGAGAGTGGCTACTACTGGAACAGCGGAATGTTCATGTTCAGGACCTCCGTCTTCATGGAGGAAGCTAAAAAGCACGCCCCTGAAGTTGTCAGGGCTTTTGAGGACGGGAAGAGCATAGAGGAAATATACGAGCTCGCCCCGGAGATAAGCGTTGATTACGGGGTAATGGAGAAGACCGATAAGGCCGCCGTAGTTCCACTGAACACCTACTGGAACGACCTTGGAAGCTTCGATGCCGTCTATGAAGCCCTAGAAAAGGATGAGAATGGGAACGCGGTAAAGGTTAGGGGCTTCAAGGCCAAGTATATAAATGTTGACTCAAGGAACAACTTAATCCTCACGGAGAGACTTACCGCTACGGTTGGAGTTGAAGACCTCGTGATAATAGATACTGGAGATGCCCTGCTCGTTGCGAAGAAGGGAGAGACCCAGAAGGTAAAGGAGGTCTACAAGAAGCTTAAAGAGCAGAACGACGAGAGGGCGGTAGTTCATAGAACCGCCTATAGGCCCTGGGGTAGCTACACGGTTCTAGAGGAGGGAGAGAGGTACAAGATAAAGAGGATAACGGTTCTCCCAGGGAAGAAGCTCTCCCTTCAGATGCACTACCACAGGAGCGAGCACTGGGTGGTCGTTAGGGGAACCGCTAAGGTTAGGGTCGGAGACAAGGAGTTCATACTGAGGCCTGGAGAGAGCACCTTCATCCCTGCGGGTGTAGTTCACAGGCTCGAGAACCCAGGAAAGGTAATTTTGGAGGTCATAGAAACCCAGATAGGAGAGTACCTCGAAGAGGATGACATAGTCAGGCTACAAGACGATTACGGAAGGGAATAACCTTTTAACTTTTCTTTATTATTCACTGGAGGTGATAAAATGGGCAAGCTCTTTGGAACGTTCGGAGTTAGGGGCATTGCCAACGAGAAGATAACCCCAGAGTTCGCCCTGAAGATAGGGATGGCCTTCGGAACAATGCTGAAGAGGGAGGGAAGGAAGAAGCCATTAGTCGTCGTTGGCAGGGACACGAGGGTAAGCGGAGAGATGCTCAAGAACGCGCTGATAAGCGGACTCTTGAGCGTTGGTTGTGACGTTATCGACGTAGGAATTGCTCCAACCCCAGCGGTTCAGTGGGCGACCAAGCACTTCAACGCCGATGGAGGGGCGGTAATTACGGCCTCTCACAATCCTCCAGAGTACAACGGAATAAAGCTCCTCGAGCCTAACGGGATGGGCCTAAAGAAGGAGAGAGAGGCAGTAGTTGAGGAGCTCTTCTTCAAGGAAGACTTCGACAGGGCAAAGTGGTGGGAGATAGGTGAGGTTAGGAGGGAGGACATAATCAAGGACTACATTGAGGCGATAAAGAGCAAGGTCGACGTTGAGGCGATAAAGAAGAGGAGGCCTTTCGTAGTAGTTGACACTTCAAACGGTGCCGGCTCCCTGACTTTGCCGTACCTCCTGAGGGAGCTCGGCTGTAAGGTGGTTTCAGTTAACGCTCATCCCGACGGCCACTTCCCCGCGAGGAATCCCGAGCCAAACGAGGAGAACCTGAAGGGCTTCATGGAGATAGTTAAAGCCCTAGGGGCGGACTTTGGAGTGGCCCAGGACGGTGACGCTGATAGGGCGGTGTTCATAGATGAGAACGGCAGGTTCATTCAGGGGGACAAGACTTTCGCCCTCGTAGCTGATGCAGTGCTCAGGGAGAACGGTGGCGGTTTGCTGGTTACAACGGTTGCAACTTCAAACCTCTTGGATGACATAGCTAAGAGGAACAATGCCAGGGTAATGAGGACGAAGGTTGGCGATCTAGTAGTTGCCAGGGCCCTCCTAGAGAACAACGGAACGATAGGCGGGGAGGAGAACGGAGGAGTGATATTCCCTGACCACGTCCTGGGAAGAGACGGTGCAATGACGGTAGCTAAGATAGTCGAGATATTCGCAAAGAGCGGAAAGAAGTTCAGCGAGCTTATAGATGAGCTTCCCAAGTATTACCAGATAAAGACCAAGAGGCACGTTGAAGGGGATAGATATGGGATAGTCAATAAGGTTGCTGAGATGGCGAGGGAGAGGGGATACAAGGTTGACACGACCGATGGAGCTAAGATAATCTTTGAGGATGGATGGGTTCTGGTTAGGGCTAGCGGAACAGAGCCGATAATAAGGATATTCAGCGAGGCAAAGAGCGAGGAAAAAGCTAAGGAGTATCTAGAATTGGGATTGAGTTTGCTTGAGAATGCTATGAAGTGATCCTCTTCTTATTTAATGTTTTAAGTGTAAACTTTAAAACTCCTTAATCTTAAATTGTTACTTGGTGATATGTGTGACTCTCGTTCTTGCACTAAAGTGGCTATGGAATGGGATGTATCTGAGGGTCTAAGCCACATATGATTTCGTTCTTTGAGGGATATTTTTTGCAGTTTTTTCCTTCCACAGTGTACTGCATTAACACTGGCAGACTTACAGCATCATAAAAATCTTCCCTATCCATAAGCTGAAAGTGCAGATGTGGGAAGGAGGACATACCGCTATTTCCCGCGAGACCGATAACGGTACCCGCCTTTACCCTCTCACCAGGCCTTACGGACACGCTACCGTTCTTTAGGTGGGCGTAGAGGGAATAAACACCTCCATGGTCAATCACAACGTAATTTCCTAAAATTTCCTTGACCGAAAGGGATATTCTTCCAACGGGATTGTCCTTCATACCATCAGAAACGTCAACGACTATGCCATCCGCCACTGCTACGACCTCGGAACCATAGGTTGCCCATTCATCGAGTTGCTTGTAAGAACAGGGATTTTCTAGTTTTGATGAGTCCTCCACCCGTACAAGGTCATAAGCGAATCTCTGCCCTACAAGTTCCCAGGAATGGCTTGTATCCTGGGTAACCCCTCCGTTGACGACGTATCAACAACCCCTAAACGGCGGGATCACCACAAGCCTGGGCCTGTAATGTTTGATATCATCTACAGCGCGTTTTCTACCTTTTATCTCTGCCCACAACTGCCTTACCATCGTCCAGATACCCCAAGGGGTAATGGTCCAGAGAAATATGTCCATATACAGCCTGGCATGACATTCATTTCTCAGTACCCAAAAAAAAGCGATACTACCCCAACCCCTATACCAAAAAGGGCAAATAATGCACCCGCGATTCTAAACTCCCGCACTGCCATGTAGTCTCCCAGCAACTTGAAGAAAAGCCCAGTCAGCAGGAGGTTTCTCGCAACCCTCCACCCCATGGCCAAGAATATGAAGAAGAGGTATAAAAGCCTAAGTCTCTCCTTGGAGCCTACAATACCTTGACTTCCTTTCTCTCCTGTTTTCACTTGCGAATCTTCCTGTGCTTCATGACCTCGACGATGGCCAAAAGGTATTTGTGGTTGAATACTTACACAACAAACTCGAGATACCATTTAAGGACTTGGAAAAGGGAAAAAGGAGCATAGAGACAGAATTTTCCCTGGGGAGTATTAGACTTGATGTCTACGTTAGTTCCCAAAACCTTGCAATAGAAGTCGAGACTCTATATGGGGAACCAGTGCCCCTATTAAAGTTGAGACATGACATCGAAACAAGGCTCGAATATGGGCCCAACTTATGGATAGTTATTCCTCCCTACTCGGCGATGTTACTAAGGAAAGAGCTAGTTGAATTTGCAAAATATGTGAAGGAACGATACGGAGATAGAGTTAAGGTTTTCACAATTGACATAGACAAGAAAGAGCTAATTCCTATTCCAAGGCTAAGGAAGCCAAAAAATAGCTCAGCAAGCTCTTGACCCTAGCACAAACTTACATTTATTCTTTCCATTTAATCTATTGCCTCTAGTGGCTTAATTTGGGTAAAACATTGGTTTATTCTATGATTTTTGTATTTTGCCGTTTCTTTGCCCTTTTTATAATCTCCCTACAGATGGGTTTATTGGTTTAAAGAACCCGGCAATGGGCTTTTAAATGAAGGAAAGATTTTTATAGGTTGATACCCCCCGAAGTACTTCGGGGGGTATCAATGCGTAAGTCCATATTCTTCGACCAGAGACCTAGAACAACACCTGACCAGTTGTTTGGAAGGGAGGAAGATATAAGGAAATTACTAAGGGCTCTGGAGGCAGGTAGCTGGGTAGCAATTCTTGGCCCAAGAATGGTTGGGAAAACAAGTTTAGCGTTAGCTGGAGCTAATGTATTTGCTAAAAAGAACAAGTACAAAGTAGTTTTGGTTGATCTGAGAGATACTGAAACTTTTAGACAAGCCACTGAAAAGATACTTGCAAGACTTCCAAAATCACTCTTGACGTCTCTTTCACAGTATATTTCCAGAATTTCCATTTCCACGACTAAAGTGGGAGTCTCTATTAAACTAAAGAAGAACAGCCCAGCTAGAAAAATCCTTTCGGATGCACTAGCTAAGCTTAACAATACTATACTCATTCTTGATGAAGTCCAGAGCATAAATCAAGGAGTCCACCATTTTCTTAAAGTTCTTGGCTCTGTGTTTAACGAAAATCCTTCGTTAATCGTTATTTTCACTGGCTCATATTCCGGTATTGTAAAGAAAATGTTTGAGTCAACGTACAGGGAGGCCATGTTTGGACGCCCTCCAATTGATATACGACTTGCTCCTTGGAAAGAGACTACGGCGGAGGATTTTCTAAAAACGGGGTTCAAGAAGCTTAAGATAGAGTACCAAGAATGGGAGATTAGAGAAGCAATAAAGCAACTTGGCACGTTACCTGGGTGGTTGAACTTGTACGGAGTTAAAAGGTATATAGAGAAAGATCACAGGGTTGCTCTAAAAACTACAATTGACAAAGCAGTTAAAGAGGCGGAGAAGGAGTTGGAGAGTTTGCTAAAGGGAAGAAGCCCCAAAGCGAGGGAAGTTATCAAGTTATTGGCACTTGGAGCGTCATGGAGTGATATGGTTAGTACTGGAATTTCCGAGGATGCCTTAAGTAGGTTGCTAACTACTTTAACGGAGGGTCTTTTTATCGTTGAGAAAGACGAAGATACAGGAGTTTACTACTTTGTTGATCCTGTTTATAGGAAAGCAGCGATGAAACTCCCACTAATCCCAAGGAGATAATCTAATGCCTTCGGGTGTTGAGTATTGAGTACTAACACCTCCTCATCCCTCCATATTAGTCTGTGTATAGCTTTATAGTTCTTAAAGCAATATTACCCAGGATAGTTATTCTCATTGTCTTCACTACTTGGGCACCTTAAACTTCTATGTTCCAGGAATATATTTTTAACTAACTAGGGGCTTGTTATTTCTATGGTGAAGTTTATGGTTAGTGAAGAAGTTTTTGAAATTCTTGCAGAGATTATGGACAGATGTGACAATGCTCTTTGCAACTTGCCCAGTAATCACCCTAAACATGAGAGGTACTTCTATCTGTTTAAGAAACTCTCAGAGATTATAAGCGACATCGTTGGGAGGAGTGATCCATTATGGTGGAAGGAATACACTAGCAGGGACAAGAGAGCCAACTATTGGAAAGTTTCTTATGACATCGTGAAGATAAGAAAGCTTTTGGAGAGGTTGCCAGAGGATGTTAAAGATGAAATAGAAAACAGGCTCAGGGAAATAGCTGCGAGCGATATCCTTCTCAGCTTGGGAAAAGAAGGTGTGGAGGAAGTAGTTAGGGAGTTGATATCTCATACCCAAGAGGAGGTGAGACCTGTGGGAAGGAATGAAGTGTTCTGGGAATACAAAGTGAAAAGGGATGCCGCTGGATACAAACTTTTAGTATACCCTCGAGAGGAACTTGGTGTTGATGTTTATACCTCTGGACCATCTCTCAGGCTCAAATATAAAAACTCCGAAATTCTGTGGCCTTTTTATGAGCTTAGAGATCTTTTGAGGAGCTCTATAAAGAAGGAAGATGAGAGGAAACTTAAAATAGATGTGAGTATAAGCCCCCTAAAAGGGAGAATAATAATTAGTCTTGGCTTCCCAGAAAACGTAATTGAAGTTAGCAAGGAAGTTTTGAAAGCATTAACGGATATTATCACCATCGAAATGAAGAAGATTGACAAAATTCAAGAAGAGCTCAAAGATATTGCGACTCCCAGGGAAAGCTAAATCAACTTCCTTGCATCAATCAACCTCTCTTTCTCTTTTACATGCTCTATCAGCCTTTTGTACGTCTCGTGACTGCTCAAAGTGCTTGAATCCCCAATCATTATCAGCTTCCTCTTGGCCCTCGTCAGCGAGACATTTAACCTCCTCAGATCCTTAAGAAATCCTATCTCCCCAGCTCTATTTGACCTGACGAAGGACAGAATTATTACCTCCTTCTCCCTTCCCTGATAGCCGTCCACGGTCTTAACCTCTATCTCCTCAGGGACGCTCATGCTTATTAGATCCCTCTGGTCATCATATGGGGTTATAACCCCGATCCATTCAGGCTTAACTCCTACCTTCAAAAGTTTCTTCACGACTTCAGCAACTATCTTGGCCTCCAAGGGATTTTCCCTGCTCTCGCTTCCCCTCCTCTGCCTCTCCCACCTGTTCTCGATCTTCGAAGTATCAATGAACACCACAACGTTCTCCGGGTTTATAACCTCAGCCCAGGGATCCTTTAATTCAACATCAACCCCGAGATCCCTCAGCGTAATTCCTTTAACCCTTTCATCGGCCATGATTCTGCCCTGATAGAACTCCCTGCTCGGGAACTCCATTATCCTCTCGTTCATCCTGTACTGAACCGTAAGCATCTCGCTCTTCCAGGGGTACCTCTCAATTAATCCCTCAAACAAAGTTTTAGATAGTTCCTGGGCCTCTAAGCTAAGTATCGTTGGCGGTAGTTGTTTATGATCTCCAGCCAAGATGAACCTCTCGACCTTATTCAGTGGGATCAAGATGCTGGGGATCGTTGCCTGGGTTGCCTCGTCTATTATTGCAACATCGTAGCTATCGTAATCGACAACCTCCAGTGCCGCCGAGGAGTTAGTCGTTAGCACTACATCCGCTTCCCTGATTATGTCCCTCGCTATCCTCTCCTCAAGCTTCCTAGCGTCTTCGAAAGCCTTCTGGACCTGCCTGTTCAGCTTTATCCACTCCGCCATCTCCCTGATGAGCCTCGCCGATAATCCCCTCGCTCCCCTCTTCCTCTCGGCGAGCTTTAGAATTTCCGAATCACTCAATCCCCTCCTGAACTTTGGAGTCGGCTTAGTGTAGGTATCTCTCTTCTCAGCCAAGCTCTGCCCTATGACCCTCAGTTCCCTAAGCTCACCGTAGAGCTCGTGCTGGGTTATCAGGTAAGCTAAGGTCGTCTCGTGAAGCTCCCTCGAGACCCTGCTCGGGTGGCCCACCCTAACTATCTTAACGCCCTCTTTGGCGAGCCTCTCTACCAAGTTATCAACTGCAACGTTGCTTTCGGCCGTTGCGAGGACCTTGTTTCCCCTCTTAACCTCCTGCCTTATCAGCTCGACCAATGCCCTGGTCTTTCCTGTCCCGAAGGGGCCGTGAATTAAGAAGAAGTCCTCACTCCCCAGGGCTTTTGATATAGCCCTCCTTTGGGCAGGATTGAGGCTCTTATCGAAAGGCTCGAATTCAACTTCCTCACTCTTTGAGGGCTCATCCAAGCCCAGGTAGAACTCTAGTGCTTTTTTGCCGGCCTTCTTTACCCTGTCAAGGTTTTCTAGCCACCTTTTGAACGTTATGTCGTTGGCGTACAGATCAAGCCTCACATCTTTTAGGGCCCATTCTGGAACCGTTTCTAAGGCCACAACAATGAACCTCTTCCCCTTCTCAACTACAGTACCAACGAGATCGCTCTTTAAGGGGTCCCTCTTGCTTATAACGACTAAATCGCCAACGCTTATCTCGGTCTTTATCTCCCTACTCCTCCCATACTTCACGAGAAAATAGCCGAGCTCCTCCCCAACGATCTTCCCGTTCAGGTTGAGAATGGCCCTCCCAACCTTCTCCCTTTCAGCCCCACTTAACCTTCTCATCTCTAGCCTCATTGCCTCTATTTCAGCTTCTCTCTCAATTTCAACGAGCTCCTTGAGCCTGTTTATGAAGCTTATTATGTTCATCGAAGGTCTCTCCTGAGGTAAATTCATAAAGTTTTGGATTTCCTTTTTAGTTGGAGAGTGGAAATGTTCTTCGATAAGGAGAGAGGCCCAACGTTAGCCAACGTTAGGAATGCACCAAAATATAGCTAGATAAAAATCAAGGTAAAACGACCGTGATAATGGAATGAGAATGAAATCATATATCTAAATATCAAAGCTAACAGGGGGTTATCATGATAACAACAACAAAAGAAAAAGTGAGAATTGTTATCATGATAACGGGTGTAGTGAATGGTAAATCTTGATGAGCTTAGGTCCAACATCAAGGAGTACCTTGAAGATGCCGACTATCTCTTTAACAAAGGGCACTATAATTCAGTCCTAAACCTCTATTTCAAAGCTCTTGTAGCGATCTGTGACTACATAATCCTTAGAGACACTGGCAGACTCCCAAGAAACCACGCCGAACGCTTCAGGATCCTAGAAGAGAAATATCCGGAAATCTATAGACATTGTAGACTTCCACTTCAACAACTATCGCAAAGCCTACTTTATGAGAGCCACAAAAGAATGGGTGGAGGTGCTGAAGAATGACGTTCACAAACTCAATTCCCTCCTCTGAATATTTTCATGCCATATCAGACGAACTAACAGCCTTGAAAACCCATGTTGTGGAATTTGTTAGTGAGCATGAGGAAGTCTTTGACGTAATCCTCTATGGCTCAACAGTCCTCGGAAAACCCAATCCAAATGATATAGATCTGATGATACTAACCAAAACAAAACTTCCTGCCATGAAAGCTAGGGAACTTGTTCTTGAATTGAAGAGGAAATTGAGTGGAGTTATTCCAAGGGAAAGGCTTGACGTTAGGATCATAAGCCTCGAAGAGCTCTTTGATTCCAACAACTTAGCCAGCCTTGGTATAATAGTGGAAGGCTACTCACTCACTAAGGAAAAGCCCGTGGCAGAGCTCATGAATGGGAAGGCTTACACACTCTTCCGCTTTACTCTTGACGGCTTGGAAAGAAAGGAAAGAGTGAAATTCCAATATGCCTTGAAGGGAAGGGACATGATGAGTGGCCTGCTAAAGGAACTGAACGGATTGCAGTTGGGGGCGTGGGTAATTTTAATTCCAATCCAGCATACATACAAGTTTAAGGAATTCCTTGACCTTTGGGGTGTAAAATATGAGGCCTTTACAATACTAAAAGGAGCAGACTTATTCTATAACCTCTAATCTCAAGGTAACCTCAGTAAGACTATAAGAAAGGAGTAATATGACAAAGCCCGCCCACTTCGCCCCCAACGGGGCTTCATGAATTGCGGGTTCATTGCCCGCTCATTACCACTTCTCACGGGCTCAATAACTTCCCTGTCCACACGGTTATATAAACATCATGCTGGCCATTTACTACTTCAATACCCCTTCAAACATGACTATCCTTGTCAACTCTTCTCTAGGCAACATGCGTAATGCCCTACCTGTCTCTCTGACCTTTTCCCTTGGTGAGGGCATACTTGGGAAGTAAATATAAGTCATAGATCATTGACAGCACATCACATCATCAAGTCTTCACTGTTGAGGTAGCCCTCCAAGTACAGCCCCCCGAGGAATGCTTGCCCAACGTTTATCCCGTTGTCTCCTCTCGGAACTTCGTAGGTTGAGTAGAATCTCAGCCCATGGGCCTCAACGAACTTCCTTACGGTCTTGACTATGAGCTCATTGTAGGCAACTCCCCCGCTCATTGCAACTCCCTTAACTCCGAACTCCTTGGCCTTCTCAACGGCAAGCTCCGCGAAGGCCCTCGCCAGGGCGAGGTGGACTGAGTAGGCAATATCCGCCGGGTTTGCTTTATCCATTAGTTCAAGAACTTCCCTGAACAGCTCGGTAATTTCTATCTCCTCCCCCTCTACTGGGACCTTGAGCCTCAGGTCGTTCTTCCCCTTGAAGGCAAAGCTCTCAAGCTTCATCGCCGGCTCTCCCTCGTAGTGCCTCCTGTAGGCGACATTCAATAGGACCGCAAAAGCATCGAGAACCCTTCCTGTTGAAGAGGCGTAAGCCACGTTAATTCCCCTAGCGAGCTGGTTGAATATTACGTTGAACTCTACCCTCCCGTACTTTAGGCTTTCAATCGCCTTCGGGCAGAATCTCTCAATTATTTTTCTCACTTCATCAAGCTCATACATTTCGCTTAAGATTCCTATTAGGGCCCTCAACGGGTAATAGCTCGCGAGATCCCCGCCGGGGAGGGGATAGTATTCTATATGAGCTAGCCTCTCCACGTCTTCGTAGCTGAGGTAAATAACCTCTCCACCCCAAGTCTTTCCGTCGGTTCCGTAGCCGACACCATCTAGGGCTATCCCAACAACCTCTTCAAGCCCGTGCTCGGCCATAACCGAGGCTATATGAGCGTAGTGGTGCTGGACTTGGAGCAGTTCTGCATTCGTTTCCTCGGCTATCTCCATGGCGAGCTTCGTGGTGTTGTAAGATGGGTGCAGGTCAGCTATAATCAGATCAAACCCTGAAACCCTGAGGATCTTTCTAAAGTGGGCTATTGCCTTCCTCATGAATTCAAGGACTTCAATCTTTGATGTGTTCCCTATGTACTGGCTCGGATAAACCCTATTGCCTTTTACCACTCCAAAAGCGTTCATTAATTCGGCCCCTACAGCTAGTCCTTTGTACTCGAAGGGTATCTCGATTGGTAAGGGGACGAATCCTCTTGACCTCCTGATCACCGCCCTCCTCCCATCGACGAACCTCACTACGCTGTCATCGGCTCTATTCGGGATTTTCCTGTTGTGGAGTAGCAAATAGTCCGCAACGTCCTTTAGCTTTTCAAAGGCCTCATCATTGTCCTTTATCATCGGCATCCCAGGGAAGTTTGCGGATGTCATGACGTAAACGGGGGTCTTCGACCAGTGGAAGAGGATGTAGTGTGTTCCCGCGTAGGGCAACATGACTCCAATGGTGTGGAGTCCTGGGGCAAGGTTCTCGGGAAGCGGGAAGGGCTCTTTCTTCCTCAGTGCCACTATTGGCCTCCTGTAGCTCGTTAGCTCTTCCTCTTCTTCCTCGGTTACGTAGGCGAATGTTTTAACGGTCTCCAAATCCTTGGCCATTATTGCGAAGGGCTTCTGCGGCCTGAAAAGTCTTTTCCTCAGCTCAGCAACAACATCTTCCCTTGTGGCATCACAGGCTAGGTGAATTCCGCCGATGCCCTTTATCGCCACTATGTACCCCTTATCTATCAGCTTTGCCGCCCTCCTTAGGGGATCTCCAATTATCTCTTCTCCCGTGGAGGTGTAGAGCCTGTAGCTCGGCCCGCAGGTCGGGCATGCAACTGGCTCAGCATGGTACCTCCTGTTTAGGGGATCCTCATACTCGCTCCTGCAGAAGTCGCACATTGGGAATTCTCTCATCGCCGTGTTCTCCCTGTCGTAGGGTAGATCCTCTATAATCGTGAACCTTGGCCCGCAGTTAGTGCAGACTATGAACGGATACATAAACCTCTTATCGTTTGGATCAAACAGCTCCCTTAGGCAATCTTCACAGATGGCTATATCTGGGGGGATTATTGAATCCCCCTCTCCCTTCTTTTCCGTGGAGCTCTTTTCAATGTAAAATCTATCAAAGCCCTGAACTGGGATTTCTTTCCTGACGACTTTCTCTATCTTCGCTAAGGGCGGCTTCTTCCTATATAAGTCATTTAAAAATGCCTCAATATCCTTCTCTTTCCCTTCAACGACTATCTCAACCCCTGCATCTCCCAAATTCCTCACATAGCCCCTCAAGTTGTGAGCGTGAGCTATCCTGTACACGAAGGGCCTAAATCCTACAGCCTGGACTATTCCTTGAACGTGAATCCTGTATGCCTTCATTCCCTCCCCCGAATGTTTTACGAAATTGAAAGCTTTATACGTTTCTAAAACCAAAAGTTGGGAACGAGAGGGGAGTTTTTAACTATCGGTTGAAGACTATGCGTGGACTAGTTTCCCGGTAGTATGCCCAGGTAGTGGGACACTAGTACTCTCGACTTCAGCATAGTGCCTTGGCACGTTGAGTATGGGCTTTCTAAGCACTGGAACTTCATCAACCCAGCTGACTTCGCATAATCCTTTTGGAATTCCATGTTCTAGTACGCTGTTCCAAAGCCTCTTGTTTATTATACACCCGGGGTCATCACCAGTTATATCTAGGGTGTAGTGATATGCTCTTGCCCTGCAACCACCGCATATATATTTATACGGGCATCTCCCGCAATTTCCCTCCCAGCTATCTCTGTCTCTAAGGATATTGAAGATCCTGCTCGTTTTCCATATCTCTTTAAAGGGCCTGGTTCTAACATTGCCAACTGGAATTGGGAGGAAGACACATGGCACAACTGTACCGTCCGGCTCTATTCCCGCGTATATTCTCCCAGCCCCGCATCCCCCTATAAACTCCGCTAGCACTTTAACGGAAGAATTTTCTCCGAGATAAAAGTGTGCAGGAGTTACAGTTCTGCCCTTACTCATCAATAACGTTACTCTAGCGTATTGAGGAGCCGTTGTCAGTATCTCGAGATTTCTCTTTTTCATCTGATGGTAAACTTCCTTCATGAACTCCTCTCTTTCTTCAGGGGTTAAATCTAAGTTAATGCTTTCTCTTCCCCTTCCAGTTGGGATAAAGTTGAAGAATATAACTCTTTTTACTCCAATGTTCTCAGCTAGATCTAGGATGTCATCTATTTCGTAAAACGTTTCCCTGCTCATTATTGTTGCCATGCCATGGCTTACTCCCAGCTTGACTGCATTTTCAAGGGTCCTTATCGCGTGCTCCCATGCTCCGGGAATTCCTCTAAATTTATCATGCTTTTCAGGATCTGCTGAATCTACACTAACTTCAACGTACTTTATTCCCGCCTTCACGGCTTTTTCTAGCTCTTCGATCTTTGCAAAAGTCCACCCATTAGTTGCCACCGAAGTGTGTATGCCTCTCGACGACAATTCATGCACTACTCTGAGGAAGTGAGGGTGAATTGTGGGTTCTCCTCCACTTAAGGCAACCGCGGCAACTCCGGCCTTGTCTAGCTGATCAACAAGATCCAACTTTTCCCTTAAGGAAAGTTCATCTGGCAAGGGTTTGTCGGCTCTCTGGTAGCAGTGTATACACTTGAAGTTACACATGTTAGTCAAGTTCCAGACTATCAAAAATGGGCCTGCAAGTCTCTGTGGGACTGTTATCCCATATTTCGCTATCCCCTCTAAAACAACCCATATTCCTCTTCTAATATGCGGGTATTTAAGTAGTGCCTCCTTCACAACTTCCTCGTCGCCCCGTGCAAGCTTTATACCTAATTTGAGGAGGACTTTTAGTGTTTCAGCCTGGAATCGTATGACCATAGGAGCATTGATAACTTTCCCTGCATATATGCTTAGGGCCCAATAAAGAGCAGGTAACTCTCTGTTGTTTATTTTGTATTTCTTCAAAGAAGGCTTTAGAAGAGCTCTAGCTATTGGATTCCCCAAAATGATTCTAAACGCTTTTAAAGCTGTACCTATGTAACTCTCTTCCTCCTCTTCAACATCCCCCTCCATAATTTATCACCTTGGTACATTAAGGAGCACTGCTGTATAAAATTTTTGAACAAAAATTTGAATAAAGATCAGAAGAGTGCCCCATACTTGTAGAATATCGAGCACGTGCCCTCATAGGAAACCATGCAGGGCCCTATGGGGTGCCTTGGAGTGCAGGTCTTGCCGAAGTGCGGGCACTGGGGAGGTAGGGCCAGGCCCCTGAGGATAGCTCCGCAAAGGCAACCCTTCTCCAAATCGGGAAGCTTTGGAACTTCCGGATTGTAGTAAGTCCTTATCTCTAACTCCCTCCACTCTTTCCTGAGCTCAAGCCCGCTCTTCGGGATTACTCCAAGGGCCCTCCACTTCGCATCCCTGACTTCGAAGAACTTGTCAATTAGCTCTTGGGCCTTAACGTTTCCTTCCCACTTCACGACCCTGCTGTACTCGTTGAGTATCTTCGCCTCTCCTTTCTTCACCATCCTTATGAGCATGAGTATTGCAAGTAGCATATCAACGGGCTCAAAGCCGGCAACTACCTGGGGAATGCCGTACTTTTCGGTTATGTGAGCCCATCCCCTAACGCCAATTATCGTGGAGACGTGCCCAGGATCAATTAGCCCATGGAACCTTGTTCCTGCCTTTACCAAGGCTTCAACGGCTGGAGGGGTTAGCCTGTGGACTGAATAAATCTTGAAGTTCTCTAGATCTTCTTCCACAATGGCGTTTAGCATTCCCGCGGCTGGAGCCGTTGTAGTCTCAAAGCCAGGTGAAAAGTGGACGACTAACTTGTCAGGATTTTCTTTGGCGATTTTGTAGGCGTCGTAAATTGAGTAAACGACCCTAACATCGTATCCTTCGCTCTTCAAATCGGCGAAGCTTCCTCTTGGCGTAGGAATTCTGTACATGTCCCCAAAGGTCGTCATGATTATTTTTTCTCCCTCTTCGTAGGCCTGCCTCATTATCTCCATCATCTTCACTATATCTTCAACCGGGGTTATGCAGACTGGACAGCCCGGTCCGCTCATAATCTTGACGTTCTCGGGGAGGAGGGATCTTATGCCTGCCCTTGTTACTGTATCCTCATGCGTTCCACAGACGTGCATGAACCTTAGCTCTTCCATTTCCCTTGCTTCCTCATATATCTTCCTAACTATACTTTGGGCGATCTGCCTGTCCCTGAACTTCTCGAGCATGGCTATCCCTCCAGAGCTGAGAGAACTTCCTCCCACGCTTCAAGTATCTCCCTTGCTCTCTCCTCGTCGAGCTTCTCTATTGCAAAGCCGGTGTGAACTATCACGTAATCGCCAACCTTGACGTCAGGGAGTAAATCTAACCTTACCTCCCTTTTAACGCCCCCAAAATCCACTATTCCAACGTTGCCTTTAATTTCCACAACCTTCCCAGGAACGGCCAAGCACATTCTTCTCACCTATTTTACCCTTCCCCGGCTGGACTTTTAGGTGTTTTTGGAACCTATGGTTCCTATCCAAAGGAAGTTTCAAGTGAATCTCCAGAAGTTTCTGAGGTAGAGCTTAACTTCTTTTTTCAATCCTCCAATGGTGGGAGGCTTTTGTAGTTGCAAAACGAGTCCGACATTCTCCCCCAGCCTAAAGGGAGTTATAAAGATTCCGAAAAGAATTCTATGTGCCATTTCCTAATTTGGATTATCTTCGAGTTAAGTAGTGCTCTCTACTATTTTGCTTTGATGTAAGTATTTTTAGAAAAGCAAAGCATTGTCCAATATACAACTTATGGAGGAAAATGCTTATATAATCATCGTCTAACATATTCTTGAAACTATTTAGTAGGGGAACGAGAATAAGGTGGAAGAGAATCATACTTAGCCTTTTAGTGGCATTTTTAGTGTTAAGTACTCGAGTAGTTTTTACACCACAGGTGGCAGCAATGAATCCAGGTAACTCCAGCATAACCTTCCGCAGGGCTGTCGTTGCATGGCACGATGAGAAGTATAGGCTCCAGATGAACGTGACCTGGGTAGACAAGACCATTAACTTTGCAAACTTAACTAACTCCTCCTGCTCCTGTTGCAACAGTTGTAATGCGAGCTCATGTAGCTTGATTGTAAAGTTAAATACTTCCGTAGTCACGCTTTACAACGTGACTGGAAAGGGCAAGCAGCTGTTGTTCCTGGAAATCAACTTCCACAACGAGACATTTAACTACATGATGTATGTCCTCGTTTATCGCACGGAGAGGAGTCAGTATAACTTTACCCTCATCACTAGGATTTTCACAGACCCCGAGACTGGAGAATACAAGGCTTTTATTACTGGAATAAACATTGCACCGAGGGAGGACAAAGCCCTCCCCGTCGGTGACATAGTCCTCACAGCCGAGAACTTGACTCTCTCAGAGTACTACTGGACTCTTAATGAAGTCCTCCTAAAACTGCATAGGAACGACGAGACCAAGTGGCTCTGGACTAGGAGCGCTTACGAGCTCAGGCGCCTCTCACAGTTGGTAAAGACCAACCTACCAGAATACAACCAGCATAAAGCAACTGGGGCAACCATAGTAATGGACTTAATTATGATATGCATTTCATATCCGCAAGATATAGATTGGTGGTGTGCAGCTACGTCATGTGCGCCATCAATAGTATCTGGGGTTATAAACTGCATTAAGTGTGCCGAAAGTCTTTTAGCTAAAAAACTAAACATTGAAGCTTGCAGTGCATGCTTAGCTACGATTGGTGGTATCCATGGGGACTGTGCAAAATGCTTTAGTTATTGGACCAACATATGTACATCTGAATCTGTTGAACCTGTATAAGGTGAGGAACCGTGAATTTGGGAGACATTTTGTCCTCTGCTCTATTTCCCCTCTTCTTGTATTTTACGATCACTTCCATAAAGCGTAGAGGATTTAGAGACTACCGTACATGGGCAGTTATTACACCACTTTTCATGTCTGCTAGAGACTTGTACGAGCTCTTAATATATTGGAAGCTCACTTCCTCTTCATCTATTGTTGAACTCTTCCTCAGAATTCTAAGTACAGTTTCTGCAGGAGTGCTACTGATAACCTTTATACAGGGGAGAAAACGATAGTGCTCTAATAACTAGTAATTTAGAAGATAAAGGCACAGGAAAAGGATTTTCCGAGTCCGTCTGAGTAGTATTCATTGTGAGATATAATATTACAGGATTCGAGCTGACTGGCCTCTTCCTCGTCCTGAAGGGTGGGGGTTCCTCTTGGGCGTCATTACCCCACCCTTCAGGGGGTTCATTGGTTTGCGGGCCCATCACCTACTCCCGTCGCGAGTTTCAGCTCAGCTCACAGGCCGGCCTAAAGTTACCCCTACCCGCCCAAGCAGGCAGTTATCACTGGAAGACCACCCGCAAGGGAGCAATTTTGAGAGGACGCCTATTGGAGTCTTCCTCCCGATGGCGGGAGGACACGCGAAACCCGCTCTAAAGACTCTCTTGGAGTGACTCCTTTTCGGGCCCTATTACGCTATCGAGGTACAAAAGGGTTTGGCCTGAAAAAAACCAAAACTCTCAATTACTACATCCCCGCCCTAAAGGGCGAAGCTTTCAAAAGAAAAATGTAAAACTGGAAGGCTATTTAGGGGTCATTTATTAATAAGGTGTGGGCCATTTATTTTTAGACTTTCAGCTTTCTGGGGCTCATCTAAGATTTAGAATTTACGATTTTTAATTTTCCCGTCTTCCTGAACGTCGCAATTATATAAGGAGAAAGCGTTCTCGTGGTTTCCAATTACCTCCCTCAGCAGAGCTTTTGGAACTGGGCCACCTGAGGGTTATATAGAATGGAACGAAATCCTCAGGAAGTCTCTTAGAAAATTCCATTAGTAGTGTCGTTTTGCCCGAGTTTATCGGGCCATAAATGAAGAAAATTGTATTTGGCTCGCTCTCAACGAAAGTTCTGAGTGTGGATAGTTCCTTTTCCCTGTTGTAGAACATGGCTATCCCAGGGAAATGTTCGCTCAAAAATATAAAAATTTAAGCCTAAAGCTTGACGAAATGTACTGAGCAGGAGATGCACGGATCGAAGGCCCTAACAACTTCCTCTAGCTTCCTCTTTAAGGAGTCTTCTGGGAGCAGACCATACATCTTTCTGGCATCTTCAAGTAGGCTCAGCTCCATTATTCCTTGATTGAACGCAGTTGGTGTAATAGTGTTTGACCACACAACCCTGCCGTCTTCGATTCTGTAGTGGTGGACGAGCACTCCCCTTGGGGCCTCAACATACCCAATACCTTCCCCGCTCTTCTCTTCTGGCTCAACTAAGCCTTCCTCTACTCCTTCGCTTGCGAGCTCTTCTCCAAGCTCTGCAACCCTCTCCAAGGCATAGACGAGCTCTATAGCCTGGGCCAAGTTGTTGTAGATGACGTACTTGCTCTCGATTTTCTCTTTGTACGTTTTCAGCAGTCTTTCTGCCTCTCCGTGGATGTCTTTTAGAAGTAGCCTTGCCAGTGCACCTACAAATATCGGTTTGCCCTTGTAGTAAGTGTGCTTGGCAAAGCTATAGCTCACGGGAACTTCGTCGAGCTCTGTATATTGCCCCTTATCCTCTCCGATTATCAGCTCGCTCCCCCAGAGGTAGTCTTCAGTCGCCATTGGGATATCCACCTTAGCTCCCCTGGGATCCTGCGACGCGAAAACTCCGACTATCCTCCTGGCAAACCTAACGAGTGACCTTGCGTGCCTTGCTATCCCCTCGAGCTCTTCTTCCCTGGGGTACCTTCCGAAGCCTCCGGGTTTTATGTTTATTCCATGAATTTCCCTCCCTCCAAGAAGCTCCCTTATAGTGTTGCCGAGGGCCTTTATCGTCAGCCCTTCCTTTATTAGCTCTCCGTGCCTTGAGACCATTGAGATTGCATCAGGATATCCGAAAACATCAGGCAACGCCAATAGGTAGAGGTGTAGGGCGTGGCTCTCTATTATCTCCCCCCACAGGGCTAGCTCCCTTAACTTCTCAACTGTGGATGGAACTTCTATCCCAAGAGCATTTTCTATTGCTCTCACCGATGCTATTGAGTGGGATATATAGCAGATCGCACATATCCTTGCTTCAAGATCGGGGACATCCCAGTAGCTCCTCCCCAACGTTAGGACTTCAAAAAATCTTGGCCCCTCGAGTATCTTAACCCTCGCTTCCTTAACCGTTCCATCTTCAATAACTATCTCGGCTTTTCCTATTCCTTCAACCCTTGTGAATTCGTCAAGCTCTATTATCATGACTACCACCTCGTGAACGTCCTAAGCTTCCTTGCAATTTCTTCCTCTGGCAGGATCTCCTTCAGAACCTCAACGAGTCCAGGAACGTTTGCATCCATTGAAGGCCCCCTACACCCTATGCATCCTAACCCCAGGGCTGGACACTGGGCATTGCACCCTCCAGCCGTTACAGGTCCAAGACATGGGATACCCTTCTTCAAGAGGACGCACTCGTACTCGTTGAGCTTGCACTCAAGGCAGACAGGGTAGTCCTTTGCAACTGGCTCCACTCCCCTTGCTAGGTTCATCAAAACCTGGAACATTTCCTCCTTATTGTATGGACATCCCGGAATTGCGAAGTCAACGGGGACGTACTCAGTTATTGGCCTTGGCTCGAGAACTTTCGTCGGCCCCTTAACATGTCCGTATATTCGTCTAAATGCCTCCTTCGCATTCTCAACGCTCCCTTGAACGCTACCGTGGGTTGCGCAGGTTCCCAGGGCTATCAGGTACTCACTCCTATTCCTAGCCTCCCTAAGAACTTCGAGATCTCTCTGCGTTGAAACGGTACCAGTTACAAGGGCTACATCGACCTTCTCCTTACTCCTGCTTGAGCTCGCCATGTGAAACTCGACTATCTCGTAGAACTCGAGGATATCAAATAGCCTATCGTACAGGAAGAGTACGTTGAGGGCACAACCTCCACAGTCGGTAAGCTCGAAAATGGCCAACTTCATCATATCAACCCCCTCGTTGAGAGTGCATCCCAGTAAGTGAAGACGGGCCCGTCTTTGCAGATGTACTTCATAGAAACACTTGTTCCAACGACACAATGACCGCACTTTCCAATTCCGCACTTCATCCTCCTCTCGAGGGTCATGTATATTCTTCCTGGGGAGAGTCCTCTATCCAGAAGCTC
This sequence comes from Thermococcus chitonophagus, assembly GCF_002214605.1. Taxonomy (NCBI): domain Archaea; kingdom Methanobacteriati; phylum Methanobacteriota; class Thermococci; order Thermococcales; family Thermococcaceae; genus Thermococcus; species Thermococcus chitonophagus. The sequence goes on along the minus strand of NZ_CP015193.1, from coordinate 1,547,043 downwards.
CCTAATCACGAACTTGTACATAACAGGCGGACCACAAATTAATGCATAAGAGTTGTTAACGTCGAACTCTTCTCCCCTGAATAAGTCCGTAACAACTCCCTTGCACACCTTCTCCGAGAACCCCTTTTCGAGGTAGATGCATGAGGGAGTTTCAACTTCATAAGCGAGTTTAACGTGGCAGTTGAGCTTTTCTCCGTGCTTAAGCAGGTAAATTATCTCGTCCCTAAAGAGTATATCCTCATAGCTCTTCGTCCCGTAGAAGAGGTATATCTTCTCGAATTTGCCAGTGTCAATTGCGTACCACAGGACGGAGCGTAATGGGGCCATTCCTAAACCGCCGGCCACCAAGATGAGGTTTGCTCCCTCCATCTTCTCCAGCGGAAAGCCGTTGCCGTAAGGTCCCCTTATTCCTACTGAATCTCCTTCCCCAAATTTGTGAATGAACCTAGTTAATCTTCCAGCCCTCCTTATGCAGAGCTGTATCGGCTTCCTCGTTGGTGGGGAGCAGAGACTAATAGGAAACTCTCCGTAGCCCCTCAGGTCGACTATCACGAACTGTCCGGGCTTGAAGGTAAAGCCTTCTTCAACTTCCCTGTCGGTGAAGCGGAGGGTAAAGAGCTTTTCCCTCGATGTGAGCTCTCTAATCTCGATTATCTTGGCATCGTAGCTTTGATACGGGTTCATAACAATCCCTCCCGAACCTCCTCAAGAACCCTTACGTGCTCTATTCTCGCCGGACAGAATTCATCACACCTGCCACAGCCAACACAGTTGAAGCCTGCAGAAGGATCAAAGTAGCTCTTGCAGTAGTAGCGGTGCCTAAATCTGTCCAATCGGGTAGGCCTGAAGTTGTGGCCTCCCGCAACTAACCCATGTGTGGGCATGAAGCATGAATCGTATCTCCTCTCCCTCACGGCTTCATAAGCTCTAATCCAGTTGTCGCAGACCTCATAGCATCTGCACGTTGGACAAACAAGGGTGCAGTTTCCACAGCCTAAGCACTTCTCAGCATACTTCTTCCACACCTGACTGTTGAAAGCTAAATCAAGTATATCTGCTAATCCCTCTTTGTTTAGGCTCCTCTTGAACGCCTTAGCTCTCTTCTCTTCGAATTCCTTGAAGTGCTTTAGATCTTCCTCTGTAACTTCTTCAAACAGCTCCTGGTTTTCCCATACTACTTCATGTCCCTTGACGCTTCCTACCCTGACGAGCCAGCCATCTGGCAACTCGTGAAGGAAGAGGTCAAAGCCGTCCATAGCGAAATCCGTGCCTAAGCTCTTGCAGAAGCAGTACTCATCGGGCATGCAGCTTATCCCAACTATGAACGCGTTCTCCCTTCGCGACTTGTAGTATGGGTCTGGGGGATCTCCAAGGTAGACTTTATCTAGAATCTTGAGCCCGTGGATGTCGCATGAGTGAACTCCGAAGAGGACAAAGCTCTCTCCATCCTTTATATCTTCCCAATTTTCCTTTTTTAGTCTGAATAGCTTGTCCCTGGGTTTTACGAAGAACTTCTTGGGAGGGAGTATTGTTCTCGTGTAATCTAGGCTTAGCTCTTTAACATTGTCAACTTGTACAAATGTATACGTTGAGTTACGTTTCACTGGACCATATATTTTGCCAAGTTCTTTGAGGGCCTCAAAAAATGGGGAAAAGTTTTCAGCAGAAAGCTTAACGTACCTCATGAATATTCACCCTCTTAGTGTTTTCTATTGATAAAACAGGGTGATAAGGGTTTCCAAAACGCCATTTTGACAACCCCGGGTTTTGAACAAATGGTGGAATACCCCGAAAGAAATTTTTATTACACCTAATATAGAAATTCTAAAAGGTGATGCCAGTGTACAAAATTTTACGGAAAGAACGGCTTGCTCCCGGCATCAATCTCTTTGAGATAGAGGCTCCAAGAGTAGCCAAACATGCCAAACCAGGGCAGTTTGTGATCGTAAGATTGCACGAAAAGGGTGAAAGAATACCCTTGACAATTGCCGACGTTGACATAAGTAAAGGTTCAGTTACAATAGTTGTTCAGGAGGTCGGAAAGACAACTCATGAGCTGGGCACGTACAATGAGGGGGATTACATTTTGGACTTCCTGGGACCCTTAGGAAAACCAAGCCATATAGACAAGTTCGGAACTGTTGTGATGGTAGGAGGGGGAGTTGGAGTTGCCGAGATATACCCAGTTGCAAAGGCTATGAAAGAAGCTGGTAACTACGTGATTTCAATCCTAGGTTTCAGAACAAGGGATCTGGTTTTCTGGGAGGAGAAACTAAGAGAGGTCAGTGATGAGGTGATAGTAACGACAAACGACGGGAGCTATGGAATGAAGGGTTTCACAACTCACGCTCTCCAGAAGCTAATCGATGAGGGCAGGAAAATTGACTTAGTGCATGCAGTCGGTCCAGTAGTTATGATGAAGGCCGTCGCGGAGCTCACAAAACCTTACGGGATAAAGACTGTTGCTAGCCTGAATCCAATAATGGTAGATGGAACTGGAATGTGTGGAGCATGTAGGGTTACGGTAGGGGGAGAGATAAAGTTTGCATGTGTCGATGGACCGGAATTCGATGCTCACCTGGTTGATTGGGACGAGCTAATGAAGAGGTTGACCTACTACAGAGATTTGGAGTTAATAAGCTTTGAGAAGTGGAAGAGAGAAAGGGGGATGATTTGAATGCCTAAGCTTATTAAGGAGAGGGTTCCCACTCCTGAAAGATCACCTGAGGAGAGGATTAAGGACTTCAAGGAAGTTAATCTTGGCTACACTTGGGAATTGGCTTTAAAGGAAGCTGAGAGATGCTTGCAGTGTCCTAAGAATTATGCACCCTGTATTAAGGGATGTCCTGTTAACATAGACATCCCAGGATTCATCGGAGCCTTAAGGAAGTACAGGGATGATCCTGATAGGGCCGTTAGGGAAGCGTTAAAAATTATCTGGGCTTGTAATTCTCTTCCCGCAATTACGGGTAGGGTTTGTCCTCAGGAGGAGCAGTGTGAGGGAGTTTGTGTCGTCGGAAAGGTTGGAGATGCCGTAAACATAGGAAAACTCGAAAGGTTCGTCGCAGATTACGCAAGAGAACACGGAATTGAGGAGAACCTCTTGAGGGAGCAAGTTGGAGAGATAGAGAGAAATGGTAAGAAGGTTGCTGTTATTGGTGCTGGGCCTGCTGGCTTGACATGTGCAGCCGAGCTGGCGAAGATGGGCTATGAGGTAACGATATTCGAGGCACTCCACAAGCCCGGAGGAGTTCTAATTTACGGAATTCCAGAGTTTAGGCTACCGAAGGAGATAGTTGAGAGGGAATTAGCGAAGCTTAAGGAGCTTGGCGTTAAGATAGAGACCAATGTTCTCGTGGGCAAAACGATAACATTTGAAGAGCTAAGAGAGGAGTTCGATGCCATATTCATAGGAACGGGTGCAGGAACACCGAGAATATTCCCATGGCCTGGGGTTAATCTTAACGGCATCTATTCTGCCAACGAATTCCTGACGAGGGTCAACCTGATGAAGGCCTATGAGTTCCCCGAATATGACACTCCAATAAAGGTTGGGAAGAAGGTTGCCGTGATAGGTGGAGGAAACACCGCCATGGATGCCGCGAGGTCAGCCCTTAGGTTAGGGGCGGAGGTCTGGATCCTCTACAGGAGGACAAGGAAGGAAATGACTGCGAGAGAGGAAGAAATAAAGCATGCTGAGGAAGAAGGAGTAAATTTCATGTTCTTAGTTTCTCCAAAGAGGTTCATTGGAGACGAAAACGGCAACCTCAAGGCCATAGAGCTTGAGAAAATGAAGCTTGGCGAGCCCGACGAGAGTGGAAGGAGAAGGCCAATTCCCACTGGGGAAACAGTTACCATGGAGTTCGATACCGCGATAATAGCCATAGGCCAAACTCCAAACAAGATATTCTACCAGAGCGTTCCTGGGCTTAAGGTTGATAAGTGGGGCAGGATAATTGTGGATGAGAACCTAATGACCTCCATCCCGGGAGTTTTCGCTGGTGGAGATGCAATTAGAGGTGAAGCTACCGTTATCTTGGCTATGGGAGACGGAAGGAAAGCAGCAAAAGCAATACATGAGTATCTCAGCTCAAGCTCTTGACTACCATTTATTTTTTCTGTATCCTAAGAAGAACCCCCTAAATGCTATTCCCATGAAATCCTCCCCCAGGAACTCGTCAAAGAACTTTTTCGTTTCCTCTGGATCAAGCCATTCTATATGTTCCGGAACACCCTCTTCGAAGTAGTAGGTTATGGAATCCTCCTTTTTGCTTGCGATATCTAGGGTGTATATTTTCTTGTTGAACCTTTTCGCTTTTTCAACTTCTTTGCATACTAAGGAAGAGAACTTCCCATATATGGCAACCGCAACTACGTACTCTACATCCCTAATCTTGTCGCTTACATCTTTTATACCATAATCTGAGGGCAGAATGACGTTGGTTGAGCCAAGTTTCTCCTCTATAATTTCAAGTATAACCTTCTCAGTTCTCGTGTGGTACAAAATCGTAGGCTCGCTTAGATATACGGGAGGTCCATAAACTTTCTTCTTTTTCCTGAATATTCCAAATATCATTGGGAACACCTCAGGTGGGGACTTTACCTCATCATCGACCCCGAATCAGCAGGGATGACACTCATCATCGGTTACTCGCATTAAACTCCCCTCTTTAGGCTTTATTTCCCAAACAGACCGTTTTCCTCGGAGACATTGTCATCGGTTACAACCCACCTTTCATCCCAGCTTCGTGAAGTACTTTGTAAAGAGGCTTAATTATCTTTTGTTTTCTTGAGCAAACCAATCTCATGGAATTTACCAGTTGTCATCGGTTACTCTCTGGATTGTTCTTTTTCACGTATCTTCATTTGCACTTGCGCTTCAAGTGTTTTGACACTCAGTCGAACAAATTCTTCTGGTGAAAGCTTATCCTTGTGTAAAAATAACACATAACTGGCAGCATCTGGATAACCATTTTCAATGAGTTGCTTAATTATTGATGAGATGATTTTGCTGACTGGGGTTGTGAATTGATCAACACTGTTAGGAAAGTGTTTTTTAAGCTCTTCAGAAACATCGGTGCTCTTTGGGAGTTCTCCCCTTAATTTCTGAAGACGTAACCCTTTTGCTATGGTTACTATGTCCATGACATTTGCAATATTACGTTCAACTGCATTGTCAAGAAGAAGAGTTGCAGTAAGCACTATGTCCGAGTAGGAGTAACTTCTCTGGCCATGTTCGACAATCTTCTTTCGTAGTCTACTAAGAGCATTGTATGCGTCTTCTGTTAGTCTAATTACCTTAGTCTCATCTTTTTTCATGTTAGATCACCAAAAAAGTATGTAATTTTAATGTTTAAAATATTTTCTAATAATACAAACTCATCACCATGCAGAAAATTACATAACACAACTTGACTGTAACAGTTAAAGATGAGGCAAATCATATTTGTCCCATTAGATAAGGAACTGGAGTTTATTTAACTTAAAATTTAGTTATGCTGTTAACGACTCGGAACAAAATTCATGTTGAAATCCAGAGCGAAACCTAAAAATTTAGAAATTACAAAGAAGAACTTTCAATAACTTTTGAAATTCCGTCAACCTTTTGGACAAGGTACACTGTATCTGCCACGTCTTCAAGCTCTCTATGGTGGGTTACAATAATTATTTGTGGCACTGTATTCTCAGCTTTAAAGAACTTTCCGAGAATTTCTACTAAATCTCTCCTTCTTTCTTCATCTAAATGCGTTGTTGGTTCATCCATTATTACCACTGAAAGCCTTCTTGCGAGAACCCTCGCAATCGCTAATCTCAACGAAAGAGCCACAGCAACTTTCTCACCACCACTAAGGAGAGATATTGGAACATCTACAGAGTTTTTAGTAACGGAAATATCAAAGTCCTCAGAAAGGTAAATGTCTGTTATGTCCATATTGAAACTCTCAATGTAATTTGTGGCTAATTCAGATATTACTGGAGCAATCTTTTTGCGGAGGAGCTTTTGAACCCCATCTTTGTGGTATGCACCCCTAATACGCTCTAAATCCGCTATGAACTTCCGGATTTTTTCAATTTTTTGAAGCTGTTTCTCCAACTCAGTAATATCATGCAGTAATTCTTTAATCTCCGTTTCAAGTTTCTCCTTTTGTTGAATTTTCTCAGATAATGTACCCTTTAATCTACTAACCTCTGCTGAAAGATTTTGAACTTCTTTCTGTATCTTTTCAAATTCTTCTTGAGAATATGCAAGGTCTTTAAGCTCTTTGTTTTTTGAGTCAAGTTCTTTCATTAATGATTCAAGTTCCAATTCTTCTTTTTTCAATTCCTCTTTTATGGAATCTATGTCTTTGCTCTTCTCAGTAGCACGAATGTATGCCTCTTTCACTTGTTTTAAGCGTTTAATTTCGCCCTCTATGTTCTCGGGCAATTGTCAAATATTAGAAACTAAAGCTTCTTCCTCCTTTGTGAGATCTAAAATTTTTTTATGAATTTCCTCAAGTTCTTCCAAGACTAGTGACTTTGAACGTTCTTGCTTTAAAGCATTAGAAGCTGCTATGTATCGTTGATAGTCCTCTTTTAGAGTTTCCAACTGGTTCTTGAGTTCTTGCAATTGACTTTCGAGCTCTTCGAGATGCTCGATATCTTTGAGAATCAACTTGAGTTTCTCATTAAGCCTAGATATGTCTTCATTTAACTCCCTTAGTGCTTTTTCTAAAAGTAACTTCTTAATTGCTAATAACATTGGAATTTTCCAAGTTTCTATTTCGTGAATTTCTTGTTTTAATTTAGAAATATCGTCTTCAATAATTGGAATACGCTGAGCCTTTGTCTTTAACTGAATAAACTGCTCTTTCTTTTCTTCAAGAGCTTTAATCTCACTTTCAAGGTTCTCCGGCAACTGTCCTATGGCCTCAATAAGTGCTGATTCCTTTTGATGATATTCTGCAAGCTCTTCCTCAATGCCCTTGTATTGTTCCTTTATTTTTTCTTCTGGATACTTCTTCAACAGTGATTTTAGTTCTTCTTCTGCACTTAGATAACCCCAATAATCAGGTTCAACTTCCTTTTTGCGTTGAAGTTTTTGCAGAAGTACTTCTTCAAGGTGCTTGAGCATATTGACTTTTTCCTCTGCTTGGGAAAGTTTCTCCTCAAGCTTCTTGAGTTCTGTTGATATCTCTTGAATCTTCTTTTGGTACTCCAAGTATCTCTTAACATCAAGCTTCTCAATTGTAATCAAAAGGTCTTCAAGTTTTTCAATTTCTTCTTCCAATGTTAGTGTTTCAGATTCTAGTTGCTGAATCATTTTTTCTTTTTCAGCTTTTTCTGCTGAGAATTCATCCTTAACTTTTTGGCGGTGTTCAGGGGTTAACTTTTGATGACATACAGGACATTCATTGGCATCTCCAAGAATGTTTAGATACTCCTCTATTTCCTTTATTCTGCTCTTAAATTCAGCAATTTTGTTCCTTTTTTGCAATAATTCACCTTTTAGTTGTTTAATTTGCTGTTGAATTTCAGTAATCTTCTGTTGTTTAGCTTCTGGAGTGATTTCATTGAGGTACATTTTGATTTCAGCTTCCAATTTGTTAGCGTCTCCTTGAAGAATTTGTAGCTGTTTCTTCTTTTCATCTATCATAGCTTGTAGTTTCTGAACTTCAGAACGATAGGACAATAGCTCAGACTTCTGCTTCTCTAGGCTCTCGATTTCCTTTTCCAGCAAGAGGTATTCCTCATATCCATCTCTACTCTTTTCAAGTTCGCTTTTTTTCTCATTGATATCTTGTAAAATTCTGTTTAAGTGCTCTAAATCTTTTGAAAGGGAATCTATTTTAGAACGAATTTCCCAAAGCTGTTTAAGCTTTTCCAATAAATCTACTAAAGGCTTTAGTTTTTCTGCTTCTTCTTTAGCACTTTTAGCTTTTTCTAATTCTCTAATTTGACGTTCTATTTCTTTCTTCAATTGTTCAATCTTGGCCTTTTCGCCAGCAATTTCACTATCTATTTCTGCTGGAGTTTTTGCTTCATATTCCTTTGGTATTGCTGAAAGCTCTATCTTGTACTTATTTAGTTCAGTTAATACTTGCTGAAACTCTTCATTAAGGGCTTTAATCTGATCCTCCACTCGTTTTATGGTTTCTTCAATCTGAACTTTATCTTGACGTTTAGGCTGTAAGATAGAAACCTCATCTTCTATTTCTTTAATCTTTTCCTCAATCTCCACATATTGGCGATATTTGTCTTCTGTATCTCTTATTTCCTGCTCTAGACGATTTATTTTATCCAGTTCTCTTTCTAAAGCTTCTTTTTGTTGATTTAGTGAATCAAGTTTAGCTAAAATATCCTTTAATTGCTCAAGAAGACTCAATTTCTTAACTTCACTTTCAAGCTTTTCAGCTAGTTCTTTAGCCTTTTCTGCTTCTGCAAGCTCACTTTTAAGTTTTTCAACTTTCTCCTTAGTTTGTTTAATCTTTACCTGAAGTATTACAATATCTTTAGTTAATTCTTCATACCTCTTTTTCTTGTTCTCTAGGCTATCTTTAATCTGTTGCATATTCTCCAGCTTTTCTTCGAGAGTAACAATCTGTTTCTTTAAAGTTTCTATTTCACGAGATAGCCTTTGAAGTTCTTCAGTTTTTTGTTGGAGTTCCTTAGTTTTGTAAGAATACTCGAATTCATATTCCTCATATTCTCTAAGTTCCTCTTTGAAATAGTTTATTACCTCATTCATAGTTTTCCAAGCAGTTTCGAGTCGATCTAACCCAAGCAGTTTTCCGATGATTTCTTTCCTTTTTGCTGGCGCTTGGTCTAGTAAAGACGTTATCTCCCCCTGTCTTATGAGTATTGAGTTAACAGCCGAGTCTTTTTCGATACCGATAATATTTTCAACTTCTTTTTTAACTGCTTTTACCCCATGTGCAATAAGCATGTTCCTATCAAGCCGATAAAGTTCATAAGTTGGGGAACTCCTTCCCTTTTTTCTTCTCCAAACAATTTTGTATGGGATTCCGCCTTCTTCAAATTCTAGTTCTATTTTCGCTTCTCTTTCTCCCCTGTAGATAATATCATCAAACTTATCTCCACGTGGCGGTGTATTAAAGAGTGCTACAAAAATAGCATCTATTATTGATGTTTTTCCAGCGCCATTAGGCCCTATGAAGACTGTAACACCAAGAGGAAAATCGATTTTTGTGTCCTTATGTGAGAGGAAATTCTTCATAGTAATCCTCTTTAGTATCATTTCCTTCCCTCCAAGTATTCCTTACAAATCTCTATTCCTCCCTCAACGTCTCCATATTGAAGGGATTTGTAAAGTTCGAATGCTAAATGACCCAAGGTTTCATCCCTAAAGTACTCTATGAAAAGTTCCTCTAAATCTGCAATCTTGCCAAGCTCTTCGGCAGTAATGGTAATGGGAGTATCACTTCCAACAAAATGGACATCATACCTTAACACTTTTTCTGGAACCATTTTTCTTAGCAAATATTGGACCTTTTCAAGGATTTCTGGTTTTCTGATACCCTCTCTACTGATATTTATCCTCAAGATGGGAGATTTATCTAGAGGATTTTTAAGCAAATTGTAGAGAAAAGCCTTTAATTCTTCAATAACATCACTCTCGGAATATGAAAGTTCAAATTGAGGGCGTATTTGCTGGAGGGAAATTTTATGTACCTCTGGGAGGTCCCCTTCGAGATCAACAATGTAGATGCCCTTTCCATCTCTTTTCCAATCATTTATTTCACTGCGACTCAGTATTTCAATTGAGCCAGAATATGCTAAATATCCTCTGCCAAACTTTTCAAAGGTTCTCCTGTGAATGTGTCCAAACGCATAGTAGTCTATTTCCTTTGGTAAATCCCCAAGCTCAAGCTCATATGCACCTTCAAAGGGTAAGTATTTCTTTATGCCCTGATGGACAATCAAAACAGCCTTTGGATATCTATTTGCTAAAGCATCAACTTTTGAAAGCTCTTGTTTTAGTAAGTCGACCCTTTTCCCTTTCATGTTTGATATTCCAAAAAATCCAACTCCGTTGACTTCCACAACACTTAACTCTCCAATTCCTAGGATAGGAATATCCAAAAGCTTATGTGGTGGCATTGCTCTCCTCTTTGGAGTATCATGTTCACCAAGTACTGTTAAAATCTTAATCCCATTTTCATGCAATCGCTTGATTGCTTCCTTTGCCACATAAAGGGCTTTAATTGGCGGTCTCGGAGTGTCAAAGAAATCTCCAGCATGAACAACGACATCGACCCTTTCTTCAATCATGATATCAACAGCCTCATTGAAAGCATCATAAATGTCATTTTCTCTTTCATCTAAGTTGTACTGCCGATATCCCAAATGAGTGTCAGAAATATGGGCAATACGCATACTATCACCTCTTAAACTTCTAAGAAGCTTTTTATTTCATTCTTAAGCTGCTCAACCTTTTTATCAATATTCTCTTTTGCTTTTTCCCTGGCTTTTTTGAGTAGTCCAACAATGTCTATGTCTGCTCCACCTTCTTTGGTCATGCGTTTTCTAATCTTGACCATAACCGGCATCTTAGTAACTTCCCCAACAATAATAGCTTCTCCAACATTCAGTCCTGGCAAGTCTCTAAGAAGATCCTCGCTTACCTGTTCAGCGCTCTTTTTAACAGCATTTTGATCTTCGGGGTTTGTCATTCTCATGATTATCTGGCTGTTACATTGGCTCAGAACATCGCTATCAATTTTTTGGGGTCTCTGGGTTACTAAAATCAAGAAGACTCCAAATTTTCTACCCTCTGCTGCGATTTTCTTAACGATTCTCTTGGATAGAGTACTCTGATTTTTAGGAATAAATCTATGTGCCTCTTCAATTAAAATAAAGATTGGGTACTCATATTTGCCATTTTCTCTTTGATTGTACGCCTCCGAGAGTATCCTGTAAGCTATGTAATCCGCAACATTATCGTTTAATCCGGAGAGATCCATAACTGCAATGCTTTGGGGCTGCAGGAACTCTCCTATTGGAGTAGTTGAGTCTCCAAATACTTTGAGTTTTTTGAGTCTCTTTATGTACGTGAGAGCACGAAGGGCGTTGTTGTTATCTGAAGTCTGCAATGCTGTAATCAAATCATTTAACGTGTAATTCTTGCTGTCATCTTTATTCTCATTGCTTTTTAATCTCTCCAAGGCATCTTCAATAGCCTTCATAATGTTGGTCCATTTTTCATTAATTCCAGCTATTGTAAAGATTTCTTCAAGAGATAAGTCTGCAAACTTGATTTCAAAAGTTTTCACGTGTCCAATTTCTTCTTTTGTGTACCTTCCAGTACTTTCTGAGGTTCTAAATACCTTAACCCTCTTTAGCACTTTTTTCTTTCCTTCTGGATCTTTTGAGATAAACACATAATCTGCATGAGGATCTAACACAATGACAGTAGCTCCTTTTTTGTAAAGTTCTTCAAGCAATACGCCGGCAGTGTAACTTTTTCCCGCACCTGTTTGTGCCAAGATAGCCAAATGTCGTCTAAATCCCCTAATCGTGAGATTGACTTTAACGCTTGGTCTTGTTATCAAGTTGCCTATGTAAAGACCCTCTTCTTCTGGATATGAATAAACTTCAGTTAAAATGTCATCAGGAGCCAGATACACATAGGTTCCGGGATAAATAGTTCGCCGAGGCATTAGAACAGTTCCATTATGAAGAAATCCAAGAATTTTAACTTTGGCAAGATTTCTTGGCTCTATTATTTCAGCCTCTTTAAGCTTTTCAGCCACTGAATATGGCACATATTCTGTCAATCCTGGAGAATATGCTATTATTGAAGTTATCTGCCCTAACACCAAGACTCTTTTTTCCTCTCCATCAATCAATTCATTTGACGGAACTACCACATAGTCCCATACTTGTGGCATTTTCCCATCTTCAACTGCAAAATAAAACTCGACATGGGTGCTTTCCCCAGTAACAACTCCAATCTTTTCAAAGGAACCTAACTCTTCTGTGACCTCGGGCATTTATTTCCACCTCAATAGCTTCTTTAAACTTAGAGAAATACAGCTCATCAAACTCATGCCTATGAAACTTAACCTCTCTATCCACTTTCCAAAGCCAGATATTGTAGAATTCCAACCCTCCATATCCAGTAGCTATGATTTCAAAAATTTGATCAAGAGTTCCAGTAAATGGTTCTGGCCATCCAATTTCTTTTAACTTAACATCATCTCCCAAACAGAAAGCCGGAATATCTATTCTGAGAGGAGAATCATTGACATCCGGTAGTACATGCATTGAGATTATGGAAGGAAGATCAGGAATATTTTTTAGAATGACTTTTGCATAACTGACAAAATTGGGATCTGAAAACAGAGTTGGAAAATGACTTTCAATGTATCCTTCTGGATCCTTTTCTATTTGTTCAATACCACGGAGCCATCTCGCAGAAGGCCCCAGTAACAGTGGAATCGTGTAACCTGGCTGTTGGGCAAATTTATCAATTAGCTGGTAATCTGGTCTGGGAGTTAGCAGTTCTTTCAAGACTTCATCCAGTAATCCAATATTTTCGTACTGCCTCTTTAAAGAGTCCAACATTTTAATTGCTTTTCTCTTCTGGTCTAATGCCAGAGATAACAAATGAAAAACCTCGTTAAGTGAAACATCGCCTCTAATTTCGTCTAAAGAAACTAAGTTTTTAACAAGAAAATCTCTGAAAAAGCGGCTTCTGCTTTCTTTGCTGATTCCGACAAGTACCACTTCATTTTCCTTGGCAAGTTTAAAGAGTCTCATGACTTCTTTGTAATGCTCGATGAAAAAGCCTCTATCGTTGCTCATAGGGCTTTCTTCGATTAGATGGGATATTCTTCCGTAGATGGAGCCATCAATTAAGATAGTCCCATTGAAGCCGTCAGAAATTGCATCTGCAGCAACTTTAAGCTCCAGATATTCCATTTTTCTCTGAAGAAAATGAGTTACATTGTGAACCGGGCCATCTGCATAGTCGAAATCAACTATTAAATCACGATATTCTTTGTCTTTAGATATCCCAAGGGCTCTAACTGCATAGAATATCCCGCCATTTTTGAGGGACTCTGCCTGATAACTGCTATCAACAGCGAGAATATTAAACTCTTTGGGATTTCTTTCATAATCTTTTAGATTAACAGGTTTCCAGAATTTATTGAATTCTTCTCTTAGGAATTTTTCAAGTGTATTTGGAAGTGAATGGTATCTCTTCTTCCATTTATCTCTCTTTGATCTTAACTCTTTAGCAAAAAGATCATAGAACTTGGACATAGTGCATCACTAAAATTAATACCTATTAGATAAATAAATCTTCCGCTTTTGCGACTAATAGTAAAATTCTCATGTTAGTGATAATTAATGCTTCAAAATTAATTTATGTAAAGATTTATGAAAAAGTGTTGTTAAGATAATTAAGATTTAATTTAGCTAATATCTTAGTATTGCCAAAAATTTTAAAAATTTCTAAATCCAAGGATTTTACTGGGGACAACCTATGGAATTATCACATGTCCCAAAAATAAAGATAATACAAGCTAATTTATCAAACAACGGAAAAATAACGATACACACGACTTTTTTTGAAGGTGATGTACCTGAGAGACTTCAGCAAATTTTGGAGAATCCCGATAAGTTTCTACTGGTTGGAGATAGAGATTTTTATCTCAGGAAAATGTTAGTTCTGAAAAAAGGTAACGGTTTTTATGGATATGACACCCCAATGATGTTTTATCGGCTGCCTACTAGCTTCCTTAGTGATTTCAATGAGTTGGATATGTGTTTTGATATAGAAGTTGTAACACCACACATTCCAGAGATGGGCACATTTCGTGTTTATGCATTTCCAGTTGCGCTCTTGTTTAAATTTGGAAGTTACTGCAGACTATGTATCCGCAAGAAAATCTACGAAATTTACTATGATGTTCCCGATAAATATCTAGAAAGTCATCCTTCAATGTTTCATCAAAATTTTGATGAGAAAATAAAATACCTTTTTGGTTTGTGTTTCTCAAAACACCTAAATAGTGTCGAAATTTTCAGAATAGAACTACGGAAGAAATTTTTGGACTTTCTTGAGGAACTGGATGGTGAACTTCACAAAAAAGACTTTGATCTAGCTTTAATTGATGTACAGAGTATTTATGAGTGCTTCAAGACACTCTTTTTGGACTGGGTCAAACAATGAAAGACTCGTCTTTGCACCTTTAACTTTTCGTCCTACATCCGGGCACATGTAGTTTTGGCTCTTTTGAAGCGTAAAGAATTGTAAATAGAGTCTTTGGAGTATTTACTCACAAATAAGACTAAAAATCTCGTGATCAGTGGCAAACTCGGAGAGAAGTTGAGTTTAGAGGAACTTGCAATTAAACTACCAAATGTGGAATGTGTAGTTGTTGGTGCAAAAAGTTTTGAAGAAGCTGAGAATACAATTAAAAAATTAAAAGAGCTCCTCAAAAGCTAAAGTCAAATCCATCGAGGAGCCCAGCTTTTGTCAGGAAGCTGAAGATTATGGCAAACGGTGCAAGAACTTCTGAAAGCCATATTCCAAAGCCGAGTAAGTTCCAGCTTAACTTGACTAACTCCATAGAGCTCTCAAGTTGAGGGTCGCCAATCTGACTTTGGGCTTGCTCATAAATCCCGTTTATCGCTGGAGTAAGTGCATCATAAGCCACTTTTTCTGGGTTCGGAATAGTTACTGCAACAATTAACGCTATTATGGTAGGGACAAAAAGAGCAAAAAACTTCGCAGGGTCCATTCCTGTGGACACCTCATTCATTATTATCTCTGCATTTCTCCAAATAAGCTTTTCCTTCGTCAATTGTAAATTTGAGGTTATTCTTTTGCCGATTTTTATCCACAACTATCAAAGAAGTTAAAAACTCTTCTAACAATAAGTTATTTCTGGTGGTGAAAACATGAAAAGAACTTTTCTTGAAAGCCCAAACTTTCCCATAAGGGAAATTAATGAAAAAAGTGCTAAAGAAAAGGGTCCGGCGAGACCACCTTATTGGGAGATGGTCTTCTGGTGGACAAGGAAACCATTAATTGGAGCAAGAGCTGTAATTGCTGGAGCATTGCTTCCAGAAAATGTTGATGCTAAGGAATTTAAAAAGATGATAAGGCTTAATGAAAATACTCCCCATCGTTTTAATCCTCAAATTCCAGATAAATACAAGCAATATTTTGAAGGAAAAAAGCTTTTAGATCCTTTTGCTGGCTTTGGAAGTATTCCGCTTGAAGGGCTTCGCTTGGGTTTGGATGTTACCGCTGTTGAGTTATTACCAACGGCTTACGTTTTCCTCAAGGCTGTTCTTGAGTATCCAAAGAAGTTTGGAAGGCTGAAGGTGAAAGTTCCAGTTAAGGAGCTTGAAGCTTTAGGGTTAGACAGCTACGCACGAGAGGCAAAGAAGAAGATAATCACAAGTGTTGAAGTTCCCGCTTTAGTTTATGATGTTGCGAAGTGGGGCAACTGGATTACTGAGCAGCTTAAAAACGACCCAGAGATCAGAGAGCTTTATGACGATGATGTTGCTGTTTACATTGGCACTTGGGAAGTTAAATGTCCCCATTGTGGAAAGTGGACACCAATAGTGGGTAACTGGTGGCTCGCAAGGGTTAAAGACAGCAAAGGGAAGTATCAGCGCTTAGCTTACATGAAGCCCAAGAGAACCGAGAATGGCATTGAGATTGAGGTTGTTGATTTAAACCAGATAGTGGGCGATGTTTCAAACGCCAAAGTTGACACAAGAAAAGGAGAGATAGTCTTTGAAGATGAAGAAATAGTCAAGAAGCTCAAACCTAAGATCGAGAAAGGAGAAGTTGATGCAAAGATTAGAAAGATTGATGGTAAAGAGGCTGTTGTCTTTGAAGTTCCAAAGAGCAATATGGAGTCAAGGAGACAACAGGCTTTCTGCTTAAACTGTGGAAACGTCATGAGGTTCGTCGATGAGAGCGGCAATCACTACACTAGAAAGAAGGGAGAAGGAGAATTTTACGTCAAGTTCGCCCTCAGAAAATATCACCAGGGTGATGAGAATTATGCAAGGCAACGACTGCTTGTTAAAGTGAAAATTGAGAACAACGATTTAATCTTTGAACCAGCAACCAAAGAAGACAACGCAAAATTGGAGAAAGCTAAGGAGAAAGTCAAGGAGCTGTTGAAGAAGGGAGATCCAGATATTCCGAGAGAACCCGTTCCGCCCTATGGTAGCTTACTCTTCGGTGCATTGCAGATAATTGGTTGGGGCTTTGATCAATGGTACAAGCTCTTCAACCCTCGCCAGCTCCTCACACTTGTAAAAATAGTGAAGCTCATAAGAGAGGTCGGCAAGAAAGTTGAGGAAGAGAAGCTGAAGGAGGGCTGGAGCGAAGAGGAAGCGTTCAAGTATGCAGAAGCAATAGCGACGTATTTGAGTGTTGCTCAGACGAAAATAATAAATTACAACACTTTATCCACAAGATGGTCCTCAGGTTCGTTATTACCTAACAAAGTCCAAGGAGCATTATCATTCAGAGGAATCGCAATGGTATGGAACTGGGGCGATACAAACGTCTTGTACATACAAGGTAATTCGTATTCCATCTCAAAAGCAACTGCTTCAGTTATGGGGGCTTTGAATTATCTTATTTCATCTCTTGCCCCAAACCTTCACACATTTAGCAAAGTCGAAGTAATGCAGAGTGATGCAACCTCTCTAAGCTTCGATAAATCCTTTGATGTGATTGTCACTGACCCACCTTACTCAATTGACGTTCCCTATGCAGAGCTTAGCGACTTCTACTACGTTTGGCTCAAGAGAGCCTTGAGTGACGTTGAAGGAAACAAGCTTGTCCCCAGATTTCACAGAGAGGCTTTCTTCAAGAAGGTTGGCAAGAAGTACAGGGAGAGGGAAGTCCAGTGGAAGGAGTTTGCGAGTAAAGAGGTCTCAGAGTTCTCTGCAAGATTCTATACTGAGAAAGAGAAAGAAAAGCTCGCCAAGGAACATTTCAAAAATCTCTTTACCCAAGCTTTCATAGCAATGAAGAACAATCTTAAAGATGACGGAATCTTGGCAACCTATTATGCCCACACATCCCTTGATGCTTGGGCTACTCTAATTGAAGCGGGCTGGCAAGGTGCAAAGTTGCAAATCACCACTGCAATTCCCCTAAATACTGAGCTTGGTTCGAGTATCATGAGACAGGGAAAGCTCTCGTTAGATACTTCTATCATAGCAGTCTGGCGTAAGGTCAAGAGAGATGGCAAGAAAGTTGTTGATGTTAGAGACTTTGTTGAATACAAAGATCCATACACGGGCGAAGTCAAAAAAGTCCGCTTTACGGAAAAGATACAGCTTGTTGCTGAAGAAAAAGCCAAACAGCTTTTAGCTCACGGCTATACTGGCTTGGACCTGCTTTATGGGGTAATAGCATCAGCTTTGAGCGTAATCACTGAATATGAGGAAGTTCAGAGGTATGGAACCAAACTCCCCGTGCTTGAAATTCTTGAAAAATATGTTTATCCCGCATCAGCCCAAGCCATTGCAAAAGCCTTAGCTCAAGAAGTCCACGGCAGAGTCTCATCAAAGGAAGCTCTCTTCTACCTCTTAGCCAAGCTTCTCTTTGGAAAGGCAAAGGTTTCATCAAATGACGTTGTCTTGCTCTCAATAGCAACAGAGACAAACTCAAGGGAGCTAATCAGTAGCAAGATACTCTTGGAGAAGAAAGAGGGAAGCTCAAAGTATTACCAGCTCAACTCACCGCAGAGCGACAACCTCACTAAGCTTGAAGCTTTCTTAAAGAGCAGGGGTATTGATATTGCAAGTCCAAAGCCAAAGAACGCGATTGATACTTTACATCTCCTTGAGTATTACGCAAAGAGGCATCCAAAGAGCGAGTTCAGGAGAAGATACGACGAACTCAAGCAGAAGTACCAGAGTTTTGTCGAAGAAGCTACAAACTTAGCTTTGATATTCACGAGCATGGCAAAGAACCTAAGATGGGACGATGTAGAGTTCAAGCTTGCTGAGGACATTGCAGAGAAGCTCGAACTCATAAAGAAGCCTCAGAAGACATTGATGGAGATTATTGGGAGCTAATTCTTTCGTTTTATTTGAATTTTTCATTATTTTAAAATTTATCTAAGGGATCAAAATGGGGCGGAAAAATGATCCAATTAAACGCAGATTAGAAATTTTAAAATTTTTTATTGAGTATCCAAAGAAGATATCTGAGTTTCACAAAAGGTTTAGATCTGAGCTTGATGTCCAATTATTAGAAGAGATGCTCAATAATGAACTACTTGCAACTGACTACCCACTTATTGTTGGAATAGGACGAACTTCCAGAGACGAGCTAAAGAATCCCAGCATGGATTATGAGATTAGGATCACAGAAAAGGGATTAAACTTTTATTACCAGGATTTCATTAATAAAAAAGCCCTGAGATACTCAAAGATTGCAGTAGGAATTTCGCTTGGCAGTCTTCTTATTCAAGTCTTACCAAAACTACTGCATTAGTAATATTAGTAAATGTTTAAAAAGGATTTACTAATATTACTAATGTGATACACCATGAAACCACCAGTATCAAGGGAGAAAATTTACAGTGTGGTATTTGACTACACAGGAATTCGGATTCCAGAAGTTGCGAGATTAGCTGAGCTGAACTACATTTACACCTACCAAACAATAAGAGCCCTAAAAAGGGAAGGCTACCTCACAACAGCATCGGATGGAAGGATCATACTTTTGGACAGAAAAGGGCTAATATTCAAGTGGGCAAAGGATAAGGAGGTAATACTGAATTCTCTAAGTCCAATAACTATCAAGCTCGTTCCAGATTATGACATGAGGAATTTGGTTCTGTTTTCTGGGAATTCTGCCCTCTGGCTGCTTGGCAAGATAATCAGCCCTGCAAGCGGAATCCTCTACGCAAGTGAAAAAACCTTCAAAGAGCTTATGAAGTTTAAGGATCCCGAAGGCTATCCCTTCAAGGTTTACATTTACGATGACTTCTACTTCAAGATTAGGAAAGAACTCAACGGTTATTACATTCCAAGCTGGGGAATGATTTTGGCGGACATGCTTGTCCAGGGAACGTACACGAGGCTCTTTGACGATGTTTTTGAAACAGTCATTTCCATAATTGAAGGTGAGAAGAATGAAGAGGCTTGAGCTTTCTGAGGACATATTCCTTGAGGTTTATGATTTGAGGAGCTACAACAATGATGTTATTAGAGAGTCAATAAATGCAATGTTCAAGATTGCCGAGGAGTTGAGGGGGAAGGTTGTCCTTGTTGGCGGTTGGAGTGTGTACTACTGGGTGGATAACGTTTTGGGTTACAGCGGCGTCCCTTCAATTGACATTGACTTCCTCGCAAAGGCTGAAAGCTTTGAGGAGATAAGGGAGGTTATGAAGAACCTCGGCTTTCAAAGTGCTGGCTTCAGATTTGCAAAGCCCATCAAAAGCTTAATCGTAAGGGAGGAGGTGAAGGTTGACTTCCTCTTTGACGAAAAGCCCTCACAATTGAGCTTTGACACTCCATTTGCTTCATCAATTTTCAGAAATCGGTATTATTCGAGAGTTCACTTTGAAGTTCGAGACTTTAACAAAAATTTAATTGCTGGAGGAGAAGTTGATGTGGCTTTTCCTGAAGCAGTCTTGGCTTTAAAGTTCGATATTTACACTAATCTTGGAGATTATCCAGATGACAAGAGGGACAAGCACTGGAAGGACATAATTGACATTTACTCTCTCGTAATGGGCTTCTACAAGAAAAGAAATGCGTGGCGTGAGAAGGACTTTTATCTCAGGAAGGACGTTCTAAGGGAACTCTACAAGGCTAAGAATTACAAGCCAACTTCAATATATGAAGTTTTAAAGAGAACTCAGTACAAAGAGGACATTAGGGTAATGCTGGCCGACTACGTTGGCTTCAAAGTCTTTGAGGAGAAGCTCTTTGAGAGAAAGCTAAGAGAGCTTGAAACAATAATAAAGTCTTGATAATGGTGGTTGCATGGCGGGTGGAATAAAACATGGCTTTAGGAGAGCCGCAGCAGTGGCAGGTACAGGAATAGTTGGATATTACCTAATTACAAGAGTTATCCCACCATTGCTTGGAATAACCTCACAAATGGGATACATAGTAGCCTATCTTGTTGCAATTGTTTCTCTTTACTCCCTTTTCCTAAAGATGAACTACTGGTCAACTGGATATCTAATGGGATGGATAATTGGACTATATTTCCTTAGAGGGCTCTTTGAATCCTGGGAATGGAGCATACACATGTTAATTAGCATATTGTACTTAGCTAAGAAGCTCAAAAGGAAGATATTTGGATAATCTATCCGAAGAACATAAAAAGATTGGAAACAAAGTTACTCTGGTGAGTGAAATGCTAAGGGAAAAGATATGGAATGATGTTATGGATGAAACACTTGATGAATTTTCTGCTCCAGAGCTTAACGATGTGGTAAGTGGAAGAGCACATAAGATTTATTCTGATGCAAAGGAGTTCTTTAGAAGAACATATTTCAGCGATTCAATGCTAGATTTGATTGAGAAAGTTCTATCAACACTTGAGGGAAAAGGAACTAACGTATTCACGGTTTACTCGCTCTTTGGTGGAGGTAAGACACACACATTGGTAACTCTGTATCACATTCTAAATCATCCCGATGCTCTCCTTGATGAGGAGGTTTTGAGAGATTACGACATTATGAAGAGAAAGAGACTAGAGCATATTGCACAGAGAATAAAATCATTGGGCAAAGTCAATATTGCTGTTATTTATGGTATGGGAGACATAGGAAATCCAATTAAACCACTTGACTTTGGAATTTACAAAGTCCACACTATCTGGGGCTATTTGGCTCATCTCCTTGGTAGATACGCTGACATAAGAGCATACGATGAGAGTTTAACAGTCCCAGACATAAACAGCTTGAGAGAACTTCTCAAAGAAGGCAAAACGCTGATAATGATTGATGAAGTTGCAGACTATGGAAATAACTTGAGAAGAAGCAACAGAGAGGATGCCAAGAACTATGCCAATAACATTCCAATATTTTTAGAGCGACTTTCAAAGGCAATAATTGGGACCGATAATGTTCTAATAGTCACTTTGCCAATTGAAGTAGAAAGAGGTGTTTTAAGAGAAACTGAGAAAGCCTATGATAAGGATTATCTTGAAGCTCTGTGGAAGGCTGTTGCAAAACTTAGTGGGGAACTCGTTGCTCCTTTAAGAACCGAGAGGGGGAGCAATGATTTAATTGAAGTTCTCAAAAGAAGAATTTTCGAAAAAATTGATCCAAATAACAAAATCAAGATCATTGAGAGATACATGGTTGATATGGCAAATGAAGAAATTTTCGGTGATACAAGAGACTTCCTGAGAGAGCTTGAGGTTACATACCCATTCCATCCGGATTACTTCACAATAATGAGAACAATTCTTGAAAGAGTGCCTGGACTACAAAAGACAAGAGATCTGATAAAGCTCACAAGGAAAGTTGTTAGAAAAATACACAGGGAGGAAAAAGAATATTCATTAGTAATGCCCCATCATATTGATGTCTTTGATAACGACCTGAGAGGCCTTCTTTTCCAAGAGAATTATGCTAATTATGGTGGAGTTGTTGATGTTGACCTTAATCCAAAAGTCCTAAAGAAATACCCACAACCAGAGCTCGTGAAGATTATTTATGAATACATATTCCTTTCAACGTATCCCTACGATTCTCCAACACCTCTAACAGGATTTCCAGACAAGTTCAAAATATCAAGGGGAATTTACGAGGTAGAGATTTTTGAAGCAATGGAGTGGGACTCAACAAAGATTCATGATGCCATTGAAGAAATAATATCAAGGAACTACTTTATCCACTTAAACTATGATGATAGGTACAATGTTTTCTGGGTTTGGAGAATAGCAAATGTGAATCAAATGGTTCTCGCAAAGAAGGACGAACTTCTCAGAAATAAAAAAGGAGAACTTATCGAAAAAGTCACTGCAGAAATTAAGAAGGCTATTGAAGGTAAACCAGGAAAAGGGAAAAAGTCTAAAGGGGAGCAAATCAAGATTACTCTATTTGAACGGAAAGACGTTATCTTTGATCCTCGAATGGGAGACATTGTTGATGACGATAGCTACAAGCTTCTAGCACTCTATTATGAGTATGTTGATGAAGAACTGCTTGAGGATTTGATCCTTAAACATAAGGGAGGAACAAGGAAATTCAGGAATACAATAGTCGTCACGTATCCAACGCCGCAAGGATTTAATTCAATTCTAGAAGCTTTCGCGAAAGTTGAAGCCTGTAAAGAGGTTAAAAAAGAAGTTGACAAAATCTACTCCGACTATGGGAAGAACGTTGTAAAGATACAGCAATCAATGATTGAGCACATAGAAAATGCTGCTAAAGATGATTTGTTCACCACAATAGTACAATCCTTCAGAAAAGTTGCATTTCCGGTAAATGAAGGATACCGAGACAGTATAAAAGCAACTGAAGCTTCAACAACTTCAACATCAATACTTGAAACTGTTTATTCAGTCCTAATTTCACCGGAAGTTGAAAAAGTTGCAGAATATCTTTCGTTTGATGAGTTAAAGGCAATGCTAAACATTGTAGGAATTGACCTAAGCTCAAGACCTTACACTTTTGGAGAGATACGAAACTACTTCCGCATGAATCCAGCGTTACCAATGGTTGAGGATGAGCGGATAAAAGAAGCCCTCAAAGAGGGTCTTTCAAGACTTGAAATAGGAATCTTAACAAAAAGTGGCAAGTTAGTATTCAAAGATGTCAAGGAAATAGTAATAGTAAATGGTGAAATCAAAAAAGAGAATACGGAGCAAGCCACAATTCATCAAATAACTCTTGATGACAAGATTTTGCCAAAAAGAATTGCGCTTGAGGCCCAAGTGAGTTCTCTACTGCAAAGGGAGGAAACAAAGACAATCGAGAGAGGAAAGAAGAAAATCAGAAGAAAAGTTGAAGTATTTCTTGAGATAGACGGACAGAGAATAAGACTCAAAGACATAGTCGGAGATAAGGAAAATATTTCAATCAAAGATGAAGACATTAACATGCTTGTTGAAGGAAATTTTGTCGTTGTCATTACTGAAGAAGAACTCTCAGATGATTTCAGCGACTTCGAAATTGAAATTTCTCCAGCTTATGTTTCAGCACATCCTGAAGAGCTCATTGAAGTGAAAGTTGTAATAGCTCCAAAGGATCCAAATAAATCATTTGAAGTCAAGCTGAAAGTTGATTATGGAAAACTTAAAGAAACAAATGGAATCGTGCCTTTCGAGACTGTTTGGCATCTAAAGGCTCCAAGAGAAAGCGACGAATTCAGGCTTTATGCTGAAAGTAAAGATGTGGAGCATGTAGCTACCCTAAGAGTAGAAGTAATCAGCCCCACCATACGAACTAGAAAACTCACAGAAGAGCATATTGGAGGGACATTAATAAAAATTGAAGACATCAGGAGACTTGAACATCTCAAAATATTGCAGGATGCTATTGGTAGTGAACACATACTGTCAGGAACTGCTGTAATAAAAGCCAATGGTTCAAGAGTTTCTATGGACTTGGACAGAATTCCACTTGATGTAGCTACTCAAGTAATTGAAGATTCAAAGGAATATTTAGATGGAAGCGACGAACTTAATGTAGATGTCACGATCCAAAGAGAAATTACAATTACAGAACTACTACTCAAAAAGTTGTCTGTGTTAAATGACAAAGTGACGTTTGTAGTTGAACTTAGGAGGTAGGGTAAATGACAAAATATCTGATAAAATTAAAGTACATCAAACCTATGAAACTGCTATTTGAAAAGGAGCAGAAATTGGCTGAGTTTATTCCTTTTTTACCTATTGAAGGGGAGAACAAATATGTCAAAGGAAAGATTGAAGGAAAAGCAAGGGTATTTCTTCCAGAATTTCTTGATTTTGCAAGAAAGCTTGGCTTTAATATCAAAGGAAAAGTCCTAGAGGGAGAAAATGACGAGAACTACTTAAGACTTTTTGTCTATGCCATGGTTTCACAATTTGTGAAGTCTGAAACTGAGCGTAGGGAAATTGAAAGAACAGTTATGGAGTTGCCGATTTTGGCTCTTAGATACTGGGCTTCAACTTTTAGGAATGCCTATTGGGAGGGAGGAAGAAAACGAGTTAGGAGAATATCAAAGTGTTTTAGGGTGATTTACTGTGATTAGAGGTTTTGAAAGTGAATTTAAAGTTTATTTAGCAAATAGAATCATTAGGAGTAATCCTATTGCATTCTTTTTTGCAATTACAAATCCTATCTCAAAACAAAAGATAATCCCATTCTTACATCAAGCTGATTTGCTTCTGCATCTAATGACTGTTAGACCAATTAGAGTACTGATAGCTGATGAAATTGGATTGGGGAAAACCATAGAAGCCCTTGCAATAGCAAAGTATCTCGAACTTCAAGATGGTATTAGAAAGGTCCTAATATTAACCCCAAAAATCCTTATCGAACAATGGGTCTCTGAAGTTAAAAGAGTTGGAGGCATGCCTTGGATTGTCTCAAGTGGCTCTCAGTTAAAGAACACATTTTTCAAAAGTGGAGTAGACAAGGCATATTACTACATAATGTCAATTGATTTAGCTAAGAGATATCCAGATATTATCGATTCTGTTGGCTGGGATTTAATAATAGTGGACGAAGCCCACAATGCAACGCTTGGCACACAAAGAGACTATTTATTGAGAAGATTAACCAGCAATAAACATAGAAACATAATTCTGCTTTCTGCGACTCCTCATAGAGGAGACTACAAAGACTATCTAAACAGACTTAGATACTTAGACCCAACACTTACCGAGAATTACGATGCATTGGATGCTCCAAAGTTTTACAGGGTAACACATGAAACACTTGTATTCAGGAGAACCAAGGGGATAGTAAACCAAGCTGAAGGGGAGGAAATATTCAGGAAGTGTCATGTTCATTCCTTCATAGTTGATATCAGCGATGTTGAAAAAGAGTACTTCTCAGAACTTCAAAAGATTCTAACAGAGATGATTGCCCCTGATAATATTCCACTATCTTTGCTTGCTGTTATCCTAAGAAAGAGAGCAAGTTCAAGTTATTATGCCTCAATTCAGACACTCAACAGGATGATATCAAAAAGCAAAGGAAAAGAACACCCAAAAAAAGTAGAAGATATCTTACAGAAAATATTTGCTCTTGGCTATGACGAATTAGAAATTGAAGCAGATGAAATTGATGAGGAGCTGAACAAAATAGTTGAAGCTTACGCCGATATTTTGACATCGAGACAAATAGAGAGATTGAGAGGAATCTTGGAGTTAGCAAGAAAAGCTCAGGAAAAAGACAGCAAAATAAAAAACGTAGCAAAACTTGTCAAGTATCATCTTGACAGAGGAGAGAAAATTGTGATTTTTACAGAATACTTGGACACTTTAGAATATCTCAAGAACAATCTCCCCAAATATCTGGGAATCCATGAAACGGATATTGTAACAATTTCTGGCAAAAATAAAGGGGATGTTCATAATATCAAAGAGAGATTCGAACAAGAGAATGGTGCAAAGATATTGATAGCGACAGATGTTGCTGGAGAAGGTCTGAATCTCCAAGTTGCAAATGTCTTGATAAATTATGAAGCCCCATGGAGCCCAATCAAGCTCGAACAGAGAATGGGAAGAATATGGCGTTTAGGTCAGAAAAAAGAATCTTATGTGTACACCGTATTTCTATCAAATAAAATGGATAGAGATGTATTAGAAAACCTTTATCATAAGTTAATGAATATTGACAAAGCCATGAATAACCCTCCCCAACTTGTAGGCAGTAAGGTCTACATTGCAAGTGCAGAAAACTTATGGAGAGCCGATTTAGGATTACTAAATCTCGATCCAAAGAAAAGGAAGAAAATCAATGAATACACGCTTGTTTTGGAATCAATAAAGGGCAATCTTGGTATTTATGTTAGGGAGTTATTAGCAATGATAAACCAACTCTCTGCAAGATTAAGAGCCAAAAGTGTGTTTCCAGTTATTAAGGGGGAGAAAATCAGAAGTGAACTTTCAAAATATCTTGGCTCAGATTATCTTTCTAGAAAACAAGTTGAGAAAGAGCTTCAAGAATGGCTTTCGTTATTCATCTATGGGAGCGATAAAAAAGCAATAAATCTATGGAAGGAGCTTAATGCCCTACTATTAAAAGGCAATACGGACATTGGAAGCAAAATGATTCTTTTTGTAAAGGGGGAAGAAACACTTAGGAGAATCTACTTAGTAAAACTAAAGAATTCCTCTCAAACGCTGATTGAAATTCCTGTAGCTATTGACAAGAAGGGAGACATTCTCTATGGGCTCAAACTCCTCGAAGCTCTTAAAGACATAAGTACACAAATATTAACAACTGTCCCATATGAGAGTGTTGAAGAAACTAACCAAACAAGCATTGAAAAATTTAGAGATATTGGTAAAATAAAAAGCACCATAAGGAAATTACTTCAAGAAATCTCCTTTAAATGGGAAAAATATGAAGAGCGATTCCGTAAACCCTTAAAGGCTGGGCAAGTGTTCTTTCCATTAGACTTTGATAAGACAACAGTTGAAGAGATAGCCATATTCAAATACATTAGAGAAGTTGAAAGTGGAGAAGAAAAATGGGAAAGAAATTCTCCAACAGAAGAAATACTTAAGATAGAAAAAGAAGCAATGAGAATAGCTATCGAGTATGAAAAACAGAGATACATTAGGAAATATGGAAATGATCCAAGCAAATGGCTTGTGAAAAATGTGTCTTTAGAAGAACACTATGACATTTTGAGTAGAGATTTAGTCACTGGTGAAGTCAGATACATTGAAGTCAAGGGGCATAAGGGGTTTTCTTTATGGGCCGAACTTACAGAAGCCGAGCATAAATTCGCCGAAGACCATGCTTCTAACTATTGGCTTTATTTGGTTGTAAATATTGGAAAGGAACCCATGCTCTTTAGATTCAGAAATCCATTGGAAACTTTAGACATTAAAACGAAAAAACGATATGTACTTTATGTCGGTTAGGTTGTTAGGTCAATCTATGAGAGTCTGTAGAATCTTTGGAAAATTTTGTTAATTCAAAATGGGAGGAGTATTTATGGCAAAATTAAAAGAGGACAAATTAGGGGAGCTTGATAAAAAGTTAGAAACATGGAAAAATATTGTAAACAAAAAAGGAAAGAAATACGTTCATTATGATCTAACAGAGGAATCTGATTGGTTGAAAACTACTATGAAGACAAAAGAGATAGTGGCAGAGATTATCCAAGAAAATGACGTTGAAAAACTTAGAGGACTTCTCAGAGAATTATTTAGTGGCAAAAAAGAACGACCACTTTGGGCTCAAAATACACGAATCTTACCAGCATTTATTGAGTCAGCCAATAATGAGCAAATATTAAAGCTGAAAGAGATAATCTCACAAATTACTTCTTCTCATGAATTCAACAAAGAATGGATTAATGAAATCTATGATCTCATTTATCAATCTAAACCTAAAGAGACAACTAACTTTAAGGCACTTAAAGGATTGCTACGTAATATTCTGGGAGAGCTTTATGGTAAACTCCACATTGAGGAAGCTCCAATCTACAATACATGTTCTCGGGAGTTCGTTAGAGAGTTCATAGAGTTTGATATTAATGACTACAATGATTTCAAAAATGCTTTTGAAATTATCAAAGAGAGGTATCTTTCTAAAGTCGGTAAGTTATCCGACAACAACATTCCAATTAACTTAGAAATTGATATGATGTTCAATTATTTTGATAAAGTCGATTGGAGAGTTGAGAAGCTAGTTAATGTTCTAGAACCACTGGTAAATATGTACCAACAAGAGTGGTCTAGAATTGAGGATGAATTCATGAAAACACTCGAAGATACAGCTAATTATCTCTTGGAACTCTTAGATAAAGAAGGGGTTACAAAAGAAGAGATATCTAAGCTTTATCAACTGATCTCAAAAGTGGAGAGAGATCCAAAATGGAAGAGGGTATTTCAAGAAGGCTACACTGTCATGTACACCAAGGATATGTCCCAGACAATGGAATTGTTGAGTGACAAAAGAATGAAGAGCTTCTTGAAGAGGCTTACACAAGCTGAGGATATTGGAGATGTTCTAAAAAGTAATGAATGGAAGGAAGTATGGCATGTTCCCTATGCAGGAGGTACGGTAATTACAAGCTTAGCAACGCTACTTCGGCCGGATTTATTCTTGCCAGTACATGCCAATACAGCAAATGAGAAAGTTGTTAGGATTTTAGGGTTTGACGATCCTAAGTTTTATTATCCAAAAGGTAGCAGATCAGTTAAAAGGACTGCAGAATTCTTGACACTCCTTTCAAAAACTGCTGAAAAATTAAAAGTGGGCAATATGTTAGAGCTCGCATACTACCTTGTTAAATATGGTCAAGAACACGAAGAAATGCACAAAGTGCCTCCAGTAGATACCTCCACAAGTTTAGAACAAGCCGAAATACTACCAGAGTTCAAATTTTTGGATATTAACCTTCTCAGGAAAGGCCAAGTTATTCTTTACGGACCTCCTGGTACTGGGAAAACCTGGATTGCAAAACAGTATGTCAAAATGAAACTTCCTAGTGAAAAACATATCATTCCTAAAGGAGCATCTCAACTCTCCCAAGATCGTAATTACTATCTCTTAACCATGAGTTCTACCAAGTACGACCTTGCTAGCGTCCACAAAGGTCTTGAAGAAGAATTTTCGGGAAAGACAAAATCTGCGTTTGAAACTGTGAGTGAGGGGGACATAGCGTTTGTTTATTTCGCTCAACCACATATGAAAATACGAGCTATTGCTGAATGCACAAAAGCTGAAGAAGATAAAGCATGGTTTAAGATAATAAAACTCATTGATGGACCCACATTCAGGGAGTTAAAAGAAGATGAGTTATTATCATCATGGTCACCATTAAAGCAGAAATTAAGAGGCACGCTTTTTGAGCTTCCATATGAACTAGCACAGAGAATAGCTGAAATGATTGGCGGAGAAAAGTTCCAAGACCTAAATATTATTCAGCAGTCTACAACAGTAGAGTACAATGCAGTTGAATTTGTAACATTTCATCCTTCCTTTGCATACGAAGATTTCGTTGAGGGTATTAAACCAACAACTATTAAAGATGAGGAAACCGGTAAGAAAGAGCTTACATTCTACATAGAGGAGGGTGTCTTTAAGAGAATTTGTAGAAATGCCCTTAATGCTCTGTTAGCCTTTGCGGGAGTGAATAAAGAATGGCTTTCAACAACTGGAGTCCCTACATTAACAGAGAAAGAGAGGCAAAAAGTCCTTGAAAAACTAAAAGATGAAGACTTTCCAAGATTTTATTTGATAATCGACGAGATAAACCGCGGAGACATAGCTAAGATATTTGGAGAGCTAATAACACTTCTTGAAATGGACAAGCGCTTGTTTGCACCAAATGAAACTACCGTAACACTTCCCTATTCCAAGAAAAGCTTTGGGGTTCCCCCTAATCTTTACATAGTCGGCACCATGAATACAGCAGATAGGAGCATAGCACTAATTGACGTTGCTTTAAGGAGAAGATTTGCATTTATTGAAGTCATGCCGAACTATGAGATTATCGAAAAAGAGATAGTAGATAAAGCGGGAGACGAAGTAAAAGAGATTGCAAAAATAGCATTAAGCGCATTAAAGTCCCTAAATCAAAAGATCAAAGAAAAATACGACAGAGATCATCAAATCGGCCATAGTTATTATTTTGAGCTTCAAAAAGTGCTGAACAACAAAGACAAATTCATAGAAGTGCTCAAACTCATATGGTTCTATGAGATACTCCCACTAATCCAAGAGTATTTCTATGATGCTCCAGATAAGCTCAAGGAAATACTTGGAGATAACACTTTCATTAAAGAATCCAATGAAAATTATGTTGAATTTTACACAATGGATGAGATTTCAAATGAAAAATTTGTAGAGATTCTTCAAAATCTAGCAGAAAGCTAGTGAAATACGGTGAGTGCAGTGAAAACAATAGATCTCTTTGAGTTTGTTCCTATTTTTTACAGTATTGGTGGAGATAGGCCAACATTCCAAGAAGATACAAAAACATTAGTACTTCCTGAAAAACTCGTAAGAGAACTTGATAAGATTAACGAGAAGTTGCAGTTCCTCGATATTACCCTAAAAACAATTAAGCCAAAAAACAAAGTTGGAGTGTTCTCATTTAAAGGTTTGACATTGCAAATTTTTCCGAAATTGTTAAGAACAAAGAGCTATGAAGAGCTAGAGCGCTCGAAATCTCTTGTCATGGGTAATCTACTCAAAATGCTTTCAATCGCTGGAGATATCCCAATAACCGATGCAGATATCGCAAGTGTTAGTTTAGCAAAGGCTGATTTTCTAGAAGTGCTGATTAGGATTTATGCATGTGGTCTTCTCTCTATCCTCAAGTCTCATAGATATTACCAATACATGCATAGGCATGATGAGCTTAGGTATGTCAAAGGGCAGATAAACTTTCAAAAGTACTCATTGCATCCAGCAAGAAGACATATTATTCCCTGCAATTTCAATGATAAATTCATAGACAATCCTCTTAACAGAACACTGAAATATGCGGCGTATCTAATGTCAAGGATTACGGAGTCCCCAGATAACTACAGAATGCTGAAAAATATTATGAGCATATTTGATTCTGTTTCTTTAGTACCAATTAGCCTAGAAGAGATTGAAAGAATTCATTTCCATCGTTTGAATAAGATTTTCAAACCTTATGTTGAGCTTGCCAAAATTTTCATTCAAAATTCTATCGTAAAGCTTCAGTATTCAAAAATTGAGACTTTCACATTTTTGATTCCTATGGAGAAACTCTTTGAGAAATTTGTAACAAATACAATAATCAGTAACAAAGAAAAAGTTCTTACAGAGGAATTCCAAGATGCAAAGATAATCCCACAGCACGAAATTGGTTATCTTTTAATGGATAGAGAGTATTCCAGGGGCTACTTTAAGTTAATTCCTGACATTACCATTGAAGTACAAGGAAAAAGATATGTGATCGATTTAAAGTACAAGCTTTTAACAAAGGAAGAGAAAAAACTGGGAGTTTCTCAATCGGATTTGTATCAGATGTATGCATATGCGACAAAATGGAATGCCGATGGTGTCCTCTTAATCTATCCAACTCTGGAAGAACATGTAGAAAAAGAATGGCATTTTGAAGTAGAAACACGTACAGGCAGAAAAGATATTCCTCTCATAATCAGGACAATAAATCTCAATCATAATCTGTTAAAAAATGAGGGTTGGGAAAATTTCCTCTTAGAGCTAAGCCAGAGTTTAACTAGACTAATTCAGACCAACTAGCCTACGGAAATACACATTATTTCAGACTCTCTTATGGTCTCCCATTTTCAGAATTCTTTTAATATTTTTCGAAAATTTTTTAAAGATTTTAGTACCAAGTGAAAGAAACTTATCGGAATTATTTTATTCGTAATACACTTTCTTTCTATTCTTGTGATACACACTTTCGGTTGCGTCTTCATGCAACTGAATGATTAGCATTTAAAAAGCACGTCAAATTGTTTTTTACTGTTATCCCAATGACTTTGCTCTATTTTTCATTTTCTAACACATGCTTTCTTCTTTTTTGAAATTTCCCCCAGAAATTATCGAAAATTATCGAAAATTTTTTAAAGCTAAATGTAACAATAATTAAAATATTTCATAACAATAATAACATTTTTAAACCAATTTTTATTACATTATTGTAGAGAAGAAACATCTTGGGGGTACGCGATATGAAACAGTTTTGGGAGCTGTACAGGGAAGATATTTTGAGCTTCAAGAAACACTTCGATGCAAACTACATAAAGAACGTGTTCGACGCATATGAAGAAGTTAAAGACAAATTAGAGGCTTTAGCGTTAATAAGAGACATCCACCTGTCAAGAATGTTCTCGTTCCTGCTCATGTCATACTTTGTCAAGAGAGAACCCGACAAAATCGACGATGCAATAAACATAACAATCAAAAACCTCGGCGATGCGGTAATATTCCTATCATTCTACAAGAAAAAATTCAAAGAACTACCATACGGCCCATTCCGCGAAGCACTAAAACAGCACCTCAACAACCTGGACGACGAAAAAATAGAACTCTTCAAATACTTCACAGTAAACGACAAGGCAGTACAAAAATACCTAGAAGAACTTGGCTACGAAATCAACGAAGAATTCCTCAGGAAGAATTTTCCAGAACAACCCAGACAAGGAAATGCTGATCTACGCTGCAACATCTCAGTACAAGCCACTGCTCAAGACGCTGTTCTCACAAATCCGCAAGCCACCCCAGGAAACAACAATCAACTTCGTGGCAAGCGTGCTCGAAAACAGAAAAGTGCTTGACAACAACGACGTCTCCATGCTGATGCTCTACCTCCACTACTCAGCATTCAAAAAGGTCGGCGCAGAACACCCAGAAATCCAGCCGCTAACCAAGAAGATTGCGAGAGCACTGGAGAATGCAATAGATTACAAGATGAATCAGCTCCTTGAAAATGGAATGGTCTTCTGGGACGTGTACTTCATTGACACGATAGAGGGCAAGAGACCGCTGGATATCAAGAATACGAAGTTCAAGTTTTATGTTGATGAAATCCTTTCAGCAGTTGCCGTGACAAACGCAATTGGGGAAGAGGTGCATATTGTTTCTGATAATATTTACACGGTGAGGGTTTATGGGAAGTTTGCCAAGAGGTTCAGTGCGTTTGTTAAGATGATGCTGGAGCATAGAACATCCAGCCTCAATACGAATCTTAAGCTTAAGATTAAGAGGGATTCGTTGATATTGGTTCCGCACGAGGCTTACATTCCTGTGGTCAAGAAGATGCTGGTTAAGTCCAAGGAAGTAAGGGTTGTGTTTTATGCTCCAAGCGAGAGTGCGAAGGATATGTGGCCAGAACTTGCTGGTTTTTCAGAAAGGATTGCAAACTTTCTAACCAATCCATAACCCATATTATGATAAGCTTTTTTCTTTATTTTTCCATTTTAACATCTTGATTTGAAAACAATATGACTATGTTTTAGAATACTCTAAAAAGAGGCTCTCTGAGGACTCTATTTCGAAATATTTGTAACATCTGAATTTGAAGACAGTACACGTATTTGAACCACAATAATTTTCCCCGAAAAAATGAAGGATAATTCATACTAAAAAAGGAGGCAGGAGAGTGCTTCTTTCATAA
Source organism: Thermococcus chitonophagus (assembly GCF_002214605.1). Classification (NCBI taxonomy): domain Archaea; kingdom Methanobacteriati; phylum Methanobacteriota; class Thermococci; order Thermococcales; family Thermococcaceae; genus Thermococcus; species Thermococcus chitonophagus. The sequence continues at coordinate 1,513,776 of NZ_CP015193.1, read as the reverse complement.
ATCATTGCAAAAACAAAAGCAATTAAAAAAGCAGTAATAATGTAATAGCCAATTATCCTATTTAATAATGCCAAAATCCGGTCAATCAACTGGATATTCTTGGAATAAAGATAGAATATTAGCCATCAAGTTAGTAGTGTATTTTAGTGTACCAGCATTTTCTGTCTAACATCTTTCGCAACATCAACAGCTTAAGTATCATAATTTTATGATACCAAAGAAAATTATTTATTTAAATATTACTTTCTAAAGTTGTTAAGATGTCGATGATTGAACTAACTGATGGTTATGTAATTTTTTGAATGAATTTTTTATTTAAATAAATAATTTTTGCCATCAAAATAAAACAATAAATTCAAGAAACCAATTGTTGCCAAAGCATAAAATGCCCAGTATTACAACAAAAAATAGTAAAAATAAAATAAATAATTAAAGTTTTCGAACCGTCCAGCCCAAAATGCCAACATCTGCTTTTTTCTCAATGACCAAGCCAAGTTCCTCACTGATCAGGAGATTTCCTTTGTTCACAAAATACTCATCCACAAACTGTTTTGTTTTTTCTTTCAAATTCTCTCCGAGAGGGAGTCCAAAGACTTTTTTCATAAACTCGACAAGCTTAAGCTCGCCATACTTTTCAAGTATTTTATCTATGCGTTCCTTAAGCTCCACAAGTTCCCGCTCCTCCCTGTTCTTAGGCATGTTCTCAAAAATTCTTCTAAGTCTTTCATTTTCTTCCTCAAGTTCTCTAATTTTCTTTTCGAGCTCCATAACCTTTTGTCTTAATTCGAGAACACGAGAATTATTTGCTGCTTGCAACAAAAGCTCTTCAACCACATGACTCTGTGCTATCCCCTTTTCTTGTGCTAACTTCTTAAGCAATCGTCTTGCAGATTTGTCAAGATTCAAAACTACGACTTCTGCGTTTCTTGTCTTGGGTCGGCCGGGACCACGAGGAATTTGAATGGTCGCACCATTCATGCACCACCCTCACATAGAAATTCATGAAAAAGGATATTAAACTTGGCTATTTATTTATGTAAATAATTTTCACAAAAATGGACAGGGATTAAAAGCTACTGTTTGATGAACTCTTTTGCTTCCTCCAAAGCACGCTTCTCAAACTCGATGAACTCAAGCAAACCAACATCCACAGCCCTCTTTTTCCTCGAAGATTTTTCATGTTCTTTTACTCTACCAGTTTTCTTCTCTTCTTCTAAAAGCTTAAATAATCTCCTTTCGAACTCCTTAGATTTATCCTCGATTAATGTCACTAAATTTTCTTTCCAAGTGGGATGCAATGCATAAAACTGTCTTGGTTTGCCTGCGGGATTTTTCTCGTCAAAACGAGTCACGATAACATTGTATCTTATCAATTCAGCAATATTGTACCTGAACTTCATCATGACAGCATTGCTTTTATGCCTGAAGAGTTCTGTAAAGCGAATTTGACAGATTTCATTGTAATGGCATGTACAGTAAAATCTTCCCTTTTTGATATTGTCATAACGACCATAGCAAGTTTTCTTAACTTTTTCCGCATTTTTCAAGACAGCAATAACTCTAGCAAACATCTCAACATCAAGCCTCATGTTCATCCCCTCAGAACAGTATTCCATGGGGGATATTCAAATCAGCTAAATCTCAGTATTCCGAACGGAATACTATTCAGTTCAGCGTTACCAATTTGTAATACTCATAGATTTTACCTTTGGATTGCATCAGGGACACGTGCTTATCATAAGAGACACGTATGTATCACAAGAATTCTGTACATAAATGTACATTCGACACATACTCTTATTACAATTTACAATTAGAGCTGGTCAAGGTCATGACACAAATTATCCAATCTATGCAAAAATATATCTATCTGACCATAGAGATACATTTCTACCCAGTTTTGACTCGTGTGTAGCATAAGAACTCCATTCATTCAACTTTACACACGCAGTAAATTACACGATTATGTTAGTTCCGCATTGTCAATTACCAGACTCAATTCTAACAGTCGTTTATGGATGAATGCTTCACAATTATTAGTCGGCTCTACTACAAAATTGGAAGGATGAAGAATCACTGAATTGCAAAGAATTTCTTCTCTGCTTTACTTTCACTAACACTCTTCATATCAAAGAACTTTGCTTTTGTTTCATCATTGAGTACATAAAGCAATTCGGGCATCAATCTGTCAATGAGGCTGTCTATGAGCATTTTGTTCAGTTTTTTGAGCTTTGAAGAGTATCTTCTGTCTTCTGTTATTGAAATGTAATGTAAAAAGTCTACACCTTCGGCTCTTCCGAGCAAATAGTTCTTGTATCTTCGCATTTTATCCAAAGCACTTAGCCCTTCACCGAATAACACCCTAACAGCATTTTCTTCAGCAAGCTCAAAGATTCGAATTTGAAGATAGCTGTCAAAGTATTTTCTAAACATTTTCACAGTGACTATTGGTCTCTGAGGATCATACTTCCTGAGCCAACTGTACCTTCTGTAAATGCTCTCTAATTGCGTTTTCTTTTTGAATGCTGTCGCAGGTGTGTAAAAGTGCTTGAATTGCTTGTCTAGCGAATAGCAACCGAAAATTGGTTGTGTTGTATCAAGTATGTATTTTCTTTTGAAAGCCTTAAGCTCTTCGATGAGGATTGGGTGTATAAATACAGGAGTAAAGTTCCTGCCGTCGTCAGCCTTCAGCTTCTTCCTGTGAAAATAAATGATGCCTCTCTGCAGGTCAATCTGCTTTAATCGCTCTCCCTTTGCTCGCAACTCGAACTGCAAATCGTTGATTTCCGTGCTTCTTGCTCCTGTTAATAGTGCTATTAAAGTTGCCAATCTAATTTTTTTCAACTGCTATTGTTCCTCTTTCTTTTCTGAGTATTGCAAGCCACTTCAAGGCATCCTTCACCCGCTCGTCACTGATTACCTTGCTTTCCTCCTTTTCTTTGAAGGTTTTTAATTGAGTTGCTTTTGATCTAAGAACAGATTTTGATAATTGAGTGACATAGAAATCCACATCAAAGACCTCAAGTCCAATAGTTTTTGAGAGAAGCAGGTTGTATTTCTTAAGTAGGATGTGCTCAAGGGCTTTGCGCGTGTAATAGAGATGCACTTGGAACGTATGGTAAGCAGGTCGGCGTTCTCTGATGTATGTATTAAACGCGTTGTACACATCGCGTGCGGTAATTTTTATCTCGTCAACTTCGGGCTCTATGTTTTTTGTTTTGAGCAAGTATTCCACAAAAACATTGACTGCTGAGGACTTGTTCTGAAACTTGCCTACTGTTAGCTGTCCATTTTTACGTAGTTCAACGAGTTCATCTTTGTATTCATCAAAGTCGCTGAGTCTGATTATTACAAAGTCCCTGTCTGTGAACTTGTTCTCATATTCATCCCGACGGGAGAATACTTTTCTACCCATATTGACCCTCTTCTTCGCATACATTTTATTGTTGTTTCAATTACTGATCTAATTAATAATATGCGAAAACTGTTAATAAACTTTTTGTTTTTAATATGAAATAACCGATGATAAAAATTAATCTCATATGTTTGGATTTTAAATGCCCAAAATTCAAAATAAACATATGCTCTAAACATTGCATCTACTGTAAAATGTATGCAGAAAAGTAAAGCTCTTCGACACTCATCATCGGTTTACAACTGTCTCTCAAGCCTTCTTTTGGCCGAAGGGAAATTTTCAGCGAAGTGGATATTATCTGTTAAAGTGGGCTTATCATCTCGTTCCTTGAAAGTTCTCTAGAAATGAGAAGTTAAAAGGTTTTGCTGTTAAAAACTAGGAGAGAGAAAGGGAGACAGAATAGGTAGTACGACCTTTTATTTTGAAATAACTATGTATTCATTATCGTGGATACAGCTGATGACATCCCTAGTAAACAAAATAGCGTCTCCCAATAGTGGTATTATTTTATTTAAAAGATCTCCTATAGTCTTGTCCCTATATGTATCAGAAGCCACCCCTTTTATACAATCCCAAAGTACTATGAGGGTTGGCCCTTTCCTAATGTACCATGACTTTCCCTTTTGTATAATAGCGTCTACCCTGCCTCTTATACTTGCAATCCCTTTTCGGAACTCAAGAAATTCTAGTGACAAGCTCATGCTTAATCCAAATCCTAAGGCTAAGGTACCTGCGAGTAGTTCTGTGGGTATGGGTGCATAGAACATAGGGAATCCTCTAGGCCTGTATCTAGACCAATCGACAACAAAACGGATGTTGTAAGTATTAGAAATATCATTGAGATCCTTGATTACATACTTAAGTTCATTAGAAATTTCTCTTAGTATCTGCTCTCCTGGGAAGATCCTAGATATGAGCAATGATATTCTTTTAAATCTCACTGATAATTTTTGGTAACAATCCTCAAAATTCTCAGAACATTCATTTGCAATTATCCAAAATTCTCTTATTGCCTCAATAAGTTTGGGGTCACTCCATAGTATTTCATATCGGCGGTACTTGCGGAGCACGTATGATGTCCTTCTAATGAAAACTCTGGGAGATATCACCACGGTACTTTCTTGCTCTTTGTCTGCAAGAGTCCACAAAGCATTTTTAATCTCTATAGGATTGATGCACCATTCCTTATGGACTTCCTCTGACATTCAACTCCCTCCTATAGTATTTTTTTATTTTTTTGTGACTATATATAAATAAGAGTTTAAATGTCTTGCTTAGAAACTAAATAAAAAAAGATATTGTTTGATGTTATTGGTTTTGCTAATTCAACTGATTGCTGATTCATGGTCTTACAAAGTTTTTTAATTTCTGGCTCTTACTAATTGTTGCTGATATTTCAAAATTCAATTGATTTTCTCTTATATCCGTTCAAATAAACGAACATAACTCAAATAGCAGTTCTGGGATAGCTTTTCTCAATGAGATACTTGGTGACCTCAGGAGTAATCCTCTCTAAAAGTAGCTTAGGGATACCTACCTTCAGCTTTTTGTAGTTTCTTCGAGGTAGATGCTCCATCTTTAACACTTCTCTAAAGGTGAACTTTGGAGTCTGTAACAATGAAGCCTAGCCCAAACTTTGTGAGATTACGGACTAACTGTTTTTGGAGTTCAATACGTGGTCAACGATCATCATAATAGCTGGATTCTCTAGCTCGACTGATTTTTGATGTAGCAACTATCATGGTTAGAGTTTTTCCGAACCCCGGGTATGCTCTATGAGGCCCGTTCTTGTATCTATTCGGGTAGGATCGTTGTTCTTAGGGTGATGTTATTTATCATAACGAGCTCCTTGAATTCAATATTATTGTCTCCAGCAGGCTCAGGGATCTTCATGATGTTATAAGATGGCATTCCAGTTTCTCCTCCGCTTGGCGGAGTTCCTTCTTGGAGTGTGGCCTTTTTGGGACTTTTTCTTTTGTGATTTCTTTTTTGATTTTGAGCTCCTGTCCATAACCTTGAATTTTCTTAGTTTTAGCGCCCTAATATCAGGTGGAAGATCAGAAACATCAGCTCCTGCGGGATATATCAGGTTCTTGCTTTTTATCTCAACATTTGGACCTGAAAGATATCTCGCATATCTGTTAACTTGCCTAACATGCTCCTCTCTTGCTTTGGGTTCCCTTTTCACTTCAAAAATGTGTCTCTCAATTTTATTTGCTCTTCGTCTCTCAACAATGTAATCCGGCTCATAGCCGTTTCTGCGTTCTCTTTCTTTGATAATCCATCCCTTAGAAGCGGGGAACCTTCGTCTAAGTATTTCCCTCACATAGGGGTACATATCAAATTCCCTGAATTTTCTGGACATAGGGCATCCCTATACAACATTTAGCCAATTATCTTTGTTTGGATTTTTATCAATTTTTCCCTTACTGGGAACAAAGACATGATCTAGCTTGAAAGTTGGAGAGTCCTGGGCTCGCCTAAGGTATCTTGAAACTTGAACACATAGAGGTTTTGGCGAATTCTGCAGGAAATAGAAATTTCAAATTTCGATGACCTTTACTTCTCTTACTTCCTGTATTTTTTCTAGTTCCTTCTTGAGTTCATCTATGGAGACATTCGCTTGGCTGACGTCAACTATTGCCACTATAGCAGATAACCCCAGGGACTCCAGTTCCTCAGCCTCATTAAAGAGTATGTTCATCCCCAACCTTCCCAGGGTTCCGCTGACCTTGGCGAGAACTCCTGGTTTATCTTCAACTATGACTTCAATCTCTACTAGCTTTTTCCCAGGTAAAGCAACTCTCTCCACGTGCATTTCCTTTAAGTCGGTGTCGAGTTCGACTAAGAAGTACGCCCCCTCTATGAGCCCTATTTCGTAGGCGAACTCAAGGGGAATCTCCAGCTTTCCATTTTCCTTAACTTTAACTATAAAGTACTCTCTCATGCTAGATCATGAGAACACTTACTTAGAAATATTTTGTCCTGGGTAGGAAAATAAATATAAGTCAGACATTTAGGTAGAGTGGCGATGATGAGTAGCAAGCCACCTGAGTAGTGATGAAGTGAACACCCCCTGAGCCTTCAATATTAGAAACGATATGCTAAAGGACTATTCGAAGTAGAGGGTTCTTGCTATTATTTTGCTCCCGCAGTGTATTTGTCCATAGTTTTTGATATCCTTCGTTGTCCTCTCACTCTTGGTTTCCCTACCCAAATATGTCCCAAAATGTTTATAAGTGGCTGATATGACATGTGTCATGTGAAGGGAAATGACTGAAGGGTTGAAAAATTTTGAGGTAAAGAAGGAGAAGCTCAAGGGACTACTATTGAAACTCCATGAGGGTGCCGACGTTGAAGAGCTGAAGGAGGAGTTTAGGGAAGTACTTGCTTCAATATCCCCTCTTGAAATACCTCTCATAGAGCAGGAGCTTGTGAAAGAAGGAATCTCCGTTAAGGACATAGCTAAGATGTGCGATCTGCATGTTGAGGTATTTAGGGAATCAGTAGCAGGAGCTGGCAATTACTCCCATTTGCCTGATGGTCACCCTCTAAAAACGTTATACTTTGAGAACCGGGAGATAATAAAAGATGCAGAGATGCTAAACCTGTACGCCCAAACCCTCAGCAAGACTCAAGATGAAGCAGTGAGAAAACAAATGATTGAAGTTCTAGAGGAGCTCGTCAAGAGCTTAAGGCTCATTGGATTTACGCACTACAGCAGGGAGGAGATGCTCCTCTTTCCCTACATAGAAAGGCTTGGTCTTACTGCAGTTGCTACAGTCCTGTGGACGAAGCATGATGAAATAAGGTTCATGATAAAGAGACTTCAAGAATTCCTCGCTAAAAAGGATTACGAGAAGTTCATTAGAGAGGCACAAGAAGCATCAAGAGCCTTAATTGACATGGTTTTCAGGGAGGACAATATCCTTTATCCAACAGTAGAAGCCCTCCTTGGGGATGGAGAATGGAAGGCTATAAGGATGCAAGAGGAGGAATTTGGCTACTATAAGGTGAGGCCTGGGGAATGGGATCCTGGAGTTGAGCCTATTTATCCATGGCAGATCGATCCCGAACTCTCTGCAGAAAAAATATTAAGTCTGCCCCAAGAAGTCAGAAAAGCCATAGAAAAGTACGGCCTACAACCGGATAAGAGTGGGGACGTGAAGAGACCTGGGGACATTGACCTGGGGACTGGCTATTTAAGCGTTGAAGAACTAAAAGCAATATTTGAGGCACTCCCTCTCGATATAACTTTTGTAGATAAGAACGATAGAGTTCGCTTCTTTTCTCCAGGAGAGAGGATTTTTGCAAGGCCTTTAAATATCCTAGGGAGGCCTGTCCAGCTTTGCCATCCTCCAAAGAGCGTTCATATAGTTAATAAGATACTTAAAGCTTTCAAGGATGGCAGGAAAGATAAGGCTGAATTTTGGCTTAAACTGGGGGATAAGTTTGTTTATATTCTGTATGTCCCAGTGAAGAACGAAAAAGGCGAATATCTGGGAACGCTTGAGATAACCATGGACGTGAAAAGGTATAAGGAGCTTGAGGGAGAAAAAAGGCTACTGGACTGGAGGGACTGAAATCCCCTATATCCCTCCCGACTATATAAGTCCTAAGGCTAAGAAGAGTTGTTGTAAGGTTGAAAAGTACAGGACGGGGTGAATGAAAATGAATGAAGAAATATTTAGGAGAAGAGTTGAGAGGTTCCAGGAGGAGCTCAGGAAAAGGGATATAGATGGAGCAGTTATAAGGACACAATCCTCTTTTATCTACTTTACCGGAACCAAGTGGCTTAGGCCTTCCCTTCTAATCCCGGCTGAGGGAGAGCCCAAGGTTCTTGTGGTAAGGAATGAGGCCGAGGAATTCAAGAGGAGAAGCTGGATAGAGGACGTTGAGGAGTACCAGAGGGTCGAGGATCTCATGGCTTCGGTAGTTACGTGGATACACAACAACGGGATGGAGAGGGTTGGACTTGAGTTCGGCTTTGAGAGGGATGCATACCTTGCATTCCTTAGGATATTCCAGAGATTGAATCCAACAGTGGATGTTGTAGATATTCTGGACATAACAATGGGCCTTAGGATGATTAAGGACGAGTGGGAGCTTGAGCAGATAAGGAAGGCTGGAAAGATAGCAAAGGCTGGAATGGAAGTTGCTGAGGAAGTGATAAAACCAGGAAAGAGCGAGCTCGAGATAGCCGCTGAGATAATGAGGGAGCTCATGATCAGGGGTAGCGAGGATCCTAAGGTTTACGTCTCCACAACCCCCCGAGCCCACGCCGAGCCCTTCCGTGACCTGAAGGTTAAGGAGAATGGAGTAGTTACGGTGGTTATCGGTGCCGACTACAATCACTACTACGCTAACATGGCTAGAACGTTTGTCATTGGAGATCCTGGGGGAAGGGTTAGAGAGGCGATAAAGGTCAAGGAAGAAGCTTACAGGCTAGCATTAGAAGAGACCAGGGTTGGAGTGGTCTTAAATTCCGTTGAGAAAAAGTTGGCAGAGTTTTTCAGGGCGAAGGGGTTTGAAAATGAATACATTACAGGTTACACTCACGGCGTTGGTTTACTGATTGAAGAGCTACCAATGCCGACGATAATAGTCCAAACAAGGGCTCAAAAGGTTCAGGAGAACATGGTTCTCAGCATAATTCACGCTCCCCTAATGTTGCCCGAGGGAAGTATAAAGCATGAGGATACGTACATTGTAAAGAAGAACAAACTTGAGAGTGTAACTCTCTAAGCTTCTCCTTATTTCACTTTTACTCAGGAACTCCCTAAGTGGCTAACCTTTGAATTACTATCCGAAGTTTTATTATTTCTGGTTATTTTTAAGCATTAAAATTATGTCGAAAGATATATAAAACTCCCGGTGAAACATAGCACGAGGAGAGATGATAGTCTTTAAGTTCGGCGGGAGCTCAATGAGACTTGACTTTCAGGATGCTGTTTCCTTGATAACTAATTTATTTGAAGAGAGTGAGGTAGTTGTAGTTGTTTCAGCCCTCAAAGGAGTTACAGACGATCTAATAAGATACGCTGATAGCTTAAATCAGGATCTCGCCGTAAAGGTTGCGAGTGAATATATTTATCATGCAAAGCTTAATGGCATTGATCCCTCGGTTCTGAAGCCCTACATAGATAGACTCTTCACTCTCCCCGATCTTGAATATCCCGCCCTCAGGGACTATATCCTCAGTATGGGAGAGTTACTTTCAGCAGTTCTTTTCGCAAGTGCCGTGGGTGGAAAAGTCATCCCGGGGGAGGAAATATTCATTGGAAGGGGCGAGTTCGGCGATGCATTCATTGACATTGAGAAGAGCAGGAGAAATACTAAGTTGATATATGAAGCTCTCGAGAATGGCTTTGTCCCAGTTGTTCCTGGATTTGTGGCTAATCTTGATGGCAGAATTGCGACTCTGGGGAGGGGAGGGAGTGATTATTCGGCTGTCGCCCTTGGTGTTCTTCTAGATTCTGAGTTCGTTGTAATAATGAGTGATGTTGATGGTATATATACAGCTGATCCCAGGATAATCCCCATGGCCAAGTTGATCCCCTACCTTTCGTATGATGAAGCCTTGCTCGCCTCTAGATACGGAATGCGGGCGATTCAATGGAAGGCCTCGAAGCTGGCTAAAGATTTCAAGCTAACCGTGCTGTTTGGAAGGACAAGAAACTGGAGGATGGGGACTGTATTAAGTGAGAGAAGTTCAGGCATGCCCCTAATGACATTCACAAAGGATAGGCTCCTCTTAATAAACGTTACAGAGGACATTGGATATGATCCCATAGAAGAAGGTCCTTACTGGAAGCTCTATGCTCTCTCAGAGAGCGAGGCATTGAAGGTAGTGAGGGAGCTCCATAAGAGGATATTTTCTCCTACCCAGTCAATTTTTCAATTTGGACTTGACATTCAGTGGAAAAGTGAGCACTATCAGCAGGTTTCGATCAAAAATTTGTCACAAAAACGAAATATCATTCGAAAATTTTATTACGAAGAAGAAAATCTTGAGCCCTCGGGGTGAACTACAATCGGTGGTGGAGAAACCCTTCGTTATTAAGTTTGGAGGGAGCTCGGTAAGGTACGCCTTTGAGGAAGCTTTGGAGCTAGTGAAGCACGTTTCTGAAGGAAGATCTGTAGTGGTTGTGGTTTCTGCCCTTAAAGGTGTCACAGATGAGCTTATACGCCTTGCAGAGGGAGACATGGAGGCCTTGGACAGGATAAGGGAAATACATGAGCCCTTCTGCGAGGAGCTTGGAATAAATTTGGATGGCCTTTTCAGGGAGCTTGAACTAACACTGAATCAGAACTTCCCAACGGAGGAGTGCTATAGGGATGCAGTAGTATCCTTTGGAGAGAGGTTCTCTTCAGTGCTATTCGCTGAAGGGTTAAGGCTGATAGGGGTTGAGGCCAAGGCTATAGACTCAAAGGACGTCCTCGTTGCCAGAGGATCTTTCGGGTCTGCAGAGGTCGATATGAAAGCTAGCAAGGGGAGGATTTCACTTTTAAAGAAGCTCCTCGCTAAGGGTGTAGTTCCCGTAGTCACTGGTTTCTACGGTGATCTCAACGGATTCAGAGCAACGTTCGGAAGGGGAGGGAGTGATTACTCTGCGACAGCACTAGCGAGCCTTCTTGATGCAAAGGCCGTGGTCATAATGAGCGACGTTGAGGGAATATACACAGCTGACCCCAGGATAGTTCCAAGTGCAAAACTAATTCCATACCTCTCGTATGAGGAAGCTAGGACTGCCGCGAGACTTGGGATGAAGGCGTTGCATTGGAGAGCCATAGATCCCGTAGAGAACAAGATCCCAGTAATATTCGGGAAGACAAAGGACTGGCGCTTTGGGACCTTGGTTATGGAAGACAGCTTGAGAATTCCAATCGTCGTCCACAGGAACACTCAGGAGAGAGCAGAGGTTTCTATAGTTGGGGCAAACGCGTTCTATGGGCCATATAAGGTAATTGAGAGAGGAGAGAATTTTGTTAGGCTTGAAGTTCCAAAAGATGAGCTAACTCGCGCCGTAAGAGAAATACACAGGATGGTGGTTGAGAATGAAAGTCTACGCTCCGGCAACTATAGCGAACTTTGGGCCAGGATTTGACGTGTTCGGGATGGCAATAGAGAAACCTGGAGATGAAGTTGTCGTAAAGGAGTGCGATAATTTCCGGATAGAGGTCATAGGACACAAGGTTCCTGCTGATGGTAGCAACGTTGCAGTGGTGGCTGCTAAGGCCCTCTTCAAACTTTTAGGCGAGGAAGGCGGTGTTTACATGAAGCTCAAGAAAGGAATAAGACCAAAAAGCGGTCTCGGGAGCTCTGGAGCATCCTCACTTGCAGGTGCCGTTGCTGCTGCGAAGGTTCTAGGAGTTGAGGATGATGAGCTCATAATCCGGGCAGCACTGGAAGGGGAGAGGGCGGCTTCAGGAAGTCCCCATGGTGACAACGTTATACCCTCCTACTATGGTGGCTTCACGATCATAGAATCGATAAGCCCCCTCAGAGTTCACAGGATAGATGTAGAACTCAAAGTAGCGGTGGTTCTTCCAGAGGTTGAAGTTCCAACCAGTGAGGCCAGAAAAGTCCTCCCTGAGAAAGTACCCTTAAAGGATGCAGTTAAAAATCTTGCAATGGCATCTAGCCTTGTCCTGGCCCTGAGAGAGGAGGATATAGAGACCATCGGAAGGCTACTGGATGACAGATTAGCTCTGCCTTACAGAAAGAAGCTTATGCCGTGGTTTGACAAAGTTAGGGAGGCCGCACTGAACGCTGGGGCGTACGGTGTAACGGTTTCCGGATCTGGTCCGGCGATGTTCGCTGTAGGGGAGAACTTAAGGGAAGTTGCAAAGGCCATGGGAGAGGCTTTTGAGGAAATGGGGATTAGGGCTGAATATTGGGTAACTAAGACAGGAAGGGGTGCAAAATGGTTCTGAGGTGTATTAAGTGCGGGAGAATTTATCCTGAGGATGAAATAAGGTACCGCTGTGACTGTGGTGGATTGTTGGAAGTGGTTATTGATCTCGATAAGGTTGATACTAAGATATTCGATGGGAAGAATATAACGCTGTGGAAATATGAGAGCTGGCTTCCCGTTAAGAAGAGAGTTTCCTTAAATGAGGGTGGAACTCCCCTTTATAGGCTGGAGAATTTGGAAGAGGAACTCGAGGTTAGGGAGCTGTACGCTAAAAACGAGGGCGCAAATCCAACGGGTTCATTTAAAGATAGGGGAATGACCGTCGGTGTTTCAAAAGCGCTAGAGCTTGGCATGGATAAGGTCATATGTGCCTCAACGGGCAACACTTCAGCCTCTCTAGCGGCATACGCTGCAAAGGCTGGAATAAAAGCCTATGTTTTAGTTCCGAGCGGTAAGATTGCCCTAGGAAAACTCGCTCAGGCCATAATCTACGGAGCCCAAGTAGTTCCCGTTAACGGGAACTTTGATGATGCACTTAGGGTTGTGGTTGAGGCAAGCAGGGAGCTTGGAGTTTACATGCTGAACTCAATAAATCCGTTCAGACTTGAAGGGCAGAAGACAATAGCCTACGAGATCTACGATCAGCTCCAGAGGGTTCCGGATAATGTTGTGGTGCCTGTAGGAAACGCCGGCAACATTTCGGCAATCTGGAAGGGCTTTAAGGAGCTCTACGAGGCAGGGGTAATAAATGAGCTCCCCAGGATGATTGGAATTCAGGCGGAAGGTGCCTCTCCTCTAGCAAAGGCCTGGAAAGAGGGCAGAGAGTTCAAGCCGGAGGAGAAGCCCGAAACTGTTGCAACAGCAATAAGGATAGGAAACCCCGCGAACTGGCCCAAGGCTTGGAATGCTGTAAAGGAGTCAGGAGGACTGTTCGAGAGCGTTACCGACGAAGAGATACTTGAAGCCCAGAGGATTTTGGCCTCTAAAGAAGGGCTTTTCGTGGAGCCAGCTTCGGCAGCATCCCTGGCCGGTCTGATAAAGCTCCTGCGTGAGGGTGCCATAGATAGGAGCGAAAGCTACGTGCTAATAACTACGGGTCACGGATTGAAAGATCCAAACATAGTTGTAAACAACTTCAAGCTACCTGAGCCTATAGAGCCAACCCTAGAAGCGTTTAGGAGGGTGATGGAATGAAGGTCGCAGTTTTAGGAGCAACGGGATTGGTGGGAAGAACGTTCGTTAAGCTCCTCGAGGGTCATCCATGGTTCAGGGTTGAGAAGCTAGTTGCCTCGGAAAGATCAGCTGGAAAGAAGTACGGTGAATTAGTTGAAGATGCCCCTGAGGAGTTCAAGGATTACGTTGTTGCGAGCCTAACAGAATTCCTTGAGGATCCTGAGGTTGACTTGGTGTTTAATGCTTTGCCTGCTTCAATATCGAGGGATG